>DATJBO010000037.1:0-36399 GCA_035515315.1 Solirubrobacteraceae bacterium
GGTCCCGTTGGCGAGGCCCTTGACGGTCGCGGAGGTCGCACCGGCTGCGGCTTCTACCGGCGTCAGCGCGGTGGTCCCCGCGTACGGGGTGATCTTGTAGCCCGTGATCGCGCTACCACCGTTGCTCGCCGGTTCACTCCACGTGACCAGTGCCTGCGAGGTTGCGGCGCTGGCGGTGATGTTGGTGGGTTCGGAGGGGGGTGTGACGGTGGACGGGGTCACCGCGACGGGATCTTCGGCCACCGGGCCGGCCCCGTTCGGGTTCAGGGCCTGGACCGTGAACGTGTACGGGGTGCCGTTTTTGAGGCCTTCCACGACCGTGGTCGTCACCGGGGGGGTGCCCGTCAGGATCGTCGCCGCCTGGGCTTCGGTGCCGATGTAGGGGGTGATCTTGTATTCGGTCACCGGGCCGCCGGTCGTGGGCGCGCTCCAGCTGAGGACGGCCGAGCCACGGCCCGCGACCGCGTTCAGGTTCGTGAGCGCCCCCGGGGCGGTCGCCGTCGTGAACACCGGGCCGACCCAGTAGTTGGTGCCGTTGAGGCTGTTGGTGGGGAAGGTGCTGGTCGGCCCGTAGGAGTAGAAGCCGTTGGCCGAGGAGAAGCTGCCGTTCGCCGGGACCGCATTGGCGGGCGTGGCGTGGAGCGGAGGACTGTTGAGGATGTGCCCACCGGTGGCCGGCGGGGTGAAGAAGTAGGTGCTGGTGGCCGAGTAGTGGCCCGTGGGGGTGAAGTAGGACACGACGTAGGTCGTGTTGGGGAATACGTCGACCGGGTTCGAGAAGGTCACCTGCTGCCAGCCGGAGGCCGTTTCGCTGCTGAACGTGGCGCTCGCGAGCAGCGTCCCGCCGGCCGTCCAGAGGTTGCCCACGTGCGTGCCGGTGTTGGCTTCCGACTTGTAGAAGCGGATGCCCGTGATGGTGCCGAACGTTTCTGTGGTGAACTTCATCCCCAGCGTGACCGCGTGGGGGTCCCCGGAGTCGGTGACAGCCGGGGTGATCGAGTTCCCCCAGAGGGTGCAGGGGCAGGAGATGTTGACCTGCACGCCGGCCGAGGGCGTCTCGAGGTCGGCGCTGTCGTTGACGGCCCGGGATCTGATCGTCGTCGAGGGGTAGCCGTGGGCGGCCCACGTGTAGGACCAGGAGACGCTCGACCCGTCCGGGCTGGTGATCGTCGCCGGGTGCCAGCTGGCGCCGTTGTCGGTCGAGACTTCCACGCCCGCCACGACGCCGCTGCCGCCGTCGAGGGCCGTCCCGGTGACCGTGGTCTGGCTGCCGTCGGTGATCGTTTCGCCGGAGGCCGGGCTGGTGATGGTCGAGCTGGGGGCGGTTTGGTCGCTGGATGCTTCCGCCGCCTGGAGTTCGGGCTGCAGGGTGCCCGGCTGGGCCCCCATTTCCGCCAGCAGGTTGACGGTGAACTGCTGCATGTTGGGGTCGGGCGGGTTGTTCGAGGGGTCGGTCGTGCCGACCGCCCACGCGTTGATGTCGGCCAGCCCCCATGACCACTGCACGGTCCCGGCGCCGAACACGAGCGCCCCGCTCGGGGCCCGATACAGCGTCAGGTGGTGGGTCCCCGTCTGATTGGAGCTGACCGTGCTGCCGTAGTCGGTGAACGCCTGCAGCCCGCTGACGGTCGTGGAGGAGAGGTCGAACTCGCCCGCCGGGCGATAGCCGTTGTCGACGTCTTCGTCCCACTCGTAGCCGAGCGTGCCGGTGCCGGGGGCGAGCGTCAGCGACTGTCCCGGGGAGAGGTCTTCGGCGGCCGTGTGCCGCCACAGCCGCAGCTTGCTGTAGGTCGAGGGGACGGTGATGTCCGACGTTCCCGAGTTGACCTCGAACTGCTGGCCCGTGAGCGAGTTCGCGGGATTGCCGCCGTCGGCCGTGGGGCCCCCGCGCGGGTCGTTCCAGGCGCCCGTCCAGGTCGGGGGGTCTTCCGGATCGGTGGGCCCTTCGAAGTGGGTCTCCTTATAGGTGGTGAGCGTCCTGTAGGGCGTGTTCGAGCCTTCGGTGCTCGGCCCCCAGCGCGTCTTCCAGAACAGCTCGTTGCCGCTGAAGAAGGCGAGGTTGACCCCCGCTTCGCGGGCCGCTTCGACGTTCGCCCGCTGCCCCGCCGACCAGTACTCGTCGTGGCCGCTGGAGACGAAGACCTTGTGGTTGTCCAGCAGCGACCCTTTGCCGTCGACGGCGGACTCGCTGGTGTAGCTGACGTTGTAGCCGTTCTCCTCCAGCCAGTAGATCATCTGGTATTCGGCGTACCACAGGTAGGAGGCGCCGCCGTTGAGGGCGAAGCCGCCGTTGAACGGGCGGTTGTAGGAGACCGCGTAGGCCCCCTTGTAGGTGCTCGGGTTGCCCGGTGGGCACGACACGGTGCAGGTGTAGAGGCTGTTGCCGCCGTAGTTGTTGTACGCCTCCCATGTGGCGTCGGAGGTCTGCAGCAGGATTTCCGAGTGGCTGGAGTCGTTGCGCACCACGAACGGGATCTCGCTCGAGCCACCCGTGTCGTCGCGTTCGAGGTGGGCGAGGTAGACGCCCGAGACGGCGTTGGTCGGGACCGTCCAGGAGGCCGAGACGCCCCAGTTGCCGCAGTCGATCAGGCCCGTGGACGCTTCGTGCAGGCATTCCGGCTGGGTCTGGGGCAGCTGTGCCGTGGGCAGGATGCCCGTGGCCACGACCCTCGCGCCGTCGCCCTGGTAGTAGCCCAGCCTGAGGATTTCGATGTGGTAGGCGCTGGCGTCGGTGTCGATCTTGAAGGAGATGGTTTTGCCGGCGTTCACGCTCATCGCGGTGGCGAAGCCCTGGATCGACGGATCGCCGGCGCCACGGATCTGCCAGTCCTGGGGCGGGTCCCCGGGGAGCTGGTTCTCGCACGCGGTCGGGTTGGGCGTGGAGGCGCATTCGTCTTCTCCGCCGGCGGCGGCCGTGGCCGCCGGGTAGGCGAGCAGCGCGAGGGCGCACAGGAGCAGCAGCGCCGAGAGCGCTCGGGACGGCAGGCGCCGCCGCCGGCGGCGTCCCGCCCCCGCGGACATCCTCATGGCGCACCCCGACCGCTGCGCAGCACGGGCAACGCCGGCTGTGGGACTGCGCGGCCTTGCACAATCGAGCAACGTCCCGCTCTCTTCCGGACTTCCGCCCGCTCGTGTGCCGGCAAGCCAAGCCCCCTCAGAATGCTAGGAGTTTGCGGGAATCACGGCGATTCGAAGTCCACGTCCACCCAGTAGTTGGTCGCCTGCCAGGTACTCGTGGGGAAGACGCTCGAGGCGCTGTACGCGTACAGGCCGTCGGCGCTGACCGAGTTCGCCACCGCCGTCAAAGGCGGGTTCGTGAACGCGCTCGTGAAGCCCGACAGCGATTCGCTGTAGTGGCCCGTCGGCGCCAGGTAGCCCGCCACGTAGGTGGTGTTGGCGGTTATCGCCACCGGGGTGGCGAAGTTCACCTGCTGCCAGCCGGAGGCGGTCTCGCCGCTGAACGTGGCCGACGCCAGCAGGGTGCCCGTGGAGCTCCACAGGCTGCCGATGTGGGTGCCGGTGTTGGCGGCCGCCTTGTAGAAGCGGATGCCGGTGATTTTCCCGGCCACTTCGGAGCTGAACTTCACGCCCAGCTCGACGGAGTGGGGGTCGCCCGAGTCGACCACGGCCGGCGTGGCGAAGTCGAGGATCGTGTCGCGCGGCACCACGCCCGCCGACTGCGCGGAGGGGGTGCCCGCTCCGCTCCCGGTTATGGCGGCCACGGTGAAGGTGTAGGTGGTTCCGTTGGTGAGTCCTTTGACGATCGTCGAGGTGCCCGTGCCGGTGACTTCGGTGGCCGTCTTGGCGACGCCGGAGACGTACGGCGTGATCTTGTAGCCCGTGATCGCGCTGCCGCCGTTGCTCGCCGGTTCGCTCCAGCTGATCTGAGCCTGCCCGGTGGCGGCCGCCACGTTCAGGATCGTCGGCGCCGAGGCGGGGCCGGAGGAGGCGGGCGTGACTTCGTTGGAGGCGCTCGAGGCGGTCCCCGGTCCGTAGCCGTTGTAGGCCTGGACCACGAACTTGTAGGCGGTCCCCGCTTTCAGCCCGGTGACCGTCGTGGTCGTGGCGGGCGGCGCGCCGGTCAGCGTGGTCACGGTCTGCGGGGTCGACCCGATGTAGGGGGTGATCTTGTATTCGGTCACCGCTCCGCCGCTCGTCGGGGCGCTCCAGCTGACGGTGGCCGCGCTCACGCCCGCCGTGGCGGTGACTCCGGTCACCTGTCCCGGCGGGTTGGGGGCGGCGGGTTCGAAGTCGACGTCGACGTAGTAGTTGGTGGCTTTGTAGGAGCTCGACGGGAACGTGCTCGAGGCACCGTAGGCGTACACGCCGTTTGTGCTGGTGGAGTTTGCCAGCGCGGTGAGCGGCGGGTTGGTCACACCGGCGGCGGAGAAGCCCGAGAGGGCTTCGGAGTAATGGCCCTTGGGGGCCAGGTAGCCGGCCACGTAGGTCGTGTTGGCGGTTATCGCCACCGGGGTGGCGAAGTTCACCTGCTGCCAGCCGGAGGCGGTTTCGCTCGTGAACGTGGCCGACGCCAGCAGCGTCCCGGTTGAGCTCCACAGGCTGCCGATGTGGGTGCCGGTGTTGGCGGCCGCCTTGTAGAAGCGGATGCCGGTGATCGTGCCGGGCACTTCGGAGGAGAACTTGACCCCCAGCTCGACAGACGTGGTGTCACCCGAGTCGAGCGTCGTCGGTGTGGTGAAGTCGAAGATCGTGTCCTGCGGCGTGACCGCCGTGCTCGCCGACGAGGCCACGCCCGGGCCATTGGCGTTCACCCCCTGCACGACGAACGTGTACGCCTTCCCGTTCGTGAGCCCGGTGACGGTCGTCGAAAGGGTGCTGGCCCCGACTTCGGTTGTCGCCTGCGCTGTGGAGCCGATGTACGGCGTGATCTTGTAGCCGGTGATTGCGCTGCCGCCGTTGCTCGTCGGTTCGGTCCAGCTGAGCGCCACCTGCCTGGTGGCTGCGCTCGCGGTCGGGGTCCCCGGTGCGCTCGGCACCCCCGGCGGGCTGGGAACGACCCCGTTGGATTCGGCCGAGACCGGACCGGAGCCCTGGCTGTTGAACGCCTGCACGGTGAAGGTGTAGGTGGCGCCGCTGGTGAGGCCGGTGATCGTCGTGCTCGTCACGGGCGGGTTGCCGGTCAGGACGGTGGCGGTCTTCGCTTCCCCTTTCGTGTACGGGGTGACCCTGTATTCGGTCACCGGGCCGCCGGTCGCCGGTGCGTTCCACGTGACCGTGGCCGAGCCGATGCCGGGCGCCGCGGTCACGCCGCCGGGCTGTCCGGGGGGTCCGGGGACGACCGCGTTCGATTCCGCCAGCGGGCTGCCGCCCTGGCTGTTGAGGGCCTGCACGGTGAACGTGTAGGTGCTCCCGTTGGTCAGCCCGCTGATCGTCGTGCTCGTGGCGGGCGGGTTGCCGGTCAGGATCGTGGGCGTCTTTGCTTCCCCGTTCACCTTCGGCGTGATCTTGTATTCGGTCACGGCTCCGCCGCTGGCGGGGGCGCTCCAGCTGACGGTGGCCGAGCCCACGCCGGCGGTCGCCGTCACGTTGCCGGGCTGGCCGGGAGGGCCGCTGGAGCTGCCGTTGGGCATGAACATCGGTTCGACCCAGTAGTTGGTCGCGTTTTCGTTCTCAACCGGGAAGGTGCTTTCAGCGCCGTAGGAGTAGAGGCCGTTGACCGAGGAGAATTCCCCGCCCGCCGGCGCGGCGTTGCCGGGCGTGGCGTGCAGTGGCGCGCTGTTGAGCACGTGACCGCCGACGGGTGGCGGGGTGTAGAAGTACCATTCGGTTTCGGAGTAGTGGCCGGCCGGGGCGAAGTACGCGGCGACGTACTTCGTGTTGGCGGCGATCGTCACCGGTGAGGCGAATTTGACCTGCTGCCAGCCGGTGCCCGTTTCGCCAGTGAAGGTGGCGGAGGCCAGCAGCGTGCCGGTGGAGCTCCACAGGCTGCCCACGTGCGTGCCCGTGTTGGTGGGCCCCTTGTAGTAGCGGATGCCCGTGATCGTGCCCGCCACTTCAGAGGTGAAGCTGACGCCGAGGGTGACCGCCCGGGGGTCACCCGCATCCACGATCGCAGGCGTGTAGGAGCTGCCCCAGATCGTGCACGGGCAGGCCACGTTGACCGTGGTCCCGGCGGCTGGTTTCTCGAGGTTCCCGCTGTCGTCCACGGCGCGCGATTTGATCGTCGTGGAGGGATTGCCGTGGGCGATCCAGGAGTAGGACCAGCTGACCGTCGTCGCGGCCGCCGTGGTCAGGTTCGCCGGGTGCCAGGTGTTGCCGTTGTCGGTGGACACTTCCACGCCCGCCACCACGCCGCCGCCGCTGTCGGTGGCGCTGCCGGAGACGGTCACCGAGCTGCCGTCCTGGATGTTCGTGCCGGCGGTGGGGCTGGTGATTTTCGACGTCGGCGCCGTCGTGTCGGCGCTTTTTTCGGCTTTCACGAGGCCGCTGCTGAGCGTGCCCGGCTGGACTCCCATTTCCGCGAACAGGTTGACCGTGAACTGCTCCATGTTGAGGTCCGGTTCCTTTTTTTTCGGCTCCGTCGTCGAGTAGCTCCACGCGTTCACGTTCGCCATGCCCCAGCTCCACTGCACGGTCCCGGCGCCGAACACGAGCGCCCCGCTCGGCGCCCGGTAGAGGGTCAGGTGGTGGGTCGCGGTGGCGTTGTTGGTGACTTCGGTGCCGTAGTCGATGAACGCCTGTACGCCGCTGACGACCGTCGTGGAGAGGTCGAACTCGCCCGCTGGGCGGAAGCCGTTGTCGACGTCTTCATCCCACTCGTAGCCCAGTGTCCCCTGCCCCGAGGCGAGCGTGAGCGTCTGGCCCGAGGTGAGCGTTTCCGCCGACGTGTGCTTCCACACGCGCAGCTTGGCGTCGTTCGCGGGGACGGTGATGTCGGAGGTTCCCGAGTTGACCTCGAACTGCTGGCCGGTGAGCATGTTCGCCGGCTTGCCCGCGTCGTCGGAGGGCCCGCCCCGGGGATCGCCCCAGACGCCCGTCCAGACCGGGGGATCGGCAGGGTCGGCGGGGCCTTCCCAGTGTGTCTCCTTGTAGGTGGTCAGCGTCCTGTAGGGCGTGTTCGTGCCTTCGCTGCTGGCTTCCCAGCGGGTCTTCCAGAACACCTCATTGCCGCTGAAGAAGGCCAGGTTGACGCCGGCTTCGCGTGCCGCTTCGACGTTCGCCCGCTGGGCGGCCGACCAGTACTCGTCGTGGCCGCTGGAGATGAACAGCTTGTGGTTCTTCAGCAGCGCGCCGTTGTGATCCACTTCCGACTGGCTTGTGTAGCTGACGTTGTAGCCGTTCCTCTCGAGCCAGTAGATCAGCTGGTATTCGGCGTAGTAAAGGTAGGACGCCCCTTTGTCTTCTGTGAAGGAGCCGTCGAACGGGCGGTTGTAGGACACCGAGTAGGCGCCCTTGTAGCTTTTCGCTTTACTCGGGGGGCAGGCGACGGTGCACCCGTAGAGGCTGTTGCCGCCGTAGGCGTTGTAGGCCTCCCAGGTCTCGTCGGAGGTCGAGAGCAGGACTTCCGAGTGGCTGGAGTCGTTGCGGACGACGAACGGGATCTGGCTCGAGCCGCCGGTGTCGTTGCGCACCAGGTGCGCGATGTACACACCGGAGACGGCGTTTTTCGGCACCGTCCAGGACGCCGACACGCTCCAGTTGCCGCAGTCGATCAGGCCCGTGGTCGGGTGTTGCAGGCATTCCGGCTGGGTCTGGGGCAGTTTCGCCGAGGGCAGGATGTTCGAGGCGATCTTGCGTGCGCCGTCGCCGCCGTAGTAGCCGAGGCGCAGGATGTCGATGTGGTAGGAGCTCGCCGGCGTCTTGATCTTGAAGCTCACCGTTTCGCCGACGTTGGCGCTCATCGAGGTGGCGTAGCCCTGGATCGTGGAGTCCCCGACGCCTGCGACCTGCCAGTCGCTTTCGGGATCCCCGGGGAGGGCGTTTTCGCAGGCCACCGGGTTGGCGGCGGAGGCACATTCGGTTTCGGCCACCGCCGAGGCGTCGAGCCACAGGCAACCGGCGGCGCAGACCACGATGGCCAGGAGGAATACCCGTGGCAGGAACCCCCTTCGCATAACAGGGCAACGCACGGGCGCTGCAAGAACTTTTGCACCTGCGGACTTTGGGAGGTATCTGGCGGCCGTCGCGCGTCGGCCGGCCTGCGCGAAGAGGCGGTGATCCGCCGCGACCGGCGTTCCGTTCAGGCCGCGCGGGCGAACACGTGGCTCTGCACGCGCTCGATCACCCGGTCCTGCTCGGCGTTCGTGAGGGCCGGGAACAGCGGCAGCATCAACGCCTCGCGGGAGGCCGCCTCGGTGTGGGGCAGCTCGGCCCCCGTCGAAGCGTAGGACTCCTCGAGATGGATCGCCATCACGCCGCGCCGGGTCGCGATCCCGTCACGCAGCAGCAGCGCCATCAGCTCGGCCTGGTCGACGGGCGAGCCCGGCGCCAGGCGGATGCAGTAGGACTGCCAGGTCCGCTCCGCGTAGGGCGGTTCGTAGGGGGTCTCCACGAACGGCACCGGCGCGAGCGCGCTGGTGTAGCGCTCGGCCAGCTCGCGGCGCCGCTGCAGGATGTGGTCGAGCGCCTGCAGCTGGCACAGGCCGATCGCCGCCTGCATGTCGGTCATGCGGTAGTTCCAGCCCCGCTCGGGGTAGGACTCGACGACCACCTCGCGGGAGTTGTGGCGCGCCAGATCCGACAGCGACATCCCGTGCGCGCGCAGGCGCCGCAGGCGCTCGGCGACGGCGGGGTCCTGGACCGCGATCATGCCCCCCTCGCCGGTGGTGATGACCTTGCGGGGATGCAGCGAGAAGCACGCCGGCGGCCCCAACGATCCGATCGGGCGTCCCTTGTAGCTGGCTCCGATCGCGCAGGCGGCGTCCTCGACGATCGCCAGCCCGTGGCGCCGAGCGAGCTCCAGGAAGGCATCCATGTCGGCCGGGAGCCCGATCTGGTGGACGGGCATGATCGCCTTCGTGAGCGGGCCCACAGCCCCCTCGGCCAGCTCGGGGTCGAGGTTGTAGGTGCGCGGGTCGATGTCCACGAACACGGGTGTCGCCCCGCAGTGCCAGACGGCGTTGGCGGTGGCGATGAACGAATGGGAGGGCACGATCACCTCGCTGCCGGGCCCCACGCCGCTGACGTACAGGGCCAGCGCCAGGGCGGTCGTGCAGCTGGTCGTGGCGACGGCGTCGGCGGCGCCCACCCGCTCCGCGAAGGCCTGCTCGAAGGCCCTCACCTTTGGTCCCTGGGAGAGCCAGCCCGAGGCGATCACCTCGGCGACGGCCGCCTGCTCGTCGCCGGTCAGGTAGGGGCGGGTGATCGGTATCTCGTTCATGGTGAGCTCATGCCCGTGTTCGCTTCCCCGCCTTCGGCGGCTTCGCCGCTGGCGTAGAAGCTCGGCGGCCCGCCTTCTTCCTGGGCTTCGCGGCCGATCTGGAATTCGGTCCCCGGCGGTTCCTCCTGCTGCCAGCCCTGGGTGGCTTCTTTGATCGTCTTCACGGCCGGGGGCGGGGGCAGTTCTTCGATTCGGCGGGCATTGTTTTCGGCTTCGTTGGAGTAGACGCCCCACGGTTTGGAGGCGACGGTGGCCACTTCGGTGCTGCGCTTGCCGTAGTAGAGGACCTGCCCGTTGGCGTTGGCGTGGACGAGGATCGCCATCCAGTACTGCTTGCCGGCTTCCACCGCGACCTTGAAGCCCGGCACTTCGCGCCATTCGTTGGCCGGCGGCTTCGAGAAGAACGCGCTCCTGACTTCCAGCAGCGTACCGGGGCATTCGGGCGGCATCCCGCTTTCCTGCCAGTACAGGCCGTTCTCTCCATACGCCGAGAACGGTTCCTGATAGGAGTAGGTGCGATTCGCGTAGATCGCGAATTCGGCCCCTTCCACCCCGGGAGCCGTCGTCTGCCAGACGTACACGTGCATGGCCGTGAGCGTCCCGGTCCTGGTGGCGGTGAACGGCCAGGCGAGGATCGCCCCGCGGTTCTCGGGCACCTTGTAGGTGGAGTAGGCCTTCGTTTCGCCGATCAGCGGTTCGAGCTTCGGCATGAAGTCGACGTCCACCCAGTAGTTGTTGCCCTTGAACGTGTTGGTCGGGAAGGCGTTCGTCTTGGTGTACAGGTAGACGCCGTTCGCGGCCGTGGTCGTGGCGGGCGCCTGCAGCGGCGGATTGCTCACGCCGGCGCTCGCGAACCCCCCCGAGGTGACCGAGTATTCGCCGTTGGGAGCCAGGTAGCCGGCGACGTAGGTGGTGTTCGCCGTGATCGCCACCGGCGTGGAGAAGTTGACCTGCTGCCAGCCGCTGGCGGTCTCGTTGGTGAAGGTCGCCGACGCCAGCAGCTGCCCGCCGGCGCTCCACAGGCTGCCGACGTGCGTGCCGGTGTTGGCGGCGGCCTTGTAGAAGCGGATGCCCGTGACGGTCCCGGCCACCCGCGAGCTGAACTTCACACCCAGCTCGACCGAGTGGGCGTCGCCGGCATCGAGCGTCTTCGGGACGGCGAAGTCGAACAACGTCGCCAGCGGGGACACCGGGGCCGACGCTGCCGACGGGGTCGAGCTGCCGGCGCCGTTGAGCGTCGTGACGGTGAACGTGTAGCTGGTCCCGTCGCTGAGGCCCGTGATCAGGTCGGAGGTCGCGCTCGCCCCGACGTACACCGGGGGGAGTCCGCTCCCGCCTGCCGTGGGCACGATCTCATACCCCGTGATCGGGCTGCCGCCGTTGCTCGCCGGAGGGGTCCAGCTGACGAGGGCCTGACCGGAGGCGGGGGTGGCGGTGACGCCCGAGGGCGGGGGCGGGATGCTGGCCGGGGTGACCGGCGGGGAGGCTTCCGATTCGCCGCTGGCGCCGTAGGCGTTCAGCGCCGTGACCGTGAAGGTGTATGTGCGCCCGTTCTGCAGCCCGGTGACGGTGGCGCTGCTAAGGGGTGGCGTCCCGGTGAGGATCGTGGGCGCCAGCGATTCGCTGCCGAGGTGCGGGGTGACCCGGTATTCGGTGACCGCACCGCCGCCGACCGGGGGACTCCAGCTCACGACGGCCGAGGCGTTCCCGGCGCTCGCGCTCACGTGTCCCGGCGGTCCGGGGGGAGTGGACGGCGCGGGTTCGAAGTCGACGTCCACCCAGTAGTTGGTCGCCTGGAAGCTGTTCGTCGGGAAGGTGCTCGAGGTGCTGTAGCTGTAGACGCCGTCGGGGGCGACGCTGCTGGCGAGCGTCGACAGGGGGCCGTTGCTGACGGCCCCGGCCAGGCCGCCGATGGTGACCGAATAGTGCCCGGCCGGCGCCAGATAGCCGGCCACGTACACCGTGTTGGCGGCCACCCGCACGGGCGTGGCGAAGTTCACCTGCTGCCAGCCGCTGGCGGTCTCGTTGCTCGAAGTCGCGCTTGCCAGGATCGCGCCGGTGGAGCCCCACAGGCTGACGACGTGGCTCCCGCGGTTCAGGGGGGCCTTGTAGAAGCGGATGCCGCTGATGAAGCCTTCGGCTTCGGAGCGGAACTTGACGCCGAGCTCCACCGAGTGGGCGTCGCCGGCGTCGACCGTGGCGGGCGTGGCGAAGTCGAAGATGGTGTCGGACGGCACGACGGCGGCCGAGGCGGGGGAGGGGGGACCGCTGCCGAGGTTGTTCGACGCGGTCACCGTGAACGTGTAGGGGAGTCCGTTGGTGAGCCCCGGCACGGTGGCGCGCGTGGCCGTCCCGGGGACCGCGACGGCGAGCGCCGTCTGCGGCTGGCCGCCGGTGTACGGCGTGACCCTGTATTCGCTCGCCGCCCCACCTTCCGCGGGGGGGCTCCAGGAGACGCTCGCCGAGCGGGTGGCGGCGGCTGCCGAGGGGGTCGAGACCTGCCCCGGGAGCCCCGGGCGAGCCGCTTCGAAGGTCACGTCGACGAAGTAGTCGGTCGCCTTGAAGGAGCTGGACGGGAAGATGCTCGTGGCGCTGTATGTATAGACCCCGTTGGGGCTCGTGGAGCTGGCCAGGGCGGTCAGCGGAGGGTTCGAGAGCGCGGTCGCAAAGCCCCCCGACGTGGCGGAGTAGTGACCGCTGGGTGCCAGGTACCCGGCCACGTAGGTGGTGTTGGCCGCGATCGTAACGGGCGTGGAGAAGTTGACCTGCTGCCAGCCGCTGGCGGTCTCGTTGGTGAAGGTCGCCGATGCCAGCAGCTGCCCGCCGGCGCTCCACACGCTGCCGACGTGGGTCCCGGTGTTCAGCGCTGACTTGTAGAAGCGGATCCCGGTGACGGTGCCGGCGACTTCGGAGCTGAACTTGACGCCCAGCTCGACCGAGTGGGCGTCCCCCGCGTCGGCCACCGCGGGCGTCGCCGACCCGAGCATGGTGTGGGCTTCTTCGGCGCCCGCCCAGGCGGGGCAGGCAACGCAGGCCGGCACCACCAGGGCCACGGTCAGCACGGCCCGGCGGGCGCCCCGGAGAGCCCCGACGTGCATCGGGTGCGGCTTGGACGTGGTGGCCGGAATCGCGTCCCCGCTCATGGCACGAGGGAGGCGTCGGCGAGCCCGCGCAGGGCCTCGCGCTCCTCGCCGAGCTCACCTGTCCCGGCCAGCGACCGGATCACCCTCGCGGGGTTGCCGGCGGCGATCGCGAACTCCGGCACCGAGCGGGTGACGACGCTGCCGGCGCCGATCACCGCGTGCCGGCCGATGCTCACGCCCTTCAGCACCACGACGCGGTCGCCGATGAACACGTCCTCGCCGATCTCGACCGCGGCCATGCGGGGCGCCCCGCCGCGGCGGCGTCCCGGCCGCAGGT
Organism: Solirubrobacteraceae bacterium; assembly: GCA_035515315.1. Lineage (GTDB taxonomy): Bacteria > Actinomycetota > Thermoleophilia > Solirubrobacterales > Solirubrobacteraceae > Palsa-744. The sequence continues at coordinate 12,761 of DATJBO010000037.1, forward strand.
CGTGGAAGTCGCTGTCGTAGATCGTCACCTCCGAGCCGATCAGCGCGCCGCGGCCGATGCTGATCCCGGGACCCTCGCTCTTGATGAAGGCGTCGTTGTTGATCTGCACGCCGTCGGCGATCTCGATCCGCGACTCGGCGGTGGTGGCCTCCAGGTGGCAGTAGCCGCTGTGGAAGGACTTCGAGGAGGGCCAGCCGAGCTCGACCTCCTCGCCGAAGGCGATGCTGCCCCTGCCGAGCAGCAGCACCGGCTGCAGGCACCGTGGAGAGCCGCTGACATCGCGGCAGTCCGACAGCGTCCGGTACTTCAGCGCCCGCACCCGCTGCGACAGGGCCCCCAGTTGTGCCCGCCGGATCAGCACAGCGCGACCTCGGCCCCGTCGCCGACGTGCAGGCGCAGGGCCCGTGGCACGGAGAAGTCGCGGAACACGCGGGCGCCGCGACCCACCACGCTCCCCACCAGGCGCCCGCCCACGTGCAGCACGTGCGCGTCGGCGAGCACGATCGAGCGCTCGAGCTCCGAGCCTTCGATCCGAACCCGCTCTGCGATCGAGGTGTGGGGGCCGATGTAGGAGTCCACGATCACCGCGCCGGCGCCCACGATCACCGGCCCGACGATCACGCTCGAGCGCACCGTCGCGGTCGGATGAATCGCGGCCTGGCCCTCGAAGTGGTTGCTTCTGGCGCGATCGGTGGTTTCCGCTTCCAGCGCCTCCAGCACCGTTCGGTTGAGGTCGAGCAGGTCGCGGATGTCGCCGTCGAAGTGGCGCCACTTGCGGGCCGTGCGCACGCTCGTCCGTGCCCCGTGACGCGGCAGCTGCGCGGCGAGCGTGCCGAGGTCCACCTCGGACGGCGAGAGCTCCTCGGACAGGCGCGAGAGCGTTCCCGGCGCGAGCAGGCACACGCCGATGCTCGCGTGCGACACCGGCAGGGCGCGGTCGGCCCCGGCGCCGTTGCGCTTGCTCGAGACCAGCTCTAGGTGGGGTGGGGCATCGCTGTGCCGGGCTGGAACCAAGAGCAGCGCGTCGAGCGTCTCCTCCTCACGGAGCGTCACGAACGGGAGTAGCGGCTGCCCCAGCAGACCGTCGGCCCGGTGCACGATCGCGGGGGCGTCGCCCAGCCACCGCGCGACTGCGCGCCACGTACGGTCGCCGTCGCCCGGCTGCTCGATCGCGAGCGTGTGGACGTCGACGCCCGGCGAGCCCTCGCTGCGGACGCACGCGGCCACCTCCTCGGCGGCCTCGGGCGGCGCCACGATTGCGACCTCGGCGACGCCCGCCTCCTGCAGGGCGGAGAGCACGTGGCACACGATCGGTCGGTTGCCCACGCGCTGCAGGGCGCTCGCGCGCGTCGCGCCCAGCCATGGCCCGCCCAGCAGGCTCGGGCTGGGTACGACGACGACGCCCTTGGCAAGCACGCACACGGAACGGACGGCGTGGTGCTGTACTCGCGCCGCAGGCTGGCCGCCCGGCGAGGTCCGGCGCGGCGGTTTGCGCAGCTTGCGGCGACGGCGAGCGCGATTTCGGCCGACGACGTCCTTCACGCGACGGCGGGCTCGACCCAGGGGGCGAACTCGAGCGGGACGCCGTTCTCCTGCATCGAGGCCTGGGCCATCTCCACCGCGGCGACGATGTCGAGGCCGAGCGCGAGGTTGGATCGCGGCTCCTGTCCGCTGCGGATCGCCCTGGCGAAGTCCTGCAGCTCGAGCGCGAGCGGCTCCTGGGCCTCCACGCGCGGGATCACCACGTCGCCCGTGCGGTACACGAGCTGGTGCTCGCCGAAGCTCGAGGTGGGACCGTGGTCCATGCCCCGGTCGTACACCCGCACCGGTTCGTCCGACGCCGTGTCGTCGTACTGCACCATGCGGTTGCGCCCGACGATGATCATCTGGCGGACCTTGCGGGGGGCCAGCCACGAGAGCTGCACGCTGGCGGAGATCCCGCCCGCGAACGTGAGGGTCAGGAACGCGGTCTCGGGTACCCCCTGGCGGAACACGCAGGAGCCCGACGCGGCGACTTCGACGACCGGCTGCTCCAGCCAGTACAGGAGGATGGAAAGGTCGTGCGGGGCGAGGTCGCAGACGACACCGTCCCGCTGGTACTTGCCGAGGTTCATGCGCGAGGAGGTGACGAAGTGGATGTCCCCCACCACGCCGCTGCGGATCAGGTTGCGCACGGTGTTGACTGCAGGGCTGTAGATGAACGTGTGTCCCGGCATCAGCACCCGCCCCGCCTCGCGCGCTGCAGCGGCCAGCTCGCGCCCGTCACACAGACGCGTCGCGAGCGGCTTCTCGACGAGCACGTGCTTGCCGGCCTGCAGCGCCTTCAGCACGAGCGGGAAGTGGGTTTCCGGCGGGGTGGTGACGACCACCGCCTCGATCGCGGCGTCGTCGAGCATGCGGTCGAAGTCGCGGTAAGCCTTCACGTCGGGGTGGCGGCGGGCCAGCGAGCGCAGCGGCTCGGGGTCGCGGTCGCACAACCCGCGCAGGTCGAAGTCGGGGACCTCGGCGAGATTGCGTGCGAGGTTCGGGCCCCAGTAGCCGCATCCGACCACTCCGGCTCCGATCGGGGCGGACCGGGGTGCAAGCGTGCGTACCCGACGCACGTCCTTGTGCGCCCAACCGTTTTGCACTACTTACCCCCGGCCATTCTCGCGACCCCGTGCCGGCGGCGGGATGATGGCCCCGTCCGCTGCGGCGTGATGGCCGGCAGTGACCCTCTCGAGATTGTCACCGAATCGCCCATTCGCCTCATCAACGGGCGGGGCGCCCCGGTCTTGCGCGAAGCTGAGGACCGACTCGCCGACCCGCTCGATCTCGGCGTCGCTCATCCCGGGGAACAGCGGCAGCGAGCAGATCCTCGTCGCCAGCCGCTCGCACTCGGGCAACGTGCCCTCGGCGAGCCCCAGGGGCGCGTAGGCGTCGGTGAGGTGAATCGGCTGGGGGTAGTGCACCGCTGAGGCGACCCCGTGGCTGTTCAGATGGTCGCGCAGCTCGTCGCGCCGCTCGCTGCGGACGACGAACAGGTGATACACGTGGTCGGCGTCGGCGAACGGCGCGCGGGTGGGCTGCACGGCCGCTCCGGCGGGCGCCGCTTCCGCACCGGCCAGCAACGTACGGAGCCGCTGCCCGAGGCGGCGGCGTTCGTCGTTCCAGCTGTCGAGGCGGGTGAGCTTCCGCCGCAGCACTGCGGCCTGGAGGGTGTCCAGGCGGGCGGTGCCCCCGACCAGGCGGTGGTGGTAGCGCGGCTTCTCCCCGTGGGCGCGCAGGAGCCGCACCCGCTCGGCGAGCTCGGAGTTCGAGGTGACAACCGCCCCCGCGTCCCCCCACGCGCCGAGGTTCTTGGTCGGGTAGAAGCTGAAGCAGCCGATCGCACCGAGGCTTCCCACGCGCCTTCCGCGGTAGAAGGCTCCGTGCGCCTGGCAGGCGTCCTCGACCACGTGCGCCCCGGCTTCGCGGGCGAGCTCGATGATCGGGGCCAGGTCCACGGTGGCGCCGAACAGGTGGACCGGGATCACGCACCGCACGCGCGGGGTGAGGTTGCGCTCGACGATCTCGGCGGTGAGCAGGTGGGAGTCCGGGTCGACGTCCACCAGCCGCGGCGCGGCCCCGACCGCGCTGACGGCCTCGGCCGTGGCGATGAACGAGTTCGACGGCACGATCACCTCGTCGCCCGGGCCGATCTCGAGCGCTCGCAGTGCCAGTGCCAGCGCCTCGGTGCCCGATGAGACGCCCACCGCGAACTCGGTCTCGCAGTAGCTGGCGAACTCCCGCTCGAATCCCTCAACGGGCTCCCCGAGGGTGAACGCTCCGCGCTCGGCCACGCCGCGGACGAGCGCGAGCAGCTCCTCGAACAACGCCGGGTCGGCGTAGTCGAGTCGGGTGAAGGGGACCTGAGGTGTGTCGGGCTCCCTCCCGGTACGGCCACCGCTCAGCATGCTGTCTTCAGCGAGCCGGCCGTGGAGGGCGCCCACCCGAGCTGGCGCAGCTCCTGCTGGACTGCACGACGGCCGCGGTGGTGAAGCCCGTGGATCGAGCTCTCCGAACGGCCCATCCGCTCGGCGATCTCCGGAGGGGTGAGCCCGACCACGTGGCGCATGATCATCACGTCACGCTGCTCGTCGGGGAGCGCCGCAAGCGCTGCGCGCAGGTCGCGCGCGCGGTCACGGGCGCCCTCGTCGGCGTGCGTGTCGGCGCTCAACACCTCATCGGTGAGGGTAGGCCGGCGACGGCGCAGATGGTCCAGCGCGACGTTGCGGGCGAGCCTCAGCAGCCATCCGGAGAACGGCACCCCGCGATCGTTGTACTTCACGATCACGGTGACGAGCTTCATGAAAACGTGCTGGGTGAGGTCTTCGGCCTCACGATCGTCCCGCACGATGCTGCGAACGTAACCGTAGACGTTGTCCGAATAACGCAGATACAGCACACGCACCGCGTCCCTGTCGCCCTCCTTGGCGCGGGCTATTGCGAGGCGTACTTCTTTTACTGTCTCTGGCGATTCATCAAGTGTTCTGCGGCTGCGAAATCCTGCTTGTTCATCCATGACACCGGGATCACGCACGACTTCCTCTGCCCCCTTCGGAATGTGGTTGGGTTGGGTCGCAGCCGATGATTCCGACCGTCTAAAGCTTTGGCAATAGCCCGACGTTCGCGACGGTTGTTCAATTTGTGAACGCGGGTATCCCCCACATGGACGGTGGGCCACGTGCCGTTATCGGACCCGGCGGGACTGCATCGACGCGCAAGTTTCAGCGGCCACTGCTCGTTTCCTGACCACAGCCCGGGGAAGCGCCGTCAAGTGACGGCCGGGGGCAAAGGTGAGCTCTTGTGCGCTCGCCATACAAGGCGTTCTCCGCGGTGGCCCGCTTCGCGGGCCGGACGGAGGCGAGGGCGAGGCCCGTGGTGGTGGCGCGACTGCCACGGGCCCGCAGCTCTCGGCCGGGTATCGCCGACACCTCCGGCCGGCGCCGACACCTCCCGACGGCGCAGACACCTCCCGACGGCGCGGCCCCGGTTCGGCCGGAGAGTCCGCGGATGGGCGGAAGTTACCTCCGGGGCGCGCCGTTTGGTTGGGCAACGCCTGTACCCAAGTCAAGGAAGAGAGTGTGAACACGGTCATGAGGTCCCTCATCAGGTTCTCGTTGCTCGTTGGAGTGCTTGCGGCGCTCACGACGGGTGCGGGTACGGCGGCGGCAGCGGAAGGACCCGACCTCGCGATCTCGAAGATCGCGGGAGGCAGCATCTTCGCCGGCCTCCAACCGCAGATCGCGAGCTCCACCGACCCCCACGCCGTCGAGCTGGGGGTGCGGTTCGAATCCTCGACGCCGCTGGCGATCGATGGCATTCGCTTCTTCAAGGGACCGAAAGACACGGGCACCCACGTCGGGCACCTGTGGAGCAGTGAAGGGACGCTGCTCGCGACCGCGACCTTCACCGAAGAATCTGCCTACGGCTGGCAGTCCGTGCGGTTCCAGAAGCCCGTCACGATCGAACCGCACACCGTCTACGTCGCCTCCTACTACGCCCCCAACGGCGGGTACGCGGAAGCCGAACACTTCTTCGAAAACGGCCCGGTCGTGAACGGCCCGCTCACCGCGCTGCAGGGCGTAAACGGCGTCTACAAGTACGGCGTGACGAGCGAATTCCCCGACGAAACGTTCCGCTCGAGCAACTACTACGTGGACGTCATGTACTCGACCGTCATCACCTCGGGCCAGCAGGCCAAGTTCACGCTCGACGCGGCCAACGTGGGAACCACCGCGTCAGGTGCGGCCACCGTGAAGGACCCGCTGCCGGCCGGCCTCACCTGGTCGCAGGACGACCCCTCCGACTGCTCGATCGAAGCCGGCACGCTCACCTGCCACTTCGCCGGCTTGGAACCCCACGCTGAACGGAGCGTGCACCTCGCGGCCACGACCTCCAACTCGAACTGCAACCAGGTGACCCGTACCGGGACGATCGAAAACACGGCCACCGTGAGCGACGCGAGCCTAGAAGACGGCGACACGAGCCAGAAGTCGGCGAGCGCGAACGTGATCATCAGCTGCCCGCTGCCGGCCTGCCCGCGTCCCACGACCCAGTACCCGACCCTCGAACCGAGCTCGCCGTTCGCGCTGTTCGCGCTCGACGGCATCAAGGGCAAGCAGGTCGGGGCGCTGTCGGGTGCCACCATCAACGGGAACGCGGCCGTCGCATCAGGCGCCTCCCTGGTGAGCCAGTCGCTGTCAACCATCAGCGGGAACCTGTACCTCGACAGCGGAGGCGCGGTGAGCGGTCCCCTGAGCGTCGCGGGGTCGACCCAGAAAGGGCTCAACCTGACGGCCGCGCGACTGATCGCGCTTGCCGTCAATGCGCTCGCGGGCACGCTGAAAGCGAACGTGACGTACTCGAGCGTCACCTCGAACACGACCGTCACGGGCTCGTCCGGGCTCAACGTGATCAACGTCAAGGGCAACATCAACCTGTCCAACGCGGCGCTCACCCTCAACGGTCCGGCCAACGCCTACTTCGTGCTCAACGTGTCCGGCTCGATCACGCTGTCGGGCTCAGGTGCGATCAAGGTCGGTGGGTCCGCGCTCAGCTCGCGGGTGCTCATCAACATGACGAGCGGCTCTGCGATCAGCACCGGCGCGGGCGACATCGTCGAAGGCACGCTGCTCGCCCCCGCCAGCGGCGGGTCGCTGGCCGGCGGCTTCGGCAACCTGCTGCTCGGTGGCAACTTCAGCCTGATGCCGGGGACGCAGGTCGGGCTGCAGTCCTGCCACTAGCGGGCTGACGGACGGACGACCCGCGGGAGCCAGGGCTACCGCGGGTCGCCGAAGGCCTCGCGTGCCAGGCGCCCTCCCTCGAGGGCCCTGGCGGTGAACCCGTAGGTCCCCTGGGTCAGCAGCTCGCGAGCGGCTTCGCCCGCCGCGGCGAGCGCCGCGAACGCGAACGAGCCCCCCACTGAGACGCGCCCCACGCCGATCGCCGCGAGCTCCTCGACGGGCGGGACGGTCTCTCGCGCCAGCACGTTGACCGGCCGCTCGAGCGCCGCCACCAGCGCCGCGATCTCCTCGGCGGTGTCCACGGCCGGCGCGTAGAGGACGTCCGCGCCGGCCTGCTCATAGCGGCGCAGCCGCTCGATCGTGTCGTCGAGGTCCGTGCGCCCGCGCAGGTAGTTCTCGGCCCGCGCCGTCAACACGAGGCCACCCTCCCCGTCGTGTGCCGTGGCGGCCGCGGCCGCCACCCGCTCGACCGCGTGCTCGATGTCGTAGAGGCGCCGCTCCGTTGGGCACCAGTCCTCGACCGAGCATCCGGCGAGCCCGGCCCGGCGCGCCAACCTCACGGTCTCTGCCACCCCCTCGGGGTCGTCCGCGAAGCCGTTCTCCAGGTCCGCGGAGAGCGGCAGCCCGCCCGCCGACGCCAGCGCCGCGGCGTGCGCGAGGGCCTCGTCGCGGCTCACGCCGTAGTCCAGGCGCCCGAGGCTGGCGGCGTATCCGCTGCTGGTGGTGGCCAGCGCCTCGAAGCCCAGCGACGCGAACAGCCGGGCCGACCCCGCGTCCCACGCGTTGGCCATCAGCAGGGGGCTCTCGCGGCGGTGCAGGGCGAGGAACTCGGCCGCCTTGCTCGTGTGGTCTGACATCTGGCTCCTTTCGGGTGGGCTGTCTTGCGCGCACATAACGCGCCTGTGGCCCGGGACGTGAGCCGGCGCGGCGGCGGGGACGTCCGTCGGCGCGCATACGTTGTGCGTGTTCGGCGGAAAGGAGCCCCACCATGTACCTGATCTCCAGGCTCGACGAGCTGTGCCGGGCCAACAACGTCCTCGAGCACCCCTTCTATGTTCGCTGGAACACGGGCGAGCTGACCCGGCCGGAGCTGTCGTGCTACGCGGGGGAGTACGGACACGCGGTCCACGCCCTCGCACAGCTTTCGCGGGCGGCGGCTCGTGACGCCCCCGACGACCGGCGAGCCGGGCTCGACGCCCACGCCGACGAGGAGGACGCGCACGTGGGCCTGTGGGAGCGGTTCGCCACCTCGGTTGGGTGCACCGGTGCTCACATGCCGCGGCCGCTGAGCACGCGCTGTGTGACCGCCTGGACCGCCGGCAAGACCCTGCTCGAGCGCCTCTCGGTCCTGTACGTGATCGAGGGCAGCCAGCCGCAGATCAGCACGACCAAGCTGCACGGCCTGGTGGAGCACTACGGCTACCGGCCCGACTCGCCCGCCACGGAGTACTTCCGGGTGCACGCCGAGCGCGACGTGGAGCACGCGCGCGAGGCCCGCGAGCTGATCGAGCAGCTGTGGGTGCAGACGCCGCATGCCGCGGCCGAGGCGGAGCGCATGCTCGCCTGCGCCGAGGGCGCCCTGCGCGGCAACTGGCTGCTGCTCGACGGCGTCGAGGAGGCACGGCCCGCGAGCGTTCCCGCCTAGAGGGGCCGCGCCCGCCGCGGCCCTGCCGAGATGGGTGCGTTGTCGCCAGCGGTCGAGCCGTTCACGCGCCAGGCGGAAGCCCTGCTGCGCGCCCCGGGCCATTTCGAGTGGTCCACCGTCACGCTGCTCGCGCTCGTCGTCTACGTCTACTCGGTCGAGGTCCAGCGCCGCGACTGGAGCGCGATCCTCGCCGGTCTTGCCTTCTGGCTGATGGACTGGTTCAACGAGATCGTCAACGCGCTGGTGCTGCACGTCAACGGCGACGCAGCGCTGTGGACGGTCACGGGGGCGAGCAGCTTCGTGATCCTGATCGGGCTCACGATCGAGATCTCGCTGTTCTTCGCGATCAACGGGATCGTGTACGTGAAGCTCCTGCCGCGCGATCCGCGGGTGCGCTTCGCCGGCATCCCCAACCGCTGGGCCGTGGCGATCGCGCTCTCGCTCGTGTCGGTCGGAGTCGAGCTGCTGCTGCACGAGCTTGGCGTGTTCCACTGGCACTACTGGTGGTGGAACGCGGCCAGCTTCCCGGTGATCGTCGTGTTCGGCTACCTCACCTTCTACGTGGTGGCGTTCCTCGTCTACGACTCCCGCAGCCGCTCGCGCCAGCTGACGATGGTCGGCTCGCTGGCCGCCCTGGACCTGGCGCTGGGCCTGATCTTCGGCCTCGTCCTCGGCTGGATCTAGGCGAGCGCCGGACGCGCCACGCCGGGGGCCGGCGCCGCCGCGGGGCCTACAGCGAGGCGTTGCGGTTCCACTCCACCCACGCTACGCCCGAGCGACCGTCGCGGGTGCGGACGCTGCACATCGCACGGGGGAACTGCGAGACGCGACCATCCGGCGCGGTGAGCCGCAACGGGCCGAAGGCGAGCGGCTGCACGTCCACCTCGAGCTCGCCGAAGGCGATCCACGCGCGCTCGATCAGGCCGTCCGGGGTGGCGTCCTCCCGCGCGCGCACGACGTCGAGCTCCTCCACGCCCCCCTCCGGCGGCTCGCGGTAGCCGATCCCCACGGGTGGGGCTCCCGGCAGGCGGAACTCCACGCCGTGCAGGTGCGTGCCGTCCTGCAGGTGGGCGGCCGACCACATCCACTCGGCCGACCACCAGTCCCGTACCCCCCACGAGTGGTCGCGCTGCCCGACGCCCGAGAGCTCGATCGTCTCCTCGCCCCAGCTCACCGTCCCGCTGACCCGGCACGGGATCTCGTAGCGCGTCGTCGCCCGGTAGGCGTAGGGCTCACCGGTGGTGTCCCACCGCAGCGCCACCGCGAGCTCAGCCGGGGCTCCCCGCTCGCCGCGCAGGAGCGCCGACGGGTCCGCGAAGCTCTCCGCGGCTCCCTGCACCCGCACCTCGAAGCTCTCCAGTGGCTCGATGCAGATGTGCTCCGCCCGCAGGTGCTCGGAGCTCAGCGACAGCTGCCCGCCCCGCGGCGGTGGCGCGGCGAACTCGACCAAGGCGATCGTCGGCATGTCCGGGCCGCACACGAACGTCGTCATCCACGAGACGCCGAGGTTCGGGTACAGGCCCAGGCGCGTGTACACGCCGAGGCGCTCGTCGGCCGAGACCGCGTCGAAGTACCAGCTCTCGTTCCACAGCTCCTCCGAGCCGGGCGTGTGGGGGGCCTCGTCCTGCGGCTCGGGGCGCAGCGCCGGCGGTCGGCCGCTGCCGGGCTCGGGAAGCAGCTCGATCGCGTCGAGGTCGAGCACCTGCTGGGCGTACCGGGCGAGGGTGACCAGGAACATCTCGTCGCCCCGCTCGGTGCGCTGCACGAGCATCGCCGGGGCGACCGTCATCAGGACGCCGAGGAAAGCCTGGCGCCGGTAGCCCTCCCAGCACTCCTCCCAGCCGAAGCCGCGCACCCCGTGCTCGTGGAGCGCCTCGTGGTATTCGCGCAGCAGCTCCTGCTCGTGGGCGCGCCGGTCCTCGAGCGTGAGCGAGCCGCCGAGGAAGTAGGACGCGTCGGTCATCACCTGGCCCCAGCCGACGGTCTGCCAGTCCACCACCGCGAACGGCCGCGGTGCGTGGGCCTCGCCGAACAGCATGTTGTCGAGCCGGTAGTCGCCGTGCACGAGCCCGAGCGGCGGGCGCAGCTCCTGGCTCCAGCCGTCGAGGCTGGCCACGAAGCGCCGGCACACCTCGAGGTGCTCGTCGGCGACCCGCTCGCCGTGGCGCTCGACGAAGCCGTCGAGCAGCTGCGCGACGAGCGCCTGCGTGAGCACGGTTCCCTGGTTGAGCCACGGGATGGCGCCCAGCTGGGGATCGGCGAAGACGGGCGCGTGTAGCTGCGCGAGCGAGCGCATCGCCACGCGGGCCTGCTCGAGCGTGCACCCGGCGATCTGGTCACCCTGCCGCGCCGGAGCGAGGTCCTCGAGCACGAGCGTGAACGAGCCGTCCGGCGCGATCGCGGCAAAGCGGCAGTCCGCCAGCGGCCCGCCGATCCTGGGCGCGAGCTCGCGGTAGAAGCGGACCTCCCGCTCGTAGATGCCGAGCCCCACACCGGTGGCCCGGCTGCTCTCGTCCGTGGAGGCGGTCTTCAGCACCACGCTCGCAGGACCCGTCGTCTCCGCCGCATAGTCGATGCTCACCCGCGTGCTCTCGCTCATCTGACCGGTGCCGATCCTGGTCAGCTGCAGCGATTCGATCGGCCCGCTGTCGAGCGCTGCGGCGAGCCACTCAGGAGTGAGCTGCTCCGGGGTCTGCAGTACCTCGAGCTCTGCGGTCACCCCCGGCATCACACCAGAGAATCGCCGAACGTGATAGGAGCACGTGCGTGCCGCACATTCCGCTGCCCAGCGAGCTCGCGGCCGAGTGCGAGCGCCTCAGCAACCTCGCCCGCGAGCAGGCCCCCGAGAACGAGCAGGCACGCGCCCTCTCCACGGAGCTTGTGCACGGCCTGCGCGAAGCGGGGCTGCTGCGCGCGGGGGCGCCCGCGCAGCTCGGTGCGCTGCAGGCCCCACCGGCGGTCACACTCGCCTGCGCCGAGCAGCTCGCCCGCGGCGATGCCTCGGCCGGGTGGTGTGTCTCGATCGCCTGCACCTCCAGCCTGCTGGCCGGCTGGATGCCCGAGGCAGGCGCCGCCGAGGTCCTGGGCGACGCGGGCGACGTCGCGGCGGGGGTGTGGGCCCCGCGCGGTCGCGCGACGCTCGTCGACGGCGGCCTGCGGGTGAGCGGGCGGTGGGCCTTCTGCAGCGGGATCTCCCACTCCAACTGGCTGTTCGCCGGGTGTGTGCTGGAGAACGGCGCGGACGCCCCTCCCGAGCTGCGCGTGGTGGCGATGCCGACCGCCGAGCTCGAGGTCCTCGACACCTGGCACACGACCGGGCTGCGGGCCACGGCCAGCAACGACGCCGTCGCCAGGGACCTGTTCGTGCCCGCCGAGCGCGTCCTCTCGCTCCTCGGTGCCGGGCCGCGCCTCGACGAGCGCCTGTACCGCTTTCCCCAGTTCGGCTACTTCGCCCTCTCGATCGCCGCCGCCGCACTCGGCAACGCCCGCGGCGCGGTGGACGAGCTGATCGACCTGGCGGTCGACAAGGTGGGCCTCGGGCAGACGCGGACGCTGGCCGAACGCCCTGCCACGCAGGGCGCGGTCGCCCAGGCCGAGGCGAGCCTGCAAGCCGCCCGGTCCCTCTACTACGAGGCGATCGAGGCGGCCTGGGAGGCCGCCGCGGAGGGCCGCGTGGAGACCGGCCTGCGTCTCGGCCTGCGGCTCGCAGCCACCCACGCCGTCCGCACCTCCGCCGAGGTGGCGAGCTCGATGTACGACCTCGCGGGCGGCAGCGCCATCTACGAGCGTTCGCCCCTGCAGCGCCGCTTTCGCGACGCCAACACCGCCACCGCCCACTTCCAGGTCAGCCCCCCGACGTGGGAGCTGATGGGACGCGTGCTGCTGGGACTGCCCGCGCACACCGAGCAGCTGTGACGCACCGAACCGTGGTAGGCGGCCTCGAGCCGGGTCAGGCCCCGTGCCGCGGTGCGGGCACCTGGCGTACCCTTGCGTCGCAACCGACCGAAGGGAGCATGACCTTGGCATATCTGATCACGCACTTCTGGCCGGGCGGAACCGAGGAGCAGTACCGCACGATGGTTGCCGCCGTGCACCCTCCAGACGGACTGCCGGCTGGCCAGGTCTACCACGCCGCCGGTCCCACCGAGGGCGGCATCCTGATCGCCGCCGTGTGGAACACGAAAGAGGACTTCGAGCGCTTCCTCAACGAGAAGCTGCTGGCCGGCCCGCCGGTCGAGGGTGGGTTTCAAGGCCGCCCGGAGCAGCGCACCGCCGAGGTGGTCAACCTCCAGACAGCCTGACGGCGGGCTAGCTGGTCTTGACGTGGGGGTTCGGGCCCGAGGGGGCGCTCGGGGCCCGGCCCCGCTCGGCTGCCTTGGTCCTCTCCAGCAGCAGCGAGAACAGGTGCGCCTCGACCTGGGCCGGGGGCGGGATCGGCACCCCGCTGACGAACAGCGTGACCTCGTTGGCGCCTGACACGAAGCCGAAGATGTCGAAGTAGATCCCGAGCGTGAGCCCGCGCGCCGTGACCGGCACGGAGATGCGCCACGCGAAGCTGCCATCGGCGCCCGGGGCGGGAGGCGTGCGCTGCACGAGCGAGACCGCGCCGAGGGTCGCCCCCGGGTGCCGCTGCGCCCGCACCAACAGCCCGATGTAGCGCGAGACACAGTCCCGTGTGCGTCTGCTGCGGGCGTTCGCGAGTTCCCCGGCCGCGACGGCCGTGCTCGAGGCGACCGTGACTTCCGACTGCACGCTCGCGCTGGCGAGCCCGGCTTCGCGCCGGAACTCCGGCGAGCCCGCTTCCACCACGGGCTTCTGAGAGCTGGCGTGCACGCACGCGTCGAGCTTCGCTTTGAGGTGCTTTTCGGCCGGCGATTCGCGTTCCTTGGCCTTGCCGTGCACGACGAAGCCGGGGACGTCGGCTGCCGTCAGGTTGATCGCATGCGCCAGCGCCCGGGCCCGGCTGCTGGCGCCCGAGCCGCCCGACCGATGCTTGCCGGCCGGGGTCGAGGGCTCGGACTTCCCGCACGCGCCCAACAGGCCCGCCGCCGCGAGCAGCGCGAGGAACGGCGCGAGCCGGGTCATCCACAGCTGATTGTGGCAGGGAAGGAATCGTCGCCGCGGGCGTCCTTGGCGATACGACCCAGTTCAACCCCCCGATGGAGCGAATGTGAAACGAATCAGCCTCCTCGCAGCGGTTCCGGCGATGCTCGCCGTGCTTGCCGGCTGCGGCAGCAGCAGCAACAACACCACCAGCGCGAGCACCCCGGCGAGCACCTCCGCCGCCTCCTCCGGCGGCGCAGGCGGCGCAGGCCCCTACGGAAGATCCGCCGCGACCACGACGAGCAGCTCCGCTTCGCCCACCACGGTGGTGATCAGCGCGAAGCACAGCAAGCTCGGAACGATCCTCGCGATGGGGCCCAAGCACATGACCGTGTACCTGTTCGAGGCCGACAAGAAGGGCACCTCGGCGTGCACCGGCGCCTGCCCGGGAGCGTGGCCACCGGTGGTCGGCCAGCCGCAGGCGGGCAGCGGCGCGTCCGCCTCCCAGCTGGGCCAGATCACCCGCAGCGACGGCACCAAGCAGGTGACCTACAACGGCCATCCCGTCTACCTGTTCGTCAAAGACAAGGACTCGGGTGACGCATATGGACAGGGGGTTTCGGCCTTCGGCGCCGAGTGGTACGTGCTGTCCCCCTCGGGCAACAAGGTGGACGAGGACAAGAGCTAGGCGCACCACTTCTCGCCGACTCTCCCCCGGCGAGGCGTGCCCGTGCGGCGCTGCAGCTGAGACGGCCCACCAGGACCGGGCTGCAGCAGCCGCGCGGGCGCAGAACATCCCGGGTGCGCGTCCCCCTGGGCGCGGTTGCATGGGCAGGCAGGCGAGGCGGTGTCTGCGCGCAGGCGAGGCGGTGTAACAAACGAGGCGCCCGCAGGACTGCATGGCGCCCGGACCCGAACTCAAGGAGGGAGCTATGTACCGCCGCACCGCCAGGATCTGTCTTGCCGGCCTCGCATCCGCATGTCTGTGGATCGCCGGCTCCAGCACCGCGCTGGCGCATGGGCGAGCCTATGGCCCCGTCGCGCAGGGGCACGCCGTGTTCGTCATGAACGACCGCCTCGCGGGCAATCAGGTGATCGCCTACAGCCGCGCCGAAGATGGGACGCTCACCCGGGCGGGCGTGTACGACACCGGCGGCCTGGGCGGCCAACTCGAAGGCTCGGTCGTCGATCACACGGCCTCGCAGGGCGCGCTGGCGCTCGACCGCGCCCACAACCTGCTGTTCGCGGTCAACGCCGGCAGCAACACCGTGTCCGTCTTCTCGGTCTATGGGGACGTGCTGCGGCTGCGCCAGGTGCTCCAGTCGGGGGGCGCCTTCCCCGTCAGCGTCACCGTCAGCGGAGGCTACGTGTACGTGTTGAACGCCGGACTGGGCGGCTCGATCCGGGGCTTCGTGCTCGCGGCGGACGGGTTCTATCCGATTCCCGGCGCCCACCGCTCGCTCTCGCTTCCCCAGGCCGCGCCCGGAAGCGGCGAACAGTTCACCCACACGCCGGCCCAGATCGCCTTCACGCGCGACGGCACCAGGCTGATCATCACCACCAAGGCTGCCGGCCAGTCCGTGGAGGTGTTCACCGCCGCCACGCTCGCCCCGCTGCCGGCCACGACGCCGTTGCCGGGCGCGGTGCCGTTCGGCTTCACGTTCGATCCTGAGGGCCGCGTGGTGATCAGCGAGGCGGGCCCGAATGCGCTCGCGAGCTTCTCGTTGCGGTGGAACAACACCCTCACCCAGCTCTCGGTCGGGCTCACCGGACAGGCGGCCACCTGCTGGGTGACGGCGGCAGACGGCTACTTCTACGCCTCCAACGCGGGCAGCGCCTCCGTGACCGGCTTCTCCGAGCATCCGGACGGGTCTTTGACCGAGCTCGGCGACACCAGCACGAGCGGGGGGACCGTGGACGGCGCCTCCAGCGGACGGTTCCTCTATGTCCAGGGGGGAGCCGCAGGGACGCTCGACGAGTTCCAAGTGCAGGTCGACGGCTCGCTTACGAGCATCGGCTCCCTGGTGGTGCCGGAAGCGGTCGGCGGCGAGGGAATCGTGGCCGACTGAAATGCGGCGAACCGACCGCCCGGCCTCGCCGGCCACGGTCACCCCGGCAGCGGCCGCGCCGGCGCCCGCCGCGGCCGCTGCCGAAGCTGCCACGTGACATCGTTCCACCTGCCCGCGCGGCTGGGCCGCCGGCCCGGCGCTACGCTGCCAACCGCATGGGTGGTGTCTTCATCACCGGCGGTTCGGGCTTCATCGGCCGGCGCCTGATCGAACGGCTGGACGGGGAAGGCACGTCGGTCCGCGCGCTCGCCCGCTCCGACGCCGCCGCGCAGGCGGTCGGCGAGCGGGGGGCCGAAGCCGTCCGCGGCGAGCTCGAGGACGAGGCCGCGATGCGCGCCGGCGCCGAGGGATGCGAGGTCGCGATCCACGCGGCCGCCACGCTCGGCGACTGGGGCGAGCCGGAGGACTTCGAGCGCGGCAACGTGCGCGGGACCGAGAACGCGCTGCGGGCCTGCGCGGACGCGGGCGTGCGCCGCTTCGTCCACGTCGGCACCGAGGCCGCGCTGGTGGCGGGGCAGCCGCTGGTGGACGTCGACGAGACTGCCCCCCTGCGCCCGGACTCGCCGGCGCTATACAGCGCCACCAAGGCGCGCGCCGAGCAGGCCGTACGGGCCGCCAACCGGGAGGGCTTCGAGACCGTCGTGATACGGCCCCGCTTCGTGTGGGGGATCGGCGACACGACCCTCCTGCCCTCGATCATCGAGCTGGTCGAGAGCGGGCGCTTCGCGTGGATCGGCGGCGGACGCCACCTCACCTCGATCACGCACGTCGACAACACCGTCGAGGGACTGTTGCTCGGGGCCCGTCGCGGACGCCCCGGCGAGGTGTACTTCGTCACCGACGGAGAGCCGGTCGTGTTCCGCGAGTTCGTGACCCGGCTGCTCGAGACCCAGGGAGTGACCGCCCCCGCGCGCACGCTCCCGAGCGGGCTGGCGGCAGCGCTCGCGACGGCCGGGGAGGCGACGTGGCGGCACCTGCCGCTGCCCGGTCGCCCGCCCATCACGCGCATTGCCTACTGGGTCTCCTCGCAGGAGTGCACGATCAGGATCGACAAGGCCCGCGAGGAGCTCGGCTACGCCCCGGTGAAGAGCGTGTCCGACGGGTTGAGCGAGCTGCGCGCGGCGGCCGCCCCTTAAGGGGCCGGCGCGGTCGCCGACACGATCCAGGTGGAGGCCGGCGCGACGAGGCCGTCGGGGCCTTCGAACTCGCGCAGGCCCGCTTCGAGCGCGGCGTGCACCTCGCCGTGCAGGTGGGCCGCGCGGTCGCCCTGCAGGCGCAGGATCTCCCCGGCCGGGCCGATCGCCATCAGGATCTCGATCGCTTCGTCGATGTCCCGACCGACCCTGATCGGCAGATCGCAGCGGCACAGCGCGATGTCGACGAAGCCGGCGTGGACCAGGATCTCGCTGGTGGTGTCGGCGTCGGCCATCGAGAATGGGCCCGGACCGCAGGTCGGCTCGTCGTACTCCTCGGGGCGGCTGACGATCCCTTCCACGATCGTCTGGCCGCGGTACATCCAGTCGTTGTCGATGCGTCGCCGCCACACGACCATTACCAGCCGCCCCCCCGGCTTCAGCGCCGAGCGGATGTTGCGCAGCGCGCGCACGGGCCCCGCGAAGAACATCGTCCCGAAGCGCGAGAAGGCGAGGTCGTAGGGCCCTCCGAGCTCGTCGACTTCCACGTCGAGGGCGCGGAAGCCCGTGTTGGCCGCCCCCGCCTCGGCGGCCTCGCGGACGGCGGTCTCGATGAAGCGCGGGGACACGTCGACGCCGATCGCCTCCCCGCCGGGCGCGACCAGCTGGGCGAGCTGCTGGGTCGCATCGCCGAACCCGCAGCCGATGTCGAGCACACGCTCGCCGGGCCGCGGGTCGAGCACCTCGATCGCGGCGTCCCCGTGCGCGCCGAGGCCGGTGGTCACGATCTCGCGGAACTGCACGAAGCGGTCGAACAGCGGCCCGTCCCAGGCCTCGGTCGCCTCGGCGTTGGCGGGGAGCTGCTCGCTGGGTGCCGGGGTGCTCATCGTTGCTCCTCCTCCTACGGCCTCGCCTCGAGGATCAGGTTGAAGGGCGTCTCGGTGGCGCGGCGCACGCGCGTGAAGCCGCCCTCGCCCAGGACCTCCGTGAGGCGTGCCTGACCCGCCTGTGCCCCCAGCGCGAGACCCACCTCCTGGTCCAGCGAGGCCGGCGTGCAGATCACCGTCGAGGCGCCGTAGAAGATGCGCCCCACCGGGTTGAGGTTCTCCTCCACGCTGTCCCCTGCGAACGGCTCGACGATCATCCAGGTGCCGTCGTCGGCGAGCGCCTGGCGCACGTGGCTGGCTGCGCCAACCGGATCGCCCATGTCGTGCAGGCAGTCGAACACGCACACGAGGTCATAGCCCCGGCCCGGGAACTCCTTGGCGGCGTCGACGGCGAACGTGATGCGCTCGTCCACGCCGGCTTCCCTGGCAGCCTCGTGGGCCCGTTCGATCGAGGGCGCGTGGTAGTCGAACGCGAAGAACTCGGAGTTCGGGAAGGCCTCGGCCATGATGATCGTCGAGGCGCCGTGCCCGCAGCCGACATCGGCCACCTTGGCGCCCTTTTCGAGCTTCTCCTGTACGCCGTCGAGCGCCGGGATCCACTCGCCCACGAGGTGCGCGCGATAGCCGGGCCGGAAGAAGCGCTCGGTGCCGCGGAACAGGCGGTGGTCGTGCTCGTGCCAGCCCATGCCCTTGCCGCTGCTGAACGCGTCCAGGAGCTTCTGTTCGTCCGCGTACAGGGACGCGATCGACTCGTACACGCCGAGGATGTAGAACGGGCTGTCTTCGTCGGCCAAGGCCAGTGCGTGCTCGTCGGGCAGGGTGTAGCGGTCGGTGTCGGGGTCGTAGCTCACGTAGCCGCCGGCCGCCTGGTTTCCCAGCCACTCGCGCACGTAGCGCTCGGCGGCGCCCGAGCGTTCGGCCACTTCGGCCGCCGTCAGCGGACCGGCGTGCGCCATCGCGCGGTAGAGGCCTAGCTTCTCTCCGATCACCATCAGGGGCGCGCTGATGATCGCCCCCATGTCGCTCACCGCCTGGCCCATGAACGCTTCGAGCTTGCCCTGATCGATGCCGGTCGTGCTCACCGGACCCTCCCTTCTAGCCGGATGAGGCCCCCGAGGCGGGGTCCTCGGTGCGTGAAGCAAACCACTTCGCGCGGTGTCGTGGCGTGATGTCGGTCACAATCACCCCAACGGGCTATGGTCCTCGAGCAGTACTACCTCGGCTGCCTGGCACACGCCAGCTACCTGATCGCCGACCCCGACGCGGGCGAGGCGGCGGTCGTCGATCCGCAGCGCGACGTCCAGCAGTACGTGGACGACGCGCGGGAGCTCGGGTGCCGCATCTCGCACGTGTTCCTGACCCACTTCCACGCCGACTTCGTCGCGGGGCACCTCGAGCTGCGCGACCGGGAGCAAGCGCAGATCCACCTGGGCGCGCGTGCGAGCGCCGAGTTCGAGTTCGAGCCGATGGCCGACGGGGACAGCGTCGAGGTCGGGGGCGTGCGCCTGGAGGTGCTCGAGACCCCCGGCCATTCACCCGAGTCGATCTCGATCCTCGTCCGTGACGCCGCCTCCGAGGTGGACCCGTACGCGGTGCTCACCGGCGACACGCTGTTCATCGGGGACGTCGGGCGTCCGGACCTGCGTGCCGCGCTCGGGTGGGGCGCACAGGAGCTCGGCGGCATGCTCTACGAGTCGCTGCACGGGAAGTTGATGCCGCTGCCCGATGACACGCTGGTGTACCCGACCCATGGGGCGGGCTCGCTGTGCGGCAAGAACCTCAGCAGCGAGACCGTGTCCACGATCGGCGAGCAGCGCCGCTACAACTACGCCCTCCAGCCGATGAGCCGCGAGCGGTTCATCGAGATCGTCACCGCCGACCAGCCCGACACCCCGGCGTACTTCAGCTACGACGCGGTCCTCAACACACGCGAGCACCCGACCCTGGAGGAGACGCTCACCCGTGAGCTGCACGAGCTGTCACTGGCGCGGGTGCTCGAGCTCGCCGGCGCCGGCGCCCAGCTGCTCGACGTGCGCGATCCGGCGGACTTCGCCGGGGCGCACCTGCGAGGCAGCGTCAACGTGGGGCTCGGCGGCTCGTTCGCGACCTGGTCGGGGACGGTGCTCGACCACGACAGCCCGATCGTGCTGATCGCCGAGCCCGGCCGCGAGCGCGAGGCGGCCACCCGCCTCGGCCGGATCGGCTTCGACAACGTCGCCGGCTACCTGGCCGGGGGCATGGGGGCGCTCGCGGCCACACCCGAGCTGGTCGAGCGCCTGGCGAGGGTCACGGCCGAAGCCCTGTCGGAGCAACTCGACGGTCCGAGCCCCCCGCGGGTGGTCGATGTCCGCTCGACGCGCGAGTGGGACGAGCGGCACCTCGAGCAGGCGCTCAGCATGCCGCTGTCGAGGCTCGCGGGGCACATCGAGGAGGTTCCCCGGGACCGCCCGCTGGTCATCCACTGCGCGAGCGACTATCGCGCGGCGATCGCGGCGAGCCTGATCGCCCGCGAGGGCGGCCGCGAGGTCGCCGTGCTCGTCGGCGGCCTGCCGGCCTGCGAGTCCGCGCGCCTGGCGAGCGTCGCGGGCTGACCGCGAGCGCCGCGGCGGCGGCGCGGGCGCCCGCGCGGCGGCCGCCCCGGGTCGGCCCCCTCGTCAGGGGTAGGTGACGATCAACTTCGCCGAGGGGCTGAGCGCGACGGTGTCTTCGGTGACCTTCTCCACGCCGACGTAGCAAGTCCGTTCGGTGATGGCTTTCCCCGGCATCCCTTCGGGGCACACTTCGGCCCTCATCGAGGTGGTGAAGGTGCCGCGCGCCGAGGTCTGCACCGACACGACGTTCCCCGTGTTGCACGGTTCTTCGGGCACGAGCCAGAACGTGCGGCCGCACTCGTGCAGGGTGACGAGGGTCCTCGGGGTGAAGCCTTTCCCCTTGACCGTCACCGGCGTGTTCACCATCACGTTGCCGGGCTTGACCTTCAGCTTGCCGGGCTTCGCCCTCGTGCGCGCCTGGGCGAGCGGGGCACCGGCCAGGAGGATCGCCGTGGCGGCGATACACGTGGCGACGACGGGCGGCTTGTGGGTCATCACGACGCTCCTTTCCCGTGGTGAGGCGACTCTATCCGTTCGCGCGCCATGACGCCGGCGTGCGGCGTGCGCTCACGCGGGGTTGCACGATGGGAGCGTGCCGCCGAAGGGACCGGGCCGCCTCAGCGCGCGAAGGGGCGGTTCCTACGACGGCGCCCACGAGCAACACTGTTGTGTGGTGAACGCCACCACGGCCACCACCGGCTCCCACCATCACCGGCTCACCCACGCCGTCGCCGGTCGCAATCTCAAGACGCTCGCGATCAGGCTGGCCGTGTACGCGGTGATCGCGGTGCTCGTGCTGAAGCTGCTGCCCGGCCTCGAAGGAGCGGTCCACCGCCTTGCCCGCGTCAGCATGGCGTGGCTGCTGGCGGCGCTCGCCCTCGAGGTCGGCTCCGAGACCGGGTACGTCCTCTCGTGGCACGCCGTGATCGATCCGGAGGACCGGCTCGCGCAGAATTCGGGCACCAACCGGATGGCTACGCGGGTTGCGTGGGCGCAGCTGGGGGGCGGGACGCTGGTGCCGGCCGGCTCGTTCGGGACCCTCGGGGTGGGGGGGTGGCTGCTGAGCCGTTTCGGGATACCGAAGTGGCGGATCGCCGAGCGGGAGCTCAGCCTGAGCCTGCTCAATACGGCGGTCGACGCGCTTGCGTTGCTGATCGTCGGCCTCGCGATGGCGGCCGGCATCCTCAGCGGCTCGGGGGCGCTCGAACTGACCCTCGCGCCGGCGGTCGTGGCGGCCGTGGGCCTGGTCGGAGCCCTGCTGCTGGCCCGGCGCCTGCAGGTTCGCGCCGACCGCGAGCGGGGCGTCCACACGAAGCGCAGCGAGGCGCTGAGCACGGTCTCGGAAGCCGTCTCGGACGTAGACCGGTTCCTGTTCCACGGTGTGCGCCTGAAGAGCGCGCTCGGCGCCGTTGCCTTCCTGGGCTTCGACCTGCTGGTGCTATGGACCGCCTTCCTGGGCGTGCACGCGCATCCCTTTCCGGCGCTCGGGATCGTCGTGATGGCCTACATCATCGGCGCCTTCGGAGGCTCGCTGCCGTTCCTCCCGGCGGGCGTGGGAGCCGTCGGGGGGATCGCGGGGATGCTGATCCTGTATGGCATCCATCACGATTCCGCGGTCGCGGCGGTGGTCGTCTACCAGGCGGTCTCGCTGCTCGTGCCCCTAGTCGGCGGGGCGATCGCCTACCTGGCGCTACGGCGCCACCTCGACCCGCTGGCGGCCCCTGCCGACGGTGCTGCGCTGCTGGCGAGCTCCGTGCAGGAGCACACCGGAGGCTGACCGGGATTTGGACGTGACGATCGCGATCATCCTCACGGTCGTGCTCGTGGGCCTGGTGGTGGGCGATGTCGCGCTGGTGCGCGCGCTCTCACGCCGCCGCCGCAGCAACGAGGAGGACGACGTTCCCTAGGAGCTCGGTTGCGCGAAGCGGCTCTCGCTTCCATCCGCGAGCGAGAAGCTGTAGGACTCCGACGGTGTCCGGCACCACCCGCGGAACCGACGAGCAGCTCGACCCGCTCGGGATCCTCGCTGAAGCCAGGGTGCGTGGCGGGGAGACTTTCCAGTTGGCCGCGCGACACCTCGACCCGTCCCTGGTCGACGTGCTGCGGATCATCGGCTTCGACGAGGAGTACGTCTCGGCACGGGGCTCCTACCTGTACGACGCCGCCGGGCGGGCGTACCTCGACCTCCACACGGGCGAGGGCTTCGCGAGCGTCGGACACAACCATCCCGACGTGGGCGCGGTGCTGCAGGCCGCGCTCGGGGAGAACCTGCTCGACGGCGTGCAGATCCACTATTCGGTGCTCGCGGGCATGCTCGCGGAGGCACTCGCCGCGCGCCTGCCGCAGGGCCTAGACGCGATCTTCTTCGCGAGCACCGGGGCGGAGGCCGTCGACGCGTCGATGAAGTTCGCCCGCGCCGCCACCGGCCGGGCGCGTTTCGTCTCCTGCGAGAGCGGGTTCCACGGCGTGACGCTGGGGCCGCTGTCGCTGGTCGGCGACGAGTTCTTCAAGGAGGGCTTCGGGCCGACGCTGGCGGGCTGCGAGCTCGTCCCGTTCGGCGACCTCGAGCGCCTGGAGGCGCACCTGCGCCGCGAGGACGTGGCCGCCTTCGTGGTCGAGCCGATCCAGGGCCGCACGGTGGCGCCCCCGCCGCCGGGCTACCTGCGCGGGGCGCAGGAGCTGTGTCGCCGCTACGGCACCATGTTCGTGCTCGACGAGGTGCAGACTGGTCTCGGGCGCACCGGCCGGTGGTTCGCCCTCGACGAGTGGGGGCTGGCGCCCGACTTCGTACTCGTCGGCAAGGCCCTCAGCGGCGGCTACATGCCCGTGGCGGCGATGGCGACCACGAGGGACACCTACCAGCGGGCGGTGGGCACGCTCGAACGCTCCTACGTGCACCAGTCGACGTTCGGGCGCAACCGCCTGTCGATGGCGGCGGGCCTGGCCACGATGCGGGTGATCGAACGCGATGGGCTCGTCGAGAACAGTGCCCGCGTGGGCGGGCTGCTACGCGAGGGCCTGGCCGAGTTGCAGGCGCGTCACGATCTCATCAAGGAGGTCCGTGGCAGCGGGCTGATGATCGGGATCGAGCTGGGGGCGCCGCGCGGAAGCGTCGCGCGGCTCAGCTGGCGGATGGTCCGGGTGGCGGCGGAGGGGCTCTATCCCCAGCTGATCGTGATCCCTCTGCACCGCGACCACGGCGTGATCACGATGGCGGCCGGAAAAAACGACGTGATCAAGCTGCTGCCGCCGTTGACGCTGTCCGAGCGTGAGGCGCAGAGCTTCCTGGACGCCTTCGACGTCGTGCTCGCCGACTGCGAGAGTTCGGCGGGGAAGAACTGGGCGGTGGTCCGCGACATCGCGAAGGCGACCCTGCGCCGGCGCGGGCACGAGTCGCCCGCAGCGCCCATCGTGGCGCCCCGCGTCCGGCCGGCGCACGGCGCGGGCGGCGAACGCTTCCTGATCACGGGCGCCACCGGCTTCATCGGCGGGCGGCTGGCGAGG
>DATJBO010000038.1:0-4332 GCA_035515315.1 Solirubrobacteraceae bacterium
CCGACGATCACCTCGTCGGGGACCAGCTCGCCCGCGTCCATGTAGGACTTGGCCCGCCGTCCGAGCTCGGTGCCCTCCGCCACCTGGGCGCGGAGCATGTCGCCGGTGGAGATGTGGGGCAGGCCGAAGTCTTCCACCAGCCGCTCGGCCTGGGTCCCCTTGCCGGCACCGGGAGGACCGAGGAGGATCAGGTTCAGGTCCGCCACGCGCAAGGGAGAGTACCCCCCTCGTGACGGCGGGGCCGTGTTGGCGACGGCGGGCGCGGGCACGGCGGCGCGGGCACCGCGCGCGGCCTACTTCAAGAAGCCCTCGTAACTTCGCATCATCAGCTGGGCCTCGAGCTGCTTCATGGTTTCCAGCGCCACGCCGATGACGATCAGGATCGAGGTCCCGCCGAAGTAGAAGTTCTGGTGGGTGCGGGCGATCAGGATCGCCGGGAGGGCCGCCACGGCGGCCAGGAACAGGGCGCCCGGGAACGTCAGACGGGCGAGGATGCGGTCCAGGAATTCGGCAGTGGGACGCCCGGGTCGGACCCCGGGGATGAACCCGCCGTACTTCTTGAGGTTCTCGGCCTGGTCGACCGGGTTGAAGGTGACCGCCGTGTAGAAGTAGGTGAAGATGATGATCAGGATCGACTCGCCCAGCACGTAGTGCCACCCGTTGGGGGTGAAGAAGTCCGACACGTGCTGGCCCCAGCGGGTTTTCACGAGCTGGCCGACGGTCGGCGGGAAGGCCATCAGGCTGGCGGCGAAGATCACCGGGATCACCCCGGCCATGTTCACCCTCAGCGGCAGGTAGGTCTGGCCGCCCTCCGACATCCGCCGCCCGATCACGCGCTTGGCGTACTGGACGGGGATCCGGCGCTGGCCTTCCTGGACGAACACGATGCCGGCCACCACCGCCAGCACCAGGAACGGCATCATCACCTTGAACACCTGGTTGTTGGTCGTCCACCACGCCTGGATGCCGCTGGGCAGGCGCGCCACGATCGAGGCGAAGATCAGCAGCGAGATGCCGTTGCCGATCCCCCGCTGGGTGATCAGCTCGCCGATCCACATCAGCAGCACGCAGCCGGTGGTCAGGCACACGACGATCAGGAAGATGTGGGGGGCGTCGAAGGTGCGCACCACCGATTCACCCGCTTTGGCCTGCAGGGTGTGAAACAGGAACACGTATCCGACCGACTGCGCGAAGGCCAGGCCGACTGTCAGGTAGCGGGTGTACTGGGTGATCCTCGCCTGGCCCACCTCGCCTTCCTTGGAGAGCTTCTCGAGCGAGGGAACCGCGACCTGCAGCAGCTGCAGGATGATCGACGCGGTGATGTAGGGCATGATGCCCAGCGCGAAGATCGCCAGTTTCGAGAGGCCTCCCCCGGAGAACAGGTTCAGCAGCCCGAGGATGTTGGAGCCCCCGAACTCCTTCTGGATGTTGTTGACGGCCGACAGGTTCACGCCCGGGACCGGCACGTGGGACCCGAACCGGTAGATCAGCAGCATCGCGGCCGTGAACGCGATCTTCTTCCGGATGTCGGCGACCTGGAAGGCGTTGAGAATGGTGGCGAGCATGGCCGTGCGTACGCGTCCGGGTAGGTCTTCCGGGCGGGGTGCCCGATTCTAGAGGATGGGGCGGTAGGCCCGGCGGGGCTACTCGACGACCGTGCAGCTGCCGCCGGCGGCCTCGATGGCCTGCCGGGCGCCGGCGCTGAAGGCGTGCGCGTGGACGTTCAGCGCCTTCTTGAGCTCGCCCTTTGCGAGGATCTTCACGGGCACTCCCTTGCGGGTCGCCAGGCCGCGCTCGCGCAGCAGCTCGAGGGTGACCTCGGTGCCCGCGTCGAAGCGGTCCTCCAGGGTGCAGACGTTGACCGGCTGGGTGTGGGTGCGGAAGGGCTCGAACGGCATCGACTTCTTCATGTGGGGACCGCGCAGCTTTCGCATCCGCATGTGGATCGGCATCTGGCCGCCCTCGAAGTTCGCCCGGCTCTTGCTGCCGGAGCGCGCGCCGGCCCCCTTCTGGCCGCGCCCGGAGGTCTTGCCGTAGCCGGAGCCTTCGCCGCGGCCGATGCGCTTGCGGGGCCGGCGGCTGCCGGGCGCGGGTGCGAGGTTGTGTAGCCCGATCTGCTCGGGTCCCTGGTCGGCGGACGGGCTCATCGCTGCTCCTTGACCTCGACGAGGTGGCGGACGGCGTGCAGCATCCCCCGCGCCTGGGGGGTGTCGTTGACCTGCACGGTGTGGCCGATCCGGCGCAGGCCGAGCGATCGCAGGGTGTCGAGTTGTTTCGCGTTGGCGCCGTTGCGCGAGCGCCGCTGGGTGACCGTGAGGGAGCCCATCACGCCTCCTGGGTGCTCTCGGGCTGGGCCTCGGCGGCCTGCTCGCCCGACCCGTTGGCGCCGGCCGCGGCCTCGGGCGCCGGGCCGTCGCCGCCCGTCTCGCCGGTGACGGTGGCGGGCGCCTCGGCGGCCTCGGCGGGCTCTGCGCCGTCGCCTCCGAGGCCGAGCACCTGGTTGATCGTCAGGCCGCGCAGCGCCCCCACCTCGTCGGGCGTGCGCAGGCCGCGCAGGCCCTCCACCGTCGCCTTCACGAGGTTGATCGGGTTCTGCGTGCCGAGGCTCTTGGAGAGGATGTCGTGGATGCCGGCGAGCTCCAGCACGGCGCGCACGCCACCGCCGGCGATGACGCCGGTGCCGGGGGAGGCGGGCTTGAGCAGCACCCGCCCGGAGCCGAACACGCCGGTCGTCTGGTGGGTGATCGTGCTCCCGTGGCGGGGCACGCGGAAGAGGTCCTTCTTGGCGCGCTCGACCCCCTTCTGGATCGCGAGGGGAACCTCGTTGGCCTTGCCGTAGCCGATGCCCACGACTTCGCGTTCGTCGCCGACCACCACCAGCGCGGTGAACGAGAAGCGGCGGCCGCCCTTGACGACCTTGGCGACGCGGTTGATCTCCACGACGCGCTCCTGGAGGTCCAGGCCGGCCTGGTCGACGGTTCTGTCTACGGCTGGTGACATGGCAGGAGTGGGAGGGTAGCGTCCGTGGCCCGGCGGGCCGCCTAGACCTCGAGCCCGGCCTCCCGGACCGCGTCGGCGAAGGCGGCCACGTGGCCGTGGTAGCGGTACCCGCCGCGGTCGAACACCGCACGCGAGACCCCGGCCGCTTTCGCGCGCTCGGCGAGCAGCGCACCGGCGCGGCGGGCGGAGTCGCCTTTGGCGAGCGTGCGCAGTTCGGGCTCGTACCAGCTGACGGCGGCGAGCGTGTGTCCGGCGGCGTCGTCGACGAGCTGGGCGGAGATGCCGCGGTTGGAGCGGAACACGGAGATCCGGGGCCGCTCGGTGGTCCCCGAGATCTTCGCCCGCACGCGCCGGCGACGCGACAGGCGGCGGTTCTCCTTGGTCGTGACGCTCATGCCCGCTTGCCCACCTTGCGGGCCACGTACTCGCCCTCGTAGCGGATCCCCTTGCCCTTGTAGGGCTCCGGCGGGCGCTGCTTGCGGATGATCGCGGCGGTCTCGCCGACGAGCTGCTTGGAGATCCCTTTGACGACGATGCGGGTCGGCTGGGGGACCTCGAATTCGATGCCCTCGGGCGCCGGGATCGGGACCGGGTGGGAGTAGCCCACGGCGAGCTCGAGGTTCTTGCCCTTCATCGCAGCGCGGTAGCCGACCCCCTGGATCTCGAGGCGCTTTTCGAAGCCGGCGGTGACACCCTCGACCATGTTCGCGACCAGCGTCCGGGTCAGCCCGTGCAGAGCCCGGTGCTCGCCGCGGTCGGTGGGACGGCGCACCAGCAGCTCATCCCCCTCCTGGACGACTTCGATGTCGCGGTTCACCCGCTCGCTCAGTTCGCCTTTGGGGCCGTTGACGCGGACGCTCTCGGGTTCGATCGAGACGGTCACCCCCGCGGGCACCGGGATCGGCTGTCTTCCGATTCTCGACATCGTCTCGCCCGCTACCACACCTGGGCGATGACCTCGCCGCCGATGCCAGCGGCGCGGGCGTCGTGGCCTGTCATCACCCCACTGGAGGTGGAGATGATCGAGGTGCCCATGCCTCCGAGCACCTTCGGGATGTGCTTGGCGTCCACGTAGGTCCGCCGCCCGGGCCGCGACACCCGCCGCAGCCCCGAGATCGCCGAACGGCGGTCGTCGGTGTACTTCAGGCGGATCTGGATCAGCTGGCCGGCATGGCCGTCGTGGGCGGGGATCAGCGTCCAGGAGTCGATGTAGCCCTGCTCGTCGAGGATCCTCGCGAGCTCGTTCTTGAGCTTCGAGGCCGGCACCTCGACCGTCTCGTGCGCGGCACGGATCGCGTTGCGCACCCGCGTGAGGAAGTCGGCTATCGGATC
>DATJBO010000039.1:0-3059 GCA_035515315.1 Solirubrobacteraceae bacterium
TCGAGGCGGTGGACCTCGATGCGTTTCCCTGCCTGCGCCTGGCCGAGGACGCCGCCCGCCGCGGCGGGACCGCGCCGTGCATCCTCAACGCTGCCAACGAGGTCGCCGTCCACGCGTTCCTGCACGGGCGCCTGCGCTTCCGCGAGATCCCCGACGTGATCGAGCAGACGCTCGAGGAGCTGGACAGCGAACCGATACGTTCATTCGACTCCCTGTACGAAGCCGACAGGCGCGCCCGGGAGCTCGCCGGCGACGCCGTCTCACGTCTGCTGACACGCTGAGGCGCGCTCCGCGCGCCGCCGACCCCGGGACCGCGGCGGCGTCCCGCCCGCACGGTTACCCTCCGGACCCGGTCGTGCCGCCTGCCAAACTGGGCCGGTGAGCTGGGTCCTGACCCTGGCGGGCATCTGCGCGCTGATCATCCTGCACGAGTTCGGCCACTTCACCGTGGCCAAGGCCGTCGGCATGCGTGTCGAGCGCTTCTCGCTGTTCTTCCCGCCGACCCTGTTCCGCATCCGCCGCGGCGAGACCGAGTACGCGATCGGCGCCATCCCCGCGGGCGGGTACGTGAAGATCACCGGGATGAACCCGGAGGAGCTGGGGGACATGGACCCCGCGCTCACCCGCCGGGCCTACTACGCCCAGTCCCCGTGGAAGCGGATCGCGGTGATCCTCGCGGGACCGGCGGTGAACATCCTGATCGCCTTCCTGATCTTCTGGGCGATCCTGATGTCCGGCGACCTGGCCGGCGTCGGGAGCATCGAACGCCTCAACCCGTCGATCCAGACGCAGGTGCCCGCCGCCTCCGTCGCCCAGGTCAAACGCGGGACACCGGCGGCCGGCGTGCTGCGGGCCGGCGACAGGATCTTGAAGGTCGACGGAAGGCCCGCCAGCATCACCTCCGCCGAGCGGGGGATCGACAGCCACACGTGCGCCGGGCGGCCGCTGGAGGGATGTCGCGCCGCCACGCCCGTGCACCTCGTCGTGGTGCGCGACGGACACAGGGTCGCGGTGTCGGTGTACCCCCGTTACAACCAGACCTACAAGCGGATGCTGGTGGGCTTCAACTTCGGCACCGCCGCCAAGCATTACGGCGCCCTCGCCGCGGCCGGCCTGGCGGTCCGCGAGATGTGGGGCATGACCACCAGCATGATCTCGAGCCTCGGCCACGCCTTCACCAGCGAAAAGGTCCGCCACGAACTTCACAGCATCGTGGGCATCACCGAAATCGCCCACGAAACGGTGCTCGCCGGCATGGGCTACGCGCTCGTGTTCCTCGGCTTCATCTCGCTCGTGCTGGCGGTGATCAACCTGTTCCCGTTCCTGCCCCTTGACGGGGGCCACATCCTGTGGGCGCTGGCGGAGAAGGTCCGCGGTCGGCGCATCTCGGTGGGGGCGATGTACCGCTTCAGCTCGGTGGGGATCATCCTGCTGGTGTTCCTCGTCATCAACGGGATCAGCAACGACATCAGCCGCCTGGGAGGCTGACGCACACCCAGCTCTTGACGAGCCCCGCGAAGCGCTCCGGCCGGGCCGGGCCGAACAGCTCTTCCAGCTCGCCACGCCGGAGCAGCGAGATCTCCTCCCAGCCGCGGGCGGCGCCGAGGCGCCAGTAGCGCCGTCGCAGGCCCACGGGCAGCCAGTGGGCGCCCGGCAGCAGCGAGTGGGGCTCGATCGGAAACGAGAAGGCCGGCGTCTGCACGTACCAGCCCCGGCCCACCCGGCGCAGCTCCTGGGCGAAGGCCCGCCGGCGGGCGGGGGGGACGTGCTCGATCACGCTCGAGCAGTACACGAGGTCGAACTCGTCATCGGCGAGCGGCAGCCCATCCGCCGGGTCGCCGAGCAGGAACGGCCCGGGATAGGCGGCCGGCTCCACCAGGTCGAGGCCAGTGATGTCGAGCTGCGGCTCGAGCGCCCTCAGGCCGAGGCTGCCGCACCCCACGTCGAGCACCCGTGCCCCCGGCGCCAGCCCGCCGAGCGGGAAGAAGCGCTCGTGGCGGCGGCGGCGGGCCCTCGAGGCCAGCGGATCGGCGATGCGCGCGAGCGGCCGACGCGCGGTGGCGTAGACCTTCGGCATCATAGAATCAGCCTATGGCCTCCAAGCTCCAGATCCACGTGGGGGACGTAGCGATCGGCGGGGGCGCACCGGTCGCGGTCCAGACGATGACCAAGACCGAGACGGCGAACCTCCCTGCCACGATGGCCCAGATCCGCACCGTGGCCGAGGCAGGGGCGGACATCGTGCGCGTCGCAGTGCCCCGCGAGCAGGACGCCCGGGCGCTCGAGACGATCGTCGCGCAGTCGCCGATCCCGGTGATCGCCGACATCCACTTCAACCACACCCTCGCCCTGAAGGCGATCGAGGCAGGGGCCCACTGCGTGCGCCTGAACCCGGGCAACATCGGCGGCCCCGAGAAGGTCGCGGAGGTGATCGTCCTTGCCAAGCAGCGCGGTACGCCGCTGCGCGTGGGCGTCAACTCCGGCTCGCTGCCGAAGCACCTGCGCCAGCTCGAGTACGACAACCCCGTCGAGGCGCTCGTCACGGCCGCGATCGAGACGGTGCAGCTAATGGAGAGCCTCGACTTCGCGAACTTCAAGTTGTCGATGAAGTCGACCTCGGTGCCCAACACGATCGCCTCCAACCGGATGCTGGCGGAGCGGATCCCCTACCCCCTTCACCTCGGCGTCACCGAGGCCGGCACCAAGTGGTCGGGGTCGCTGAAGTCGGCGGTCGGGCTCGGGACCCTGCTCGCCGACGGCATCGGCGACACGATCCGGATCTCGCTGTCGACCTTCCACGCCGAGGAGGAGGTCAAGGTCGCGTGGGAGATCCTGAAGGCGCTGAAGCTGCGCGAGAAGGGCCCGGAGCTGATCGCCTGCCCCACGTGCGGGCGCCTGCAGTTCGACATGGACACGGTCGTGGCCGAGGTCGAGCGCCGCCTCGAGGCCTACGACGACCCGATCGAGGTGTCCGTGCTCGGCTGCGCCGTGAACGGCATCGGCGAGGCCCGCCACGCCGACTTCGGGATCACCGGGGCCAAGGACATGGGGATGATCTA
>DATJBO010000040.1:0-4321 GCA_035515315.1 Solirubrobacteraceae bacterium
GGTGGGCGACGACTGGAAGGCGGCGCTGCTGTGGCGGGCCCTCTACGACGAGGGGGTGTTCGTCAACACGGCCCTGCATCCGGCCGTTCCGCCCGGCGGCGCGCTGCTGCGCACGAGCGTGATGGCCACCCACGACGAGGCGACCCTCGACCGTGCGCTGGGCATCTTCGAGCGCGTCAAGCGCGATTTCGAGGCCGAGCACGGGCCGCTGCCGTCGGCGCGCACGGCGTGAGCCGGGCCGGCGAACTTGTCCATTTCTTCACAAATCCTTTGCCCTACGAAAAAGAGCGCTTCTAGCGACTGAACGGCCCCCCCTCGTGTTGACCGGGGGCGACTGCTGGCATAGCTTGCCGATGCGCTCTGCACGGCCACTGAATCTCCGCCAAGGTCCCGGAGGCGGAGAGACGCGAACGGAGTACCGCGCCCCCGCGCGGGCATTGCTCGCGTGCCGTCGCGGGCGCGACCGTCCAGAAAATCCAGCAAGCAAGTCGCCTCGCGATGATCCAGCGGAGGTGACGGGGAGTAATGCCCATGAACGCGACAGCAACGGTCCCCCCTGCCGGCCCTCAGCACATGCGTGCGCTCGAACGCGCCAACCAGGTCCGCCTCGCGCGGGCCGAGCTCAAGCGCCGCATTGCAGACGGCGAGGTCGACGTTGCGGAGGTGATTCTCGATTGCCCTTGGGAGGCCCGCAGCATGGCGATCTCCGATTTGCTGATGAGCCAGCGCCGGTGGGGTCAGACCCGCTGCCGCAAATTCCTGGCCCAGATACCCCTCTCGGAGAACAAGACAGTTGGCTCCCTCACGGAGCGTCAGAGCCGGCGCCTGGCGGAGCTGCTCGAGTCGGGAGAGCGGGGCCGCGCGTGGAGCGCGACCCCCTGGCTAATGGACAGCCCGACGAGAGCTTGAGCTGCCACCAGCCGGCGAGCATCCCGATCAGGCCGAGGCGGGGTCTGACCTGCCAGACCCCGCAGCCGCCCTGGCCGAGATCGCGGACGGGTAGGCGCACGAACTTGTAGCGACCCGGTTCCAGGCGCATCCGCTCGAGCTGCACGCGGGCGCGCCGCTCGTGCTCGGTGCGCGCCGCCGCCGCCCGGCGCAGCTCCTGGAGGCGCCCGGCGAGGTGGTCGCGTTCGCGCTCGAGCTCGCCGAGGTCGGGCAGGCGGGGGGCCCGCGGGGCCGACCCCGGACGAGCGGCGCGAGGCGCCGGGATGTACGGAAAGCGCCCGGCGACGATGCCGGACAGCTCGTGCTCGAGGCGCGAGATCTGCGCCTTCAGCGCGGCTCGGGCGGCTCGCTCGGAGGAAGCCTCGAAAGGCCCACCGAGCACCGGATGCTGCTGCACGAGCTGCGCCACTTCGCTCTCCTTCTCCGAAAAAGCACGCCGCGAGAGGAACCGGAGTCTACCAGCGCTCACGGCAGCCGATGACCGTTTCCCGGCGCCCCGAGCGCGCGCTTCCCGGGCGGCCCGATCGCGCTTCTCGTGCGGCTTTCAGGGGGCTTCCAGCGCACTCGCGGCGGTCCACAGCGCCTCTTCGGCGAACAACGTCGGCACGCCCGCCACCTGCACCGCGAACAGGGTCACCGCGCGGGTCGAGGCCCGCGGGGCATGGGCGGGCGCGGGGTCATCGAACAGGATCGCGAGCGCGTGCCGGCTGTCGGCCACGACCAGGCGCCCCTCCGGCAGCAGCTGCGCGTTGCGGCCGGCTCCGAGCGGTTCCCCCTCCACGCTCGCGCGGATCCCCGGAGGCCCGTCGAGCGTCTCTGTGGCCAGCGCCCACACGGGCACCCCGGTGTCGGTGAGGGCGATCAGCAGCACGTCCGCCAGCAGACCCCCGGTCGGGAAGCCGCCGCGGATCATCCGCTCGAGCACCGCCGTCTCGATCGGGGTCCGCACGACGTCGGGGTCGAGGCCGATGTGACGGAAGAACACCCGGTATGCGGCGGGCACCGGCTCGCGGCGGATGCTCACCGCGCGGGCCCCCCGGAAGCGGCTCGAGCGTTCCCGCAGGCGCTGCTGGATGTCCGGTGGGGAGACCCCTGTGAGCGAGCCCCCACGCGCGACCTCGACCTCGGCCACGAGCAGCCTCAGCGAGGGCAGCTCCTCGACGACCTCGGGGGCGCGCCAGCCGACGGTGGGAGCGGCGGCGCTGCTCATGCGGATCCTCCGTGCCAGCCGCGCTCGCGCGAGGCGGCCACCAGGGCGGCGACCCGCGCGCGCAGCGACGCGAGCGTCGGGGTCGCGAGCAGTGCCCGGCTCTGCACCCTCCCCCCCGGGTAGGCGAAGTCGACCTGCGGGCAGCTGAGGACTTTGTAGAGCGACGCGAGGGCGCCGTCCGCGTCGATCCCCACCGGGAAGGTCAGGCCGCGCCTGGCGATCAGGGTGCGCAGGCTCGGGCGGCTGCCCTTGATCGCCACGGCGGCGAACTGGACCCCGGGGAAGGAGGCCTGCAGCGCCTGCATCTCGTCCAGCACGCTCGGGCACGAGCCCCCGTCGACGAACAGGGCCAGCACCACCGGGCCGCGTTCGGCCAGCTCGCACACGTTGAGGACCTGGCTGCCGCGGACGCTGCAGGCCGGCACGTCGCCCGACGCGCCTTCGTGGGCGTGTGTGGCGACGTTAGCGTCGCCGACCAACGAGCCGCTGGCGAGCGGCACGGCGAAGGGCGGGATCTTCCTGCCGGGGTCCACGCCGGTCAGCCCGCCGGGGTTTTTCAGCAGCGCGGCGGCGATCAGCGCAACCAGCGCGACGACGGTGATGATCCCGATCAGGCGCCCGTTGCGAGCCCGCCTGGTGTGCCGCTCGGACTCCTCGTCCAACGGCCCGCGCCCCGATCGGGCCCCTTGCTCGGGGTCCCCGGCCTCGCCGGAGGTCGCTCGGCGCGCGCGCGCGATCAGCCGCTCACGCGGGCTCATGCCCGGATCCCGCCCCTCCCCCTCCCGGGCCGGTGCCGGCCCCGACGCGCGCCAGCAGCCCCCTCCCCCGTGCGGGGCGGCGCAGGCGGCCGTGCTCCGGGCTGCCGTAGGCGACCATCAGCGCCGCCGGCAGGGCGACCAGCACGCCCAGCAGCGATGCGCTGAGGTCGATCAGCGTGACCAGGCCGAACTGGCGGAGCATCTCGATTTCCGACACCGCCAGCACCCCGAAGCCCGCGATCGCGGTCACCGCCGAGGCGGCCACGGCGGCGCCGGTGCGCTCGTAGCTGCGCCGCAGTGCCTGCACGCTGGCGAGGCCAGCCCCGCGCTCCTGGCGGTAGCGCTCGGACAGCAGCACGCTGAACTCGGTGGACAGCGCCACCACGAGCACCCCGAGCGTGACCGACATCGGGTTCAGCGGCACCCTCACCGCGAACAGGATCAGCGCCGACCATCCGGAGGCCAGCGTGACCGGGACCAGCGGCACCAGCACGCGCCTGCGGTCACCGCGGAACGCCACCAGCAGGACCAGCGCGACGGCCAGCAGGCCCGCCACCAGCGTCAGCAGCCGCCGCCAGGGATCGGCGACCTTCGCCCCCGAGCCGGAGGCAAGCACGGGCAGGCCGACCAGGCTCGCGCTCACGCCGGCGGGCGGGTGCAGGCGCCCGCGCATCGCTTCGATCACGTGCTGCTCCTGGGTGAGGCTCATCAGGCGCACCCCGAAGGCGAGCGTAGCCTCTTGGCGGTCGGGGCTGATCACGTCCTGGGAGAAGTACGGCGGGATCACCTTCAACAGACCTTCGACCTGCCCGGAGGTGAGCTTGCCCGCCCGGGTGCCCGCGGAGGGAGCGCCCGAGAACAGATCCGGAAGCGAGAACGCCGGGCACAGCCGCGCGCGCCCGCACCCGTGCGAGGAGCTGAAGCCGTAGTGCGAGAGCACGCTGCGCTCGTAGGAGCTCATCCATTCGATCGTCGCCGGCCGGGCGACGTTCTTGCCCGACACGAGCAGGTCGATTTCCCCACCCACGCCGCTGGTGCGCTCGAGCGTCCGCAGGGCCTGCAGCGAGCCGAGGTTCTGCGGGACGAGCTTGGTGATGTCGGTCTGCACGCTCGTCTGGGTGTCGAGCGCCCACCCCGCCGCCGCCAGCGCCAGCCCGATCCACAGCACCCGCCTCGGGTGGCGCACGGCGCCCCCGAGCGCGACGCGGGACAGCCCGCGGGTGAGGGGGTTGTCGCGCACCAGCTGGCGCGCCCCCCGCCAGCTCGCTCCCAGGGATCCGCCCTGCAGGGACGCCCGGGCGCCACGCAGGCGCCCACCGGAGGCCTCGCCGCGCAGGCGCCCACCGGAGGCCTCGCCGCGCAGGCGCCCACCGGAGGCCGCGCCGCGCAGGCGCCCACCGGAGGC
>DATJBO010000041.1:0-2707 GCA_035515315.1 Solirubrobacteraceae bacterium
CTCGCCTGGACAAAAACCGGCCGCGCCGTTTCGACAGGCGGCCAACCGCCCCCGGTCAGGAGCTTTCGGCTTCGGAGCGCGGTATGTAGGGGCCGGGGACGACCTTCCCGGTCCGCGGGTTCACGTGGGTGGCGGGGGGCCTGCCGGCGATGTGGACGGTGACCGCCCCCCGCTGGCTGCCGCGTGCCAGACGCGCCCGGGACTTGCCCGACAGGCCCGCGGCGTAGGCGAAGTGGAGCGTGTAGGTGCCGGGCTTGACGGGCGCCAGCTTCCACACGAACCGCGTCGTTCGCCCGGGCGCGAGGCTGCCCAGCGCCCAGGTTTTCGTGTACGCCGTCTGGGCCCCGCCGGGAGGGCTGATTTCCTGGCTTTCCACCGGCGGGATCGCGATCCCGCCGGGGCCGCGTTCGACCGCCCAGATCGGGCGGCGCGGATCCGCCAGCGCCGCGTAGCGGGAGTTGTAGGTCAGCGAGTCCACCGTCACCGCCACCGTCGGCACGGTCTGGGTGCCGGCGTTGCGGACCGCGATTTCGAGGGTCACCGGCCGGGCCACCGCCTGCAGGTGCGGGAAGCTCACGCGCGTGACCTTCACCCGGTAGGTCGCTTCCGGTTCGTGGGCGTCCTGACGGCTGCTGCCGCCGCACCCGGCGAGCGCCCCCACCGCGACGAGCGCGAGCGCAACGGACGCGTCGCGGGGACGACGCGGAAGCAGTTTCGAGGCTCTCCCCGTCGCCCTCACCGTCACCGCCACCATACCAATGCCCGCTGCGCCGGGTACAGGCATGTCGTACAGTTGAGCGGCAGCGTCAGCGCCGGACACGGAGGAGAGTTCACAGGAGGATGGTTCGCACAGCAGCAACGCGGGCCTTTGTGCCCGTCAGCCATGTGCTCGAGGAATTCGGGGACATGATGATCCTGACGGGCAAGACGATCTGGTCGGCGCTGAGCCCGCCCTACCCCTACGGCGGGGAGTTCGTGTCGCAGTTCCTGTTCACGCTGCGCCTGTGCTGGCTGCCGCTGCTGATCTCCACGGTGGCGATCAACTACGGCGCGCCGGGCCTGCAGGCGGCCGACTTCCTGACGCTGTTCGGGGCGCTGGACCGCCTCGGCGGGTTCTTCGTGCTCGCCGCGATCCGCGAAATCGGGCCGCTGATCACCTCGATCGTGCTCGCCGGGGTGGCCGGCACGGCGATCACCGCCGACCTCGGCGCCCGCAAGGTGCGCGAGGAGCTCGACGCGCTGCAGGTGCTGGGCGTGGACCCGGTCAAGAACCTCGTCGTCCCCCGCTTCCTCACCCTGATGCTCGTCACCGGCCTGTTCAACATCTACGCGATCCTGTTCGGGCTGTTCGGGGGGCTGCTGGCCGAGCTCTACAGCGGGGGCTCGCTGGGGCCCTTCTGGAACACGCTGTTCGCCAACTCCTCGGTGACGGACCTGTGGGGGTCGGTGCTGAAGACGACGATCTTCGGGGCGATCATCGCGATCGTGTGCTGTTACAAGGGCATGACCGCCTCCGGCGGCGCCGAGGGCGTCGGCCGGGCGGTCAACGAAGCCGTCGTGATCGCGTTCCTGGGGATCGGCGCCTTCAACTACGTCTTCACCCAGACGCTGCTCGCCACCCACCCCCAGATCCTGGTGATCAAATAGATGGGCTCGCTGCTCGCCATGCCCCGCGAATGGCTCGCCGGCTCCGGCGAGATCGCGCGCTTCATGGGGATCGTCGTGCGCGACGTGTGGACCGGCCGCGTGCTGGGCTTCTTCGGGGAGACCCTGCGCCAGGCCGGGATCCTGATCATCTACTCCACGCTCGTGATCTGGAGCCTGGTGTTCATCACCGGCCTGGGACCCTGCGGCATCGAGGCGTCCTACTTCAACGAGGCCACCGGCACGCCCGCCTACTCCGGCGTGTTCGCCGCCTGGTGCAACCTGCGCGAGGCCGTCCCGATCGTGTGGGGCTACATGCTCTCGGCGAAGGTCGGCACGGGGATCGTGGCCGAGCTGGGCGCGATGCGGATCTCCGACGAGATCGACGCGCTCGAGGTGATGGGGATCAACTCGATGACCTTCCTGTGCGCGACCCGCCTGGCCGCCGCCTGGCTGGTGCTGCCGTTCATGTACATCGCGGCCGTCGGCGTCGGCTACTTAGCCTCCTACATAGCGATCGTCCACCAGGTGGGCTACGTCTCCTCGGGGGGGTTCCTGCTGATCTTCTGGCAGTTCCAGAATCCCACCGACTACTTGTTCAGCGTGATCAAGGGGATGACGATGGCCACGTTCATCATCCTCGTGGGCTGCTACTACGGCTACAACGCCGGCGGTGGGCCGGTGGGGGTAGGCCGCGCGACGGCCAAGTCGATGGTGCTAAACCTGGTGCTGGTGAACCTGATCAGCATGATGGGAACGCAGATCTTCTGGGGCGGCAACCCGCGCGCCCCGATCGGAGGCTAGGACGCCGTATGGCCACGGAGGAGCGCCAGCGGTCCTCCTCGGACGGGGACCGCCCAGACGAGGAGTTCCTCACAGGAGTGATCCGCGACACCGGCGTGCCGGACGCGATCGAGTTCGTGGACGTCCACAAGTCGTTCGGAAAGAACCATGTGCTGCGGGGGCTGAACATGGGCCTGCCGGAGGGCAAGATCTCGATGATCATCGGCCCCTCCGGGACGGGCAAGTCGGTCTGCATCAAGCACATCGTCGGCCTGCTGTA
>DATJBO010000042.1:0-24695 GCA_035515315.1 Solirubrobacteraceae bacterium
TTCACCGGGAAGTACTCGATCATGTGATCGTTGGCCACGAGGCCCACTAACAAGCCTCCGCATAAGCCGGCGATCCCGTGCGTATAGATCACCCCCAGGGTGTCGTCCACGTGCCTGAACATCGGCGCGCGGCTGAGGAAGCGGATCGACATCCACACGATCGTGGACGCGGTCACGCCGATGATGATCGCGCCGTACCCGTTGACGAAACCGGCGGCCGGCGTGATCCCCACGAGGCCGGTGATCATGCCGTTGACGGCCCCGATCAGCGAGGGCTTTTCGCGGAAGATGTAGTCCCACGCGATCCACACCATCATCGCCACGGCCGTGCACAGGTTCGTGTTCAGCACCGCCGCGGAGGCGTTGTTGCCCGCGTAGTAGGAGTCACCTCCGTTGAAGCCGTTCCACCCCAGCCACAGGAGGCCCGCGCCGCAGGCCACCATCAGCAGGTTGTTGGGGGCATCGACCTCTCGATCTCGTTGCAGGCGCGGTCCGATCACCGCCGCGAACACAAACCCGGAGATCCCGGCCGCGAGGTGGATCACGTACCCACCGGAGTAGTCGAGGGCACCGTGCGCCGCCCAGTAGCCGCCGCCCCACAGCAGGAAGGCGTTGACCGTGTACACGCACGTGATCCAGATCGCCACGTACGGGATCCAGGCCTTGAAGTTCACGCGGCCCAACACCGAGCCGAGCGCGAGGATCGGGGTGATCGCCGCGAACACGAACTGGAAGTACACGAGCGAGGACAACGGGAAGTGGAACGGCGGCCCCGTCGTGATCGACGGGATGATCGCCTGGCCCTCCTCGCCGACGTCGCCCAGGACGCTCCCGGGCTTGCCGAGGAACGTCCCCAGGAACCCTTTGGCCCCGAACGTCCCACCGCCGCTGTGGGCGATGGATTGGCCGAAGCCCATCTTGAACGCCCACAGACACCACACGATCAGGGTCACGCAGAAGGCCACGAACGTGAGCATCATGCTGTTCACCGACCAGCGCTTCTGCATCACGCCGCCGTACAGGACCGCAAGGCCCGGCAGGCTCATCAGCCCCACGAAGGTCGCAGCTGTCATCTGCCACGCGTTGTCCCCTGGATTAAGCCAGCTTTGGTACGGCAACCAGGTCATGTGCCTCCTTTGTCTCGATATTGCCCAGCACGCTCACGCTCGCGATCGCGATACCGCGGGCGGAGCGCCGCAGGCATATGAAAGCCCGGCGGCAGGACGCCGGGTAGGGCCACCCTGGCCAGATCTTCCGGCCGGGGTTTCGACATTTGTCTAGCCTGCTATTTGGGAGAATTCGGGCCCAACGGATAGCCCGCGCGCCGACACGCGGCGGCAAGCTGCGGGCCGATCGCGCGGTACCGAGCGGGGGTTGCGCAGATGCTCCTCGCTTCGGCGCCGCAGGCATGCAGCCGGGCGCCCCCGAGGGTGCTCGCGAAGGTCACGGTGATGCAGTCCTTGTTCCCCGCCGAGCCACCGAACAGCGCGAATCCGCCGAGTCCCAGGACGACGCACGCCACCAGCACCGCCACGACGGTCTTCTCACGCCTGCCCCAGCGCAGCGGCTGGGACAGCCGCCGCGACTGTTCGAACATGATCATCGCGACGGAGTCGGCTCGAACGACAGCGCCATGGAGTTGATGCAGTAGCGCTGGCCGGTCGGCTCGGGGCCGTCGTCGAACACGTGCCCGAGGTGACCCCCGCAGCGACGGCAGAGGACCTCGGTGCGGCGCATGAACAGGCTGTTGTCCGGGCGCAGCTCGACCGCCTCGGCGACGGCCGGCTCGGTGAAGCTCGGCCACCCGGTGCCCGATTCGAACTTCGTATCGGAGCCGAACAGGACGGCCCCGCAGCCCGCACAGCGGTACTCGCCGGTCTGCTTGTTGAACACGTACTCCCCGGTGAACGCCGGCTCGGTGCCCGCGCGGCGCAGCACCTCGTACTGGCCGGGCGTCAGCTGCTCGCGCCACTGCTGCTCGCTCTTGTTGACCTCGCGCTCGGCGGTACCCATACCCGGCACTGGTTCTAGCACCCCACCCCGCCGCCCGACGCCCGCTCAGGACCGGCCCCCGGCGCAGGACGCCCGCCCGCGGCTGGGTAGGCGGTCAGTTCGGATCGGGGGGCACAGCTTCCGGGGCCAGTAGATAGGCGATCAGCGCCGATGCCGCAAGGGTCCCGGACTGCCAGAGCGTCTCCACCAGCGCCCCGGCGACGAGTTCGGCGCTTCCCAGTATCCGCCGGTTCTGTTCGAGTTCTCTGACGATCTGCCAGATATGGACGCCGAAGACGGCGAGGACGCCTCCGGCCAAACCGCACACGATGAAGTAGACCAGCGTCCCGACCGGTCCCTCGGCCAGCGCCGGCAGCCATGTCGTCGCAGCCCACATGCCGCCGATGAAGCACGCCACGGCGACGATCGCGAGGACCACCATGGCGCCAGAAGATAAGGGGTCGCTCGGCTGCTCGAGCGAGACTGGCCCGCTACTCGCGCTGAGCCACTACTCCCGCTGACCCACCACCCGCGGCTGCTATCTTGATCTTTACGTTCACGTCAACTTCCTGCTACCCGAGGTGACGTATTGGCGACGGTAACGAGGACGCGGCCCAGGCTCCGCTCGCGGCGACTTCCGCGACCTGGACGGGCGGGTGGGGATGAGCACTACCGCTGGTGGGCGCTGTCGTGCACCAGCCTGGGGATGCTGCTCGCCGCCACCAACTCCGGCACCCTGATCATCGCGCTGCCGGACCTGGAGCGCTCGCTGCACACGAGCCTGCTCGCGCTCGTGTGGGTCATCCTCGCCTACCTGATCGCCGCCACCGTGCTCGTGCTGATGGCGGGCCGGCTCAGCGACCTGTTCGGGCGCAAGCGGGCATACGTGGCCGGCTTCGCGCTGTTCGCCTTCGCCTCGCTCGGCGCGGGCTTCGCCTCGGGCGGCACCGAGCTGATCCTGTGGCGGATCCTGCAGGGCATCAGCTCGGCGTTCCTGTTCGCCAATGCCGCCGCGCTGGTCACCGACGCCTTCCCCCGCGAGCAGCTCGGCCTGGCGATGGGGGCCAACACGATGGTCGCTGCGATCGGGCTGGTGCTCGGCCCGGTGCTCGGCGGCGTGCTCGTGGCGATCTCCTGGCACTGGGTGTTCTGGTTCAACGTCCCGCTCGCCCTGGCGGGAGCGGCCTGGGGCGCGGTGATCCTCCGCGAGCTGGCCAAGC
Source organism: Solirubrobacteraceae bacterium (assembly GCA_035515315.1). Classification (GTDB taxonomy): domain Bacteria; phylum Actinomycetota; class Thermoleophilia; order Solirubrobacterales; family Solirubrobacteraceae; genus Palsa-744. The sequence goes on from DATJBO010000042.1 coordinate 3,213, forward strand.
CGGACGAGGTGCGCGGCTATGACGTGCTCGGGACCACCACTTTCGTGATCGGCTTCACGGGGCTCGTGCTGGGCGTCTCGAAGGGCGGCATCAGCGGCTGGGACGACCCGGTCGTGATCGCCGGCCTCGGCGCCGCCGCGGTGCTGCTGCCGCTGTGGGTGGCGATCGAGCGCCGCTCGCGGGCGCCGATGCTGGACCTGACGCTGTTCCGCAACCGCCTGTTCGCGGCGGCCAGCGCCGCCGCCTTCATCAACGGCCTGGCCCGCTTCGCGCTGATGTTCCTGTTCGTCTTCTACTTCCAGGGCGCGCAGGGCGACTCCCCGATCGACGCCGGCATCAAGCTGACGCCGCTGGCGCTGGGGATGCTCGTCGCCTCTCCGCTAGCGGGGATGTACGCCGACCGCCACGGCTCGCGCGCGCTGGCGGCGATCGGGATGCTCGTGACGGCCACCGGGCTGGCCGGGATGACCACGCTGCAGGTGTCGAGTGCCTACGGCGAGAGCGCCCTGTGGCTGGCGCTGGTGGGCGTGGGCTCGGGGATGTTCAACAGCCCCAACACGGCCGCGATGATGGGCGTGGTGCCCGCCAAGCGCCGCGGGATCGCCGCCGGGGCCCGGACCCTGCTGCAGAACACGGGCGCCGTACTCTCGATCGCGTTCGTGCTCGCGGTGGTCACCTCCTCGATTCCGAAAAGCACACTGTTCGCGGTCTTCTCGGGCCTCGCCAAGGGCCTCTCGGCCGAGAAGCTAGCGCCCTTCATCTCCAACATGCACGTGGCCCTGTGGGTGCTGGCGGGCGTCTCGCTGCTGGGCGCGGGCGTGTGCCTGCTGCGCCCCGCCCACGACGCTGCCGAGACCCATGGCGCCCGCCCGACGGGCGCGCTCGCCGAGGGCTCGCAGGCGGGGGGACTGTGAGCGCACACGCCGCCCCCTCGCAGGCCGGCGAGCCGCGACCCGCCCCGGGCGAGCAGCTGCGCATCGGGGACGTGGCCCGGCTGGTCGGAACCACCCCCCGGACGATCCGCTACTACGAGCAGCTGGGCCTGCTGCCCGCGCCCAGCTCGCGGGCCGCAGGGTCCCACCGCACCTACTCGGTCGAGGAGGTCGAGCGGCTGCGGGAGATCATGCGCCTCAAAGAGCTGCTCGGCCTGTCGCTGGAGGAACTCGGGACGCTGCTGGCCGCCGAGGAGGCACGCGCGGCCGTCCGCGCCCAGCTGCAGCGGGAGGACGTGAACCCGGTGCGCCGGCGCGAGCTGCTGCACGAGGCGCTCGGCCACATCGACCGCCAGCTCGAGCTCGTGCGTCGCCGTGCCGGCGAGCTCGCAAAGCTCGAAGGCGAGCTGTGCGAGACCCGCAAGCGGGTAAAGCGAAAGCTACGCGAGCAGGATCCCGCGCGCGTGCCGCGGCCTGTGCCCACCCCTCAACCGAAGGAGCGCGGAGCACGATGACGAGCACACAGGTCAAGCCCAGTCCCGCCGGGGTGCCCGGGGCCGTCGCCGACACCTCCGGGCTGCAGGCCGAGGAGCTCACCTTCCCCGGCAGCGACGGCACGGCGATCAACGGCTACCTCGCCTCCCCCGCGTCGGCCGAGCGGTGCGCCGGGATGATCGTCATCCACGAGGCCGGTGGCCTCAACGAGCACATCCGCGACATCTGCAACCGCCTGGCCCAGCTCGGCTACAGCACCCTCGGCGTGGACCTGTACACGCGCGAAGGCGGCCCGCCGCCCACCGGCGACGTCGAGGCGATCTTCAAGAGGCTGTTCTCGATGTCCGACGCGACCGTGCGGGGGGACCTCGAGGGGGCGGCCGACCACCTGCGTGGGCTCTCCACCGCGAGCGGCCGGGTCGGATGCATCGGCTTCTGCATGGGCGGGCGCTACACGCTGCTGATGGCCGTCAGCAGCGACCGCCTCGATGCCGCCGTCGACTGCTGGGGGGGCTTCATCGACCGGGCCACCCCCGACGAGCGCTCGACTCCCGAGCGCCCCACTCCCCCGCTCGAGCTCGCCGGGCAGCTGCACTGTCCACTGCTCGCGGCGGTGGGCGCCGAGGACCACAACCCCTCACCGCAGATGGGCGAGGAGCTGCGCGAGCGGGCCTCGGCCTCCGGTCAGGAGGTGACAGTCGACGTCTACGACGGCGCCGGCCACGCGTTCCTGGCCGACTATCGCCCCACCTACCGTCCCGAGGCGGCGGCGCTGTTGTGGCGGGAGATCGTGCCCTTCCTGCACCGCCACCTACAGGAGGACTGAGCGATGGACCGCAAGTGGTGGACCCTGATCGCCGTCTCGTTCGGCGTCTTCATGCTGCTGCTGGACATCACGGTGGTCAACGTCGCGCTGCCGGACATCCAGCGCTCGCTGCACTCCTCGTTCTCCGACCTGCAGTGGGTCGTCGACGCGTACTCGCTGACGCTCGCCGCCTTCCTGCTCACCTCGGGCTCGCTCGCCGACCTGTTCGGGCGCAGGCTGATCTTCGCCGCGGGGCTGGTCATCTTCACCTGCTCCTCGGCGCTCTGCGGCCTGTCGACGAGCCCCGCGATGCTGAACCTCGCCCGCGCGGTGCAGGGCATCGGCGGGGCGATGATGTTCGCCACCTCGCTGGCGCTGATCGCGGCGGCCTTCCACGGACGCGACCGCGGCACCGCGTTCGGGGTGTTCGGCGCCGTCAACGGCGCGGCGGTCGCCGTGGGCCCGGTGCTGGGAGGGGTCATCACCTCAGGGATCGGCTGGGAATGGATCTTCTTCGTCAACGTGCCGATCGGCGTGGCGGCGGTGTTCGTGACGCTGACCAAGGTGGTGGAGTCGCGGGACCCGCAGGCGAGAGGCGTCGACTGGGCCGGGCTGGTCACCTTCTCGGGCGGCCTGTTCCTGCTCGTGTACGCGCTCGTCCAGGGCAACCAGAAGGGGTGGGGCTCGACGGAGATCGTGGCCATGCTCGCCGGCGCCGCCGTGCTGCTCGTCCTGTTCCTGATCGTCGAGCTCGCCCAGCGGCGTCCGATGCTCGACCTCTCGCTGTTCCGCCGCCCCGCGTTCACCGGCGCCAACATGGTCGCCTTCTGTCTCGCGGGCTCCTACTTCGCGATGTTCCTGTACCTGACCCTCTACATCCAGGACGTCCTGCACTTCTCGCCGCTGCAGGCCGGCCTGCGGTTCCTGCCGATCACGCTGCTGTCGTTCGCCGTGGCCCCGGTGGCGGGCCGTCTCAGCGTGCGCATGCCGGTCCGCCTGCTGCTCGGCTCCGGGATGCTCCTGTGCGGCGCCAGCCTGCTGATGATGACGGCGCTCACCTCGACCTCGGACTGGACCTTCCTGGTCGTGCCGTTCGTGCTCGGTGGGGCCGGCATCGGGCTGGTCAACCCACCGCTCGCCTCGACCGCGATCGGGGTGGTGCCGCACGAGCGCAGCGGCATGGCCTCGGGGATCAACGCGACCTTCCGGCAGGTCGGGATCGCCACCGGCATCGCCGGTCTCGGGGCGATCTTCCAGCACCAGATCGCGAGCGCCACGACCACGGCGCTGCGGCACTCTTCGACGAGCGGGTCCGGCGGAGCGGTCCGCGAAGTGCTGGCGGCAGGGCACGGCAAGCTGGGGCAGGTGCTCAGCTCGGGCTCCATCGGGGGCCTGCAGCACTCGATCGCGGCGACCGCACGCACCACACTCGCCCACGCCTATCACGTCGGTTTCGTGGAGGCCTTCACGACGATCGCCGCCGTCGCCGCGGGGATCGCGCTGATCGGGTCGCTGGCCGGGTTCGGCCTCGTGCGCAGCCGGGACTTCGTGACCTCGTACGAGGCCACCCAGGCTCCCGAGGGCGAGCCCGTGATGACGGCCGCCGGCTAGCGCCGCGGACCGCTAGCGCTCGTGCTCATAGCCCGCACAGGACAGCACCGGCAGGCGCGGGTAGCGGGGGTAGGCCGGGTCGCTCTGGGAGAGCCGGCAGAGGTAGAACACCGACCCGCGCCGGTTGGGCACCTCGCGCCGGTGTGCGCACGTCGCGCACAGCCCCACGCGACGCAGCTCGGGCGCGCCCGCTCGGTCGGCCTGCTCGCTCACCTGTCCACCCACGATAGGCGCACCTGGGTTTGCGCGGCCGGCGCGGCGGGCGCCGGCCAGCGGTTTGGTGGCGGTGCGATAATCGTTGCTCGTACAACTATGAGTCGTCCTCGATGACAACCTTCCGGCGACTGCTCGGCTTCCTCGGCCCCTATCGCCGGGGACTGGCCGCCTCCTGGGGGCTCGCGAGCCTGGCGATGGTCGGGACCGTGGCGCTGCCCGCGCTCACCGGCCGTACCGTGGAAGCGATCAGGCGCGGGGCGCAGGCCACCCAGCGCCACGAGGCGGTCGTGCGAGCCCACGAGCGTCACGTGCTGCTGACGCTCGCACTCGCGATCCTCGCCGTCGTGCTGGCCCGCTGGGGACTCACCGTGTGGCGGCGGATGATCGCCGGGCGCGTGTCGCTGGGGGTGGAGTACGACCTGCGCAGGCTTATGTATGGCCAGCTCCAGCGCCTGGAGCTCGGCTTCTTCGACCATCAGCAGACCGGGCAGCTGATGTCCCGGGCGACCGTCGACCTGCAGGCGGTGCGCTTCTTCCTCGGCTATGGCCTCGTGTTCATCCTGCAGTCGGTGCTCACGATCGCCCTGGCCGGGTCGGTGATGATCGCGGTCAACCCGGAGCTCGGGCTGATCGCCCTGATTCCGGTGCCGTTCGTGGTCGTCATCTCCTACCGCTACGGCCGCCGCGCGAGGCCCGCGATCCAGGAGACCCAGCAGCGGATCGGGGAACTCACGGCGGAGGCCGAGGAGAACATCTCCGGTGTTCGCGTGGTGAAGGCCTTCGCCCGCGAGGATCGCCAGCTCGAGGGCTTCCGCAGCACGGTCGGCAGGGTGTTCGACCAGGCGATGCGGGTGACGAGGCTGGAAGCCCGCTACAACCCCGCGATCGGCTTTCTGCCCCAGCTCGGGCTGGCGGCCGTGCTGCTCGTGGGAGGCGAGGCCGTGATCCACGCCCACCTGACGCTGGGGCAGTTCACCGCCTTCTTCCTGTACCTGAACATGCTGATCACGCCGATGCGCTCGCTCGGCGTGACGCTCAACCTCGCCCAGCGGGCGACCGCTTCTGGAGCCCGGATCTTCCAGATGCTCGACCGCGAGCCGCAGATGCGCGACCTGCCGGGGGCCGTGGACCTGCCCCCCGGCAGCGGTCACGTGCAGCTGCGCGGGGTGACGCTCCGCTACGAGCCAGCCCACGACGAGCTCAGCACCGCCCCGGCCAAGGCGCTTCTCCCCGGGCGGGCCGTGCTACAGGATGTCGACCTCGACGTGCCCGCCGGCAGGACCATCGCGGTCGTCGGCCCCACCGGCTCGGGCAAGACGAGCCTCGTGGCCCTGATCTCGAGGCTGTACGACCCAAGCGAGGGCCAGGTGCTGCTCGACGGCGTCGACGTCCGCGAGGCGAGCATGCGCAGCGTCCGCCAGGCGGTGGCGGTCGTGAGCGACGACCCCTTCCTGTTCTCGGCCAGCGTCGCCGAGAACATCGCCTATGCCCGGCCCGACGCCGGGCGGGAGGAGATCGAACAGGCCGCCCGCCGGGCCCAGGCGCACGAGTTCATCACCCGCCTGCCCCAGGGCTATGAGACCCAGGTCGGCGAGCGGGGGCTGACCCTGTCCGGGGGCCAGCGCCAGCGGCTGGCGATCGCGCGGGCCCTGGTGTCGGACCCGCGGGTGCTGGTGCTCGACGACGCCACCTCATCGGTGGACGCCTCCACCGAGCAGAGCATCAAGCTCGCGCTGGCCGAGGCGATGTCGGGGCGCACGACGTTCGTGATCGCCCACCGCCTCTCGACGATCGCGCTGGCGGACGAGATCGTCGTGCTCGACCACGGCCGGCTCGTGGCCCGCGGGGAGCACGCGGAGCTGCTCCGGAGCTCCCCCCTGTACCGCGAGATCGTCGCTGCCGACGCCCGGCCGGCGCTCGTGGGCGCGGCCGAGCCCGACAGCCTCGGGATCCTCGCCGGCAGCCCGACGGGAGGCGAGCGATGAGCGCCATGGGCACGGGCGCGGGCGGCCACCGTGGCGGCCCCAGGGCCGGGCTCGGCCCGGGAAGCGCCCGCGGGGGCCAGTGGACCGGCGAGCGGGCCTCCCGCGGCAGCCGCGGGCGCAACCTCCGGGGACTTCTGGCCCTGCTGGGTCCCTATCGCGTGCGCGTGGCGGCGATGTCGTTCGCGCTGGTGCTCGGGACGTGCGCTGCGCTGGCCCCGCCGCTGCTGGCGAGGCTGGCGATCGACAAGGGCATCACCGAACACGACCCGGAAGTGCTCGCTTTCGTGGTGGGGGCCTTCCTGCTCTCGGCGGTGCTGGTGTGGGCTGCCACCCACGCCCAGACCTACCTCGTCGGGTGGGTCGGCCAGCGCGCCCTCGCCGACCTGCGCATCCGCATCTTCACGCACCTGCAGCGCCAGCCGATCGGCTTCTACGAGAGCCGCCCGGCGGGGGTGCTGATCTCGCGCATCACCAACGACGTGGAGGCCCTGGAAAGCCTCGTCACCGACTCGGTGGTGACGCTCTTCCAGGCGGGGCTCACGCTGATCGGGGCGATCGGCGTGCTCCTGTACCTCGACCCACGGCTCGCGCTGCTGACGTTCTGCATCGTGCCGTTCGTGGCCGGGGCCAGCATCTGGTTCCGTCTCATCTCGACCAGCGCCTTCCGGCGCACGCGGGAGACGATCGGGGCGATCACGGCCTACCTGCAGGAGACGCTGTCGGGCATCCGGGTGGTCCGCAGCTTCGGCCAGGAGCCCTCCCACGAGAAGCGCTTCGCCGCGCTCAACGAGGAAAACCGCGCGGCGAACATGCTCACCGTCCGCCTCAACGCCACCTACTTCCCGGCGGTGGAAATGATGTCGGGGATGGCGCTGGCGCTGATCGTCCTGTACGGGGGCTACCAGGCGATCAACGGCAGCATCACCGTGGGCACGATCGTGGCCTTCGTGGCCACGCTGTCGTTCCTGTTCGAACCGATCCAGCAGCTCTCCCAGCTCTACACCACCTACCAGTCGGGGATGGCCGCGCTGGAGAAGATCTTCGGCCTGCTCGACGTCGAGCCGACCCTGCAGGACGCCCCGGGGGCGCGCACACTGGGGCCGATCCGCGGCGAGATCAGCTTCGAGGACGTCTCCTTCAGCTACCAGCCACGAGCGGTGCGCCGACCGGCTCGGGGGGCCGGCGGCAAGGCTCAGGGTGCCGCTACGAACGGGGCCGCCGGCAACGGTCCCGCGGCGACGCCCAGCGACGAGCCACCACTCGCGCTCGAGCACGTGGACCTGAAGATCCCGGCCGGGCAGACGGTCGCGCTGGTGGGGGCCACGGGTGCCGGCAAGTCCACGATGGCGAAGCTCGCCGCCCGCTTCTACGACCCGACGGCGGGCCGGCTGCTGGTCGACGGGCAGGATCTGCGGGACGTCACGAGCGGCTCGTTGCGCTCGCAGATGGGGATCGTGCCGCAGGAGGCGTTCCTGTTCTCCGGGACGGTGCGGGACAACATCGCCTTCGGGCGTCCCGACGCCGGTGAGGAGGAGATCCGGGCTGCCGCCCGGGCGGTGGGGGTCGACGAGTTCATCGGCGAGCTGCCCGACGGATACGGGACCGAGGTGGGCGAGCGCGGAGCCCAGCTGTCGGCCGGGCAGCGGCAGCTGCTCGCCTTCGCGCGCGCGCTGATCGCCGACCCGAGGATCCTGATCCTCGACGAGGCGACCTCGAACGTCGACCTGCACACCGAGACGAGGATCGAAGACGCGATGCGGCGCCTGCTCGCCGGGCGGACCTCGATCGTGATCGCCCACCGCCTCTCCACGATCCGCCGGGCGGGAAGGATCGTGGTGCTCGACCGCGGCCACATCGTCGAGCAGGGCACCCACGACGAGCTCCTGGCGGCCGGAGGCCGCTACAGCGAGCTGTATCGAGACTGGGCGCTCCAGGCAGCCTGAGGCTCGGGCGGCTCCCACGGCCGCAAGTCCAGCCGCAGCGACGGATGCTCGTCGCCCATCCGAGCGTCCCGGCTTCACACGTCTCGCATCCCATCGGCCGAGCGCCCCGTGCGAGCCCGGGGCGCTCCCTGCCGATCGCCGTTCGGCTCCTGACGGATCAGGTCAGCCGATCGAGGCCACCTGGCTCTGCCAGTTGCCCTGCTTGCTGTCGTTCTTGTTCTGCGAGTTGGCGTTCGCAGAGCCCGTGTTGGACTGCTTGACGCCACCCGCGGGCCAGCATCCGCACTGCCCGCCGCCGGCGCCTCCGAACGTCATGAACGAGAACGGCGTGTTGATGTTCTTCTGTTCGTTGGTCGCCGTGGACGAGGCCGTCTGGCTGGTCGTGTTCGAGTTGCTGGCGGTCTGGTGCTGGTGGACCTGGCCATCCGGTCCCCCGTCGGGGTACCCGGACCCCTGGCCGCCGTACTGCCAGCCCGACGGGCCGCCGGGCTGCTTGGGCGGGCAGCGGTGGTGGTGGTGGTAGTGGTGGTGGTGCCTCTGCTTCTGCTCGCCGCCACAACCGCAGCCGTCGCCCTGACCGCCGTCGCCGGGCTGACCGCAACCGTTCTGGCCGTTGCCGTCGGCCGACCACTGACAGCCACCGTGTTCGGGCCCGGGGCCGCTGCACCCGCAGCCACCCTGATTGCCCTGACCCGGCTGCTTCTGGCCGCCGGTCTGTCCGTTCTGGCTCTGCCAGTTGCCCTGCTCGCTCTCGTTCTCGTTCTGCGAGTTGGCGTTGGCCGAGCCCGTGTTGGACTGCGTGACGTTCCCGTCGTTGGAGCCCTTGCTGAGGATCGAGACGGGCGCGTTCACGTTGACCTGTTTGTTGGTGGCTTCGGACTTGGCTTCCTGCTGGGTTTCGTTCTCGTTGGAGGCCGTCTGGGACTGCTTGACGCCCTCGCCCCGACCGTCGCCGTCGCCGGACTGCTTACCGTCGCCGGAGCATCCGCAGCCGGGCTTGCCGGAGCCGTCGGAGCCGTCGTTGCCGGCGGCCTGGCCGCCCTGGCTCTGCCAGTTGCCCTGCTCGCTCTCGTTCGAGTTCTGAGAGTTGGCGTTGGCCGAGCCCTTGTTGGCCTGATTCACGTTCCCGTCGTTGGAGCCCACGCTGAGGATCGAGACGGGCGCGTTCACGTTGACCTGTTCGTTGGTCGCCGACGATTCCGCGGTCTGGGTTGTCTGGTTTTGATTTTCGGCGCTCTGGTGCTGCTCGACGCTTCCGAGCAGGCCCGGGCCGCCGCCGTTTCCGGCGAGCGCCGTGCCGGGCACCGTCGCCAACGCGAGCAGGCTCGCGCCGACGGCCAACCAATGGCGTTTCATAGCTAGCTCCTTTCGAAGCTTCTTCCAGTTGACAGTTGCGGCGCGCGGCGCGATGCGCCGGCGCCTGGGCTGGTCAGCCGGAGGGGGCTAGCCTGGGCGCTCGGGTACCAGCACCACGGGCGCCGGCAGGAGCGGCTTGCTCGCGAGCCGCAGCCGTCGCCCGAGTGCCGCGGCTCCGGTGAGCAGGAGCCACACAAGGACGAGGAAGATCGATATCCCGAAGCCGGCGGCGGCCGCGGAGGCCGGCACCGCTCCGCCGGGAGAGGGCGAGGGCACGGGCGCCGGGCGCCCGTGGGCGACGGCTGCGCCGTGCGGTCCGGCGATCGCGCCGGCGGAGATGACGCTGGTCGCAGGCCCACCGGCGACCGGCGCCGCTGTGGCCGGCGCGAGGAGGCCGAAGCTCCAATCCGCTGCACCGGACCCGCCGAGGCCCGCCGGGCTCGACGGCGGTCCGCTTGGGGGCGTGCCACCACCGAGAGGGGTGATCGAGGTGAACGGTTCGGGGAGCTCGCCGGATCCGGCGGGTGAGCTCGCGACGCCCATGGGGGCCGGGACTCCCTCGCCCCTGAGCACGGCCGCGCCCGCTGCCGGCGCGGTGCGGCGAATCGAGGTATCGACGGCGCTTGCGGCCGGCGTGGTCACGGTCCGTTCGACGGTTGCCGCGAGATCGCGGGCCGCCGGGCCGGCACCGGCAACAGCCCCTGCGGCACCCGCTGCAGAGCTCACAGCCGCGTGGACGGTGCGCGACGTGCTCGCCACGGTCGAGGAGATCACTCGGACCGGAGCGGCGGCGGCGGGCCCCGCCGCCGCGCCCAAGGCCCGCGATGCGCCCGCCACAGTCGAGGCCACCACCTTCGCCGGAGCCGCGACGGCCGCTGTAGGCGACGGTTGTGGGGGCGTCTCGGAGGCTCCCGCTGGCGAGGACGCTGTACGGACTGCGGCAACCGCCTCGAGTGCCGTTGAAGCGCCCGAGGCGACGACACCCGACGCCGTGGAGCTCACCGAGCCGCCCGCTTCGCCCGCGGCCTTGGGGGGTTCGCCGGCGACGGTCGTGACCGCATGGTCGGCGCCGCCCAGCAGGCTTCCGGCCGCCGTCGCGCGTGCGGCCCAGAGGCAGCCGGCCAGGAGGCAGGCGAGCAGCGCGAGGAGCGCCCGCAGGACGCTCAGGCGACGACGGTGTGCGCGGTCATGGAGCATCGCCGATCGGAAATCGTCGTGAGTAGCTTTGATGAGGTTTGTGGAGCTTCTAGAGGGCGCACTTACCCGGCACCGCCGGCTCTAATCCTCGTGTTTCGGGCTCGCAGAATCCGCCCGCACCACGCGCCCCGGGACGACCTTGCGCACCCCTCTCGGGAGTCACGCCCAGAGCGTCCGAGTTGGCGGCCGGGCGTTCTCAGGGCACCAGCAGCTCGAAGGCGTCGTCTGCCGGTTTGTGCGTTTCCACGTCGTACACGGTGACGCGCCAGTCGCCCGGCCCCTCGCCCTTGACCGCCACCGTGTCCGGGTGCGGGAAGGTCCCGCCGGCGTCGCCGGTGGCGAGCGCCACCAGCTCCGGGTTGCCGGGGAAGTGGACCTCGTACTCCCCTGCTTCGGCTCCGAGTCGCCGCGCTTCGACGGTCCGTCCGCTGCAGTTGTAGGCCGTCCCCAGGGAGGTGAAGCCTTCCGGGAAGCTCGGGCTGGCCGGCACGAGCGCGAATCCCTTCACCTGGCCCGTCTCGGACACGCAGTCGCTGCGGGTGTAGCCGGACGCGGGCACCGACCCCAGCGCGAGCGCGTTGCTCGCGGTGTTGGCGTTTTCCGAGTGGGAGGCGTTTGTGGCGTTCTCGGCGTTGACCGCGCTGGCCATCGGCACCGTTTTGGCGAGCCTCAAAAAGATCCGGCTATCGGTCGTTTCCAGCGAACGGATCACCCTCGGGTTCAGCTGCTTGGTGGAGTTGATCAGGTAGTGCTTGGCCGCAAGCGCCCCACCGCTCATCGCGAACACCAGCGCGAGCGTGGCGGTCACGTTCGCGTAGCTGAGATTCCGCCGTAGCGCCTTCATCACCTCGCCTCCCCTTTCGTGGGCTTGCCGAACCCGGTGCCGGGCGCCGGTGAGCATAGGCGCTCGCCGGGGTCCTCCGCGCCGCCTCGCGAGCGACCGCTTCGAGAGGTGGGCCGCGTGGTCGTCAGCTCGGTGGTGGCCCGCACCTCGAGGCACGGGCCACCACCCAAGCTGTCAGCCGCTCACTCGCGACCAGCGCCTAGCAGCTGCCGGGTTCGCCCGGTTCGCCCAGTTCGCCGAATTCGCCAGGTGCGCCCGGTCCGCCCGGTTCGCCGAATTCGCCGTGTTCGCCAGGTTCGCCCGGTTCGCCAGGTTCGCCAGGTTCGCCAGGTTCGCCGAAGAAGCCCTGTTCTCCGGGGAAGCCGAGCAAGCCGGGCGCTCCGGTTTCACCCGGTTCGCCGGGTTCGCCGCCTTCTCCGCCGGCTCCGCCATCACCGCCACGTCCGCCTTCTCCGCCTTCTCCGCCTTCACCGCCGTTTCCGCCGTAGCCGCCGTAGCCGCCGTAGCCGCCGTAGCCGCCGTTGCCGCCGAATCCGCCGTTGCCGCCGAATCCGCCCTTTCCGCCGGTTCCGCCGCTGCCACCGCAGCCGGTTGCGCCGGTGGGCCCAGTCGCGCCTGCCGGCCCCTGCTTCCCTTCCTCGCCGGGCGTTCCGGGCTTACCTTCCGGCCCGGTGGGACCGGCTGGGCCGGTCGGCCCACTTCCGCTCCCGGTTGGGCCGGTCGGGCCCGTAGCGCCGGTGGAGCCCCTGGCTCCGGTCGCACCCGTGACGCCGTTCATCCCGGCTTTCCCTTCGGGCCCGGTCGGGCCCGCAGCGCCGGTGGAGCCTTTGGCTCCGGTCGCGCCCGTGACGCCGTTCATCCCGGCTTTCCCTTCGGGCCCGGTCGGGCCGGTCGGGCCAGTGGCGCCTGCGCCCGACCCTTTCGGGCCGGTCGTACCCGTGGCTCCCGTGGCACCCTTGGCCCCCGTCGGCCCAGTCGGTCCCTGTTTGCCTTCTTTTCCCCCTTCAGGGTTCAGCTTGATTTCCGTGTAGCCGCCCGGGCAGCCATGTTTCCCACTCGTGATCGCCGACTGGTATTCCCCGTGGGGCACGCACAAGGTGACGGTCGGCGAGCTCCACGCAACCGCCGCGCTGGCCATCACCAGCGGCAACGTCACGGCTACCGACGCTGCCGTGCCCACGCCCCACGGGCCCTTGAACATCCTCATCCCGCAACCCCCTATTCCGTTTTGCGTGCGGACGAGGCGCGATGTCGCCCGCTATCCGAGAACATGCTCCCACTAACGCGCCCATCGCGTGCTCTCGTTCGGCGCCCACCATCCTGCGCCACTGGTGAGGACGGCGCGAACGCCAACTCCTGAGGGGTGGGTGTCGGCGCCCGCGCCGTCCTGGCCGAGGGGACCATTCGTCCGGATTCGGGGTGGAATCCCAGACGAGCGCCCGCATCCGATGAGCGCCTGACTTCCCCCGAGCGATCGTCACGATATCCCGCCCGGCGGACGGCTCAAACGGTAGTCTCTACGCGTCCGGCCGCGGGGAACCGCCGAACGGGCCACGCCGCCTAGAGCGACGCGTCCGCGCCGAGCGACGCCTCGAGCGCGGCAGCCTGGGCGTCGGATACCGGCTGGCGGGACGGTGTCCGCGCGCTGGCGCCGAGCGCGGCGAGCATTTCGTCGATCTCCGCGCCCTGCGCGATCAACACGATCGCCGAGCACCCCCTGGGGATCGCCGACCGCAGGCGCTCCGCAAGCTCGAGGGGCTCGCTCTCGACTTCACTCGGCGTGCCCGCCTGCGATCCGACCACCCCTCCCACCAGCAGCCCGACGGCGATCCCCGGTGGGCCGCCCAGCACCCCGATCAGGCCACCGGCGATGGCACCCTCGCCCGCGCCCCGCTGCGAGACGTGATCGCTCTCGTCGACGTCGAGGTAGTGGCCGGCGAACATGCCCCGAAGCAGCAGCCGCCCGCTGTGGTGGTGCTCGACGAGCCCCACGTCCTGGGACCAGCGTGCGTCCCGGCCCGCCCGATCGCGGGCTTCCGCGTACCTGACACTGGCGGCGTTGTCCCCGTCGAAGGAGACCACGATCGATTCGAGTGCCATCGCGCCGTCAATCTACTCCTGCGGGACCCGAGCCGCCATACGGCGGCCGAGGGTCGACCCGCGCGGCGCCCGACGGTCGACCCGCCCGGCGCCCGACGGTCGACCCGCGCCCGCGCGGCGCCCGACGGTCGACCCGCCCGGCGCGACGGCGAGGGGCCCGGACGACGTCTCCAGGGCCCCTCGCCCAACTGCCTCTTACGCCATAGGTGACTGCGCCCGAGGCGGACGCTCTATTTGCGCTTGGCCTTCACCTGGAATGCGGGCTGTGCGTACTTCCAGCATTTGCCGCTGGCTCCGAACGAGCCTTCGACCCCGCCGCAGGCCGCGGGGCTGTACACGGTGCTCTGGAAGACCTGTTCGGGGAACGGGTCTGTGCCGACCGAGGGCCCGGTCGGGAGTTCAATCCATTCTTCGCATTCGTGCGTCGTCGGATTTTCTTTGGTGCATTCGTAGCTGACGTTGACCGTGACGTTCAGCGAGTTCTCCGGGCCTTCTTGGCCGGTGGGTTTGGACCCGTAGCTCTCTGTATTGAAAGCGAGGGCGATGATCGCCGTGCTTGGCAGTTTGAAGCCGCCGCCCAGGTAAAAGCTGATGTTGTCCGCGATCGCCACCACGCATTGCTTCCCGTAGCCTTTCGTCCAGCCTTCGTCCGGACACTTCGGCGACTCGGTCGGTCGGTAGGGGATCGCGAATTCACGCGTTACCCTGGCGATCAGGGGGCCTACGCTTTCACCCGCTCCCGCTTCGTAGATTTCCAGCGTGATCGGCCACGTGAAGGTGGCGTTTTTTTTCGTCGTACAGGTCGTGTCGCTGCCCTGTTCGCAGGCGAAGCTGAGCAGGCCCGCGGTGATCGTCGGGCTGCCGCGGTCGGTGCCGGCGAACGTGACCTCGCCGCCGAACGCCGAGGTGCCGCAGCACTGGAAGCCCTCGGCTCCGTCGAGCTGGTGCTTCGTCGGCATGTTCTTGTAGATCAGTTCGGCTCCCGCCGAGCCGGCCATGACCCCCATCGTCGCGCCGGCCACCAATAGGACGGCGACCAGCCAGGCCACCGTTGTAGAACTCCGTCTCGTGCTCATGGTGTTGTCGTTCCTTCCTGTCGCATAGCGCGTCGTCCCCGGCCCGCTCGGCTGATCCGCCTGCTGCCAGTCGCCGCTCATTACGCCCCCGAACTGCGGTTCTCTCCCGCGAAACCCCCTTCGTACGCCAGCAAGCGCGAATCATAGACCCAGAGCGTCCGAAACGCATATCCAAAGTCATCTGCGCGGACCCGTCGCTCGGTCGCTGCAGCCCCAGCCCGCCGCCCGCGGACCCTGACGCGCGGACTCTGAGACGGCCGCCCAGGCACGAGCCGCAGACCGTTCGTGAGGTTGCGACTGTGGGCCGGAACGGACCGCGGTGACGGTGTCTAGACCGTCGAGAGCGCTACCCGCCGGGGCCGCCAGTATCGCGCGGCCGTCCCGGGCCGACTCGCGCACGACCGGCGCACGCTCGCCACTCGTCGAAGCGCGCACATCGAGGCTTCGCTCCCCGCGCCCCAGCCGGATGCCCGACCGGAGCGCGGGGAGCGTGCCGCTACCCCCTTACCCTCTGGTATCTGAACCTTGCTTTTTTCGCTGCCTTGCCGGTGGTGGGGGTTGTGCCGCCGGGTGTCGTGACGGTCACGTGCACGGTCCCGACCGTCCCGGGAGGCGATTTGACGGTGATCGATGTGGGAGAGTTGACCACCAGACCCGTGCCTTTGGCCGATCCGAACGCGACTTCGGTGGCCCCCGCGAGGTTGGTACCGGTGATCGTCACCGACGTCCCACCCGTGGCGGGTCCCCGTTTCGGGGAGAGTCTGGTGATCGTCGGGGGCGGAGGCGTGGGCAGGGTTTTGAAGGTTTCGTCGGACCCTTCGCTCGTGCCGCCCGCGCTGGTTGCGACTACCCGGAAGTGGAACGTGGTGCCGGGAGCCAACCCGCTCAGGCTCGCGGACACCATCACCGGGCTGCTACCGGTGCCGGGCGACGGTGAGCACGGGGCACTCGATCCATACGCGGGCGATGTGCCGTATTCGAAGCGGCAGCTGCTGACGCTCGTGCCGTTGGGGTTCACTGTTGCCCTGAGAGTCGCCGTGGCTTCGCCGACGCCGGATGCGGCTTCGGTCATGACCGACGGTGCCGCAACGACTTCGTAGTCGATTTCCGTCGTGCCTTCTTCCCCGTCCTGGCTTTTCGCGGTCACCGTGTAGCTGTGGTTGCCGACCGTGCCCGTGTCGAGTGCGCCCGTACCCGGGCTGCCTTCTGCGCCGTTGGAGTCCCTGCACGATTCGATCGCGCTGCCCGGTTCGATTCCCGACTCCCCCATTTCGAAGCCGGGTTCTTCGGGGCTGGGAGCGCACGAGAATTCGGTCGCGACCGACGCCCCTTTGAGGTACACCCCACCGGCGGAGGGAGAATTGATCGTCGCCGTCGGCGGCGTGGGCTCGAAGTTGTAGGTCGTTTCGGTGGCGAAGGCGATCGTGAAGTCGTCGACGTAGCTGACGAATTTGGCGTCTTCTTCCGCCTCGCCGACGGCCACTCGCACGCCGCCTCCTCGACTGCTGTTGACGATCACGGCTTCGGGATATTGTTCGAGATATCCGGCGAGCGGCTCCACGCCGCTACCCGGCGTGCCGAGTTCTTCGTTGTTGTCCCACCAGCCGCCCTCGGCCGCGTTCCAGGACTGCCACGTTCCGAGTTCCACCGGACCCTGTTCGGGCAGCGACGGGTTGCCGCTGGCGTGGGTCTGATAGGGCGGCTCGAAGAACAGCTCGTCGTCCACCGCTCCGTGGGCACGCCCCTCGTTGTTCACGAACAGCGTCAGGAAGGTGTCCTGCTGTTCGTTGACGGTGTGTTCCTGGAGGTAGGTCGAGTAGCTGAGCGCCGTCAGTTCGGCGAGCTTCCCGCCGGCGTAGCCGCTGTTTCGAATCTGCGCCGCGCATTCGCCGCCGGTCGTCCCGTTGCCGGTCCGCAGCTCGGCGCTCCCGCGACCGAGCGGCGGTGTCCCGGCGCCCGGGACCAGGCTAACCGAGCCACTGCAGAACGCTTCGTGTGGAGGCAACGGTTCCCCGAATTCGTGCGGGACGTCGCCTTCGGATGCGTTGGTCTGGCCGATCCAGCCGTTCATGTGGCCGCCGACTCGTACTTCCGTTTCGGCCGCAGAAGCGGAAGCCGCCGCGGCAAGAGCCACCAGTAGCGCGAGCGCCGTACCGGCGAAGATTGCGCGTATGCGCATTTCATCACCCCCTGTATCGCTGCTGCCGACCCCGCCTCGCCTTGGCTTCATCGGCCGCAGCCGCCTTTGTTAGGTCAACGAGACTAGACAAGCGACGGGCGGCCCCACCAGACAAACCCCCGCAATTTGCGAGAAAAATCCCCGCTATCGCCTGAACGGTGAAGCCGCCGGAGGCCGTCTATGGAGACGAACGCCCCGGATCACCGGGGCGTCCGCGTACTCCGGGACAGGGACTCGAACCCCAATCTCCCGGACCAGAACCGGGCGTCACTGCCAATTGGACTATCCCGGACAGCGATTCCGGCCAAGAATAGCCAATCAGGCCGACCCCTCTGGGGCGTGCGCGTGCGCCGGCGTCAGATGCGGGCGGGCTGCCCTTCGGGCGAGAAGTAGACGGTGATCGCCTCCTCCAGGCCCGGGTCGAGCACCAGCAGCACCTCGTCTCCGGATTCGATCACGGTGTCGGCCTTCGGCACGAACCCGGCGCCGCCACGCAGCACGGAGATGATCAGGCTGCCCTCGGGCAGGGGGATGTCGACCACCTTCTGGCCGACCGCCGGAGCGTCGTCGCTGACCTCGAGCTCGATGATCTCCAGGCGCTCCTCTTCGAGCGCCAGCAGGTGTACGAGGCCGTAGCGGGGGACCTCGTGCTCGATCAGGCGCAGGATCAAGTCGGTGGCGGACACCGCCGGCTGGATCCCCAGCAGCCTGAAGTGGTCGTGGTTGCCGGGGTTGTTGACGCGGGCGATCACCCGGTCGCAGAGGTACTTCTCCTTGGCCACCTGGCAGACGAGGATGTTGTCCTCGTCATCGCCTGTGACCGCGATCACCAGGTCGGCCCGCTGGATGCCGGCGCGCTCGAGTATCCATAGCTCGGTCGCGTCCCCGTACTGGACGGCGTGCTCGAACTCTTCCTCGCTGGCGAGGTAGCTGGCCCGCGAGGACTCGATCAGGGTCACCTCGTGGCCCTTGCCGATCAACTCCCGGGCGAGGTTCTTGCCCACCTTGCCGGCGCCCGCGATGATCGCGTACATCCCCTACGCCGCCTCCGGCGCGAGCGCCAGTTCGAACTCCTCGATGGCCTGCTTGGTGGGACAGATCGTCCTCAGCCCCTGGGCGCCGTACCAGTCGGCCCGCGCGGGGTCCATCACCCGCACGATCACCTTCTCCACGCCGAAGCGCCTCTGCGCGATCTGGGCGATCACCAGGTTGGTGTTGTCGCCGCGCGTGGCCGCGATGAACACATCGGCACGCTCGATCCCGGCCTGGATCAGGGCGTCGGTCTCGAGCGCCGTGCCGACCGTGAACCGGCCTTCGGCTTCCTCCCAGGTCTTCGTCTGGCCCGCGTCCAGGCGCTCGTGGGAGAGCGGGTCGGTGTCGAGCACGGACACTTCATGACCCGCGGCGAGGGTTGACTTCGCGAGCGCCGAGCCGACGCGTCCGGCGCCAACGATCAGGACGAACATCGCGCCCCCACTGAACCCATAGGCGCAGGTTAGACGATGGTGGCTCGGTCTCCACGCGGGCTCAACGTTCACCCCCCCTGCGCAGCTCGCGGTGCAGGCGCGCGACGCCCGCGGCCGCGAACAGGGCCCCGAGCAGCAGCCGCGGGTAGTCCACCCCGTGGCTCGTGCTGGCCCCCTGCACGATCAGCACCAACCCGATCACCACGAGCGCCGCGGACACCACCAGCGTCGCGGCCCTGTGCGCCCCGCGCGGAGTCACGAGCTGAGCGTATGTCCCTCGCCCCTCGCCCCGCCGTGCGGCCGCGGCCGACCTGGCGGCCGCGCGCCGGCGGGCGGCCGCGCCTCAGGTGATCAGCGGGATGATCAGGATCGCGACGATGTTCGCGACCTTGATCATCGGGTTGATGGCCGGTCCCGAGGTGTCCTTGAAGGGATCGCCGACGGTGTCCCCGGTGACCGCGGCGGCGTGGGCCTCCGAGCCCTTGCCCCCATAGGCGCCGTCCTCGATGAGCTTCTTGGCGTTATCCCACGCGCCGCCCCCGGCGGTCATCAGCACGGCGAAGAAGAAGCCCACCACGATCACCCCGATCAGCAGGCCCCCGAGCGCCTGCGTGTCGATCAGCCCGACGATCAGCGTCAGCCCGATCGGCAGCAGCGAGGGCAGGATCATCTCCCGCTGGGCGGTCCTCGTGACGATGTCCACGCAGGTGGCATAGTCGGGCTGTTCGGTGCCCTCCATGATCCCCGGGTGCTCGCGGAACTGGCGGCGCACCTCCTCGACGACGGCGCCGCCGGCCCGCCCCACCGCCTCCATCGACAGCGAGGCGAACAGGCACACCATCAGGCCGCCGATCAGCAGCCCGATCAGCACCGGCGGTTCGTTGATCGCGAAGTTCGTGACGTGCCCGGCGTGCGCGATCAGTTCTTCGCGGAAACCCGCGAACAGGACGACCGCGGCCAGCACCGCCGAGCCGATCGCGTACCCCTTGGTGACCGCCTTGGTCGTGTTCCCGACCGCGTCCAGGGGGTCGGTCACGTTGCGCACGGCCTCCGGCAGGTCGGCCATCTCGGCGATGCCGCCGGCGTTGTCGGTGATCGGCCCGAACGCATCGAGCGCGACGATCAGCCCGGTGAGCGACAGCTGGCCCATGACCGCGACGCCGACGCCGTAGATGCCGACGAAGCCTCCGCCGGCGAGCTTCCACGAGCCGAGCACGCCGAGCACCAGCACCAGTGCCGGCAGCGCCGTCGCCTGCAGGCCCGAGCCGAAGCCCTGGATGATGTTCGTGGCGTGGCCGGTGATCGATGCTTTGGCGGTCTTCTTGACGGGCGAGAAGCGGGTCGAGGTGTAGTAGTCGGTGATCACGAACAGGCACGCGGTCACCGCGATCCCGATCAGGGAGCAGAGGTAGAAGTCGCCCCAGGAGGGGGTCTGCACGGGCGCGCCGGCGGCCTTGTAGGTGAGGTTGTCGACCATCCAGTAGGTGATCGGGGCGAACGCCGCGGCGGCGATCACCCCGGACACGATCAGGCCCTGGTAGAGCGCCCGCTCGACGTTTCCGGCGCGGGAGCGCACGGCGAAGGTGCCGATGATCGAGGCGATGATCGCGGCGCCGCCGAGCAGCAGCGGGTACAGCGCCACCCGGGTGGCCTCGTGGAAGGTGAGAACGCCCAGCAGCATCACGGCCACCGCGGTGACGGCGTAGGTCTCGAACAGATCCGCCGCCATCCCCGCGCAGTCGCCGACGTTGTCGCCCACGTTGTCGGCGATCGTCGCCGGGTTGCGAGGGTCGTCCTCGGGGATGCCCGCCTCGACCTTCCCCACGAGGTCCGCCCCGACGTCGGCGGCCTTCGTGAAGATCCCTCCCCCGAGCCTGGCGAACACCGAGATCAGCGAGCCCCCGAAGCCGAGCCCCACGAGCGCGTCGACGGCTGTCTTCTGGGAGTCGTTGAACACGGCCGTGAGCAGCCCGTAGTAACCGGCCACCCCGAACAGCGCGAGGCCCACGACCAGCATGCCGGTGATGGCGCCGCCGCGGAACGCGGTGGCGAGCGCCGGGGCGACGCCCCCTCGGGCCGACTCGGCCACGCGCGCGTTGGCGCGCACCGACACGTTCATGCCGATGTAGCCGGCCGCGCCCGACAGCGCGCCACCGACCGCGAAGCCGCAGGCGACCGCGATGTTCTGGACGAAGATCAGCGCGACGAACAGGACCACCCCGACGAGCGCGATCGTTGTGTACTGGCGGTTCAGGTAGGCCCGGGCACCCTGCTGGACGGCCCCCGAGATCGCCCGCATCCGGTCGTTGCCGGGCGAGAGCGCGAGCAGGGACCGCGTGGTGAGGAGTCCGTAGGCGACCGCACAGCCCGCGCACACAAGGGCGACGACGATCCCATGGTTCGTCAGGAAGCTGCTCAATAGAAATCCTCCGCGGTGTCGGTTGGCTCAGCCGCGCGAGGATGTCGCGCGCACGTTCGTCAGAGCCGGACTGCTTGCTGGCGCAACCAGGGTCCGGTCAAACGCGGGCGCAGTCTATCGTGCCGCCCCGCCGCACGCCCGTCCACGGGGCCGCTGGCGGGCCCATCCCAGGCTCATTTGCCGGGCACCCACAGGCGTCCGCTGGACTCGGCCGGCCCGGGCCTGTGCGGCTCCTGGCCCTGCGGCGGCTGCTCGCCCGAGGCTCCGCCCGGGCCGGGGCCGCCGCCCTCTGTGCTCCCGCCGCCCTGATCGGCGCCGCCCTCTCCCTGCGCGCCCGCCGGCCCGCCCTGCTGGGACGGGCCCTTGCCCGCGGGGGCTCGTTGAATCTCCTGTGCGTAGGCCATCTGCAGCCGCGAGAGGGCGTCCCGCAGCGGCGGCAGCTCCTGGGGGATGCGCCGCTCGAGGATCTCCAGCAGCGCCCGCACGGCGTCGATCGCGTCACGGACCTGCTCGAGGTCCCGGCCGGCGCCCTCCGGCGCGCCCTGCCCCGCCGGCGCGCCCTCCCCCGGCGCCAGCTTGCGGGCGCCGAGGTTGAGGATCGAGATCGACACCTGGGCGATCATGTCGGTCGTCGTGATCCGGGCCAGTTCCGCCTCGTAGGCGGCCCTCAGCTCCTCCTCGCTGGGCTGGCCCGGCGGCGGCCCCGCCGCGCCCTCGGCTGCGCTCAAACCTTCACCACCTCCGTGTAGGTGTGCCTGGTCTCCTCGACGGACGCCGCGAAGACCTCCTCGCGGCTGGCACCCGCGCCGATCATCCGGCGCTGGCGCTGGGCGCCGTTGAGCTCGGGGAAGGACAGGGG
>DATJBO010000043.1:0-4003 GCA_035515315.1 Solirubrobacteraceae bacterium
CATGGACACCACCTTCGTGGTGCTCAAGCGCCTGAAGTACCGCCAGCCGGTGTACCGGCCCGACAGCGAGCACTTCCACCACCGCATGGCGCGGATCGGCTTCTCCAGCCGGCGCACGATCGCCTACCTGTACGCGTGGACGTTGATGCTCGCGGGGCTCGCACTGGCGCTGCGGTTCGTCCCCTACAGCGACCACAACGGCCGCTACAACACCGGCTGGACGCTCGTGATCCTCGCCATCGGGCTGGTCGTGGCGGCGGCCAGCGTGTACCTCGTGTACGTGCTGGAGATCCTCAAGTTCAGGCGCCTGGACGCGATCCGCCTGCGCCGCCTGCGCCCGGGGGCCTCACCAGCGCAGATCCATCTGGACACCGTGAAGGACTTCGAAACCGGTGAGTTCGAGGCGGTGGCGAACGCCAGGGACGGTGAGGTGGACGTGTTCGACGGTCCGGTGCGCGGCGGGGCTCAACAGCGGATCAGCGAGCGGCAGGTGGATCAGGACCGCGTAGACGCAGAACACCAGCGTGGCGGCACACAGCCGCCGGTCCCCGCCGAGGGCCGCTAGCGGCAGCAGCCAGATCGCGTACCACGGCAGCAGCCAGGCGGTCGACACCAGCAGCGCCAGCATCGCCCAGCCCGCCATCACGCGCCAGTCGGCGCCGCGAAGGGTGCGCCACAGCGTCACCGACAGCACCACGCAGAAGCCCGCGAGGTACAGGTGCCGCCACCAGGACGGGGTCCCGGACAGGCCCACGAGGCGCGCGGTCTCGGCCGGGACGCTGTGGGTGGCGACCAGCTGCTGCTGCTCGCCGACGGCGCCGAGGAAGCCCAGCGCGTGGGTGCCGAAGCCGATCAGCCCGAGCACGGCGAGACCCGCCAGTGACAGCACCGCCCCGACCAGCACCGCCCGGCGCTCACGCCACCGCGTCGGGGCCAGCACCACGAACGGCAGCACCACGCCTGCCGCGATCTTCACGCCCATCCCGGCGACCACCGCGATCGCGCTCTCGCGCAGGCCGGCGGTGTCCCCGGCGGTCAGTGGGGCGGTGTCGGTCCGTGCGGCGGAGGCGGTGCCGGTCCGCGGGGCGGTGTCGGCACGCGCGGGGACGGCGGGCCCCCGGGCCCGGGCCTCCCCGCGGGCGGCCAGCGCCAGCGCCGCCGCCAGCGAGGCCATCACGAGCGTGTCGTTGTGCGCCCCGCCCACCGCCAGCTCGAGCAGCACCGGGTTCAGCCCCACGAACGCCGCCGCCCACTTCGCCGAGCGCCCCCACGCGCGGGCGGCGTAGGCGACGAGCGCGACCGCGCCGAGGCTCGAGACGGCGGCGATCGCTTTCAGCGCCCACAGTCCGCCGGCCAGGCCGAGCGGTGCCAGCGCGTAGCTTGCGAGGGTGAACGGCGGGCCGTAGGGGGAGTGCTTGAAGGGCCATCCGACGAACGGGAAGACCGCGTCCGCGGGCGCTTCGGCCGGCACGTGCGTGTACGGGTCGAGCCCGTGCAGGGCGCCCAGCCGGGCGTAGCCGAGGTACCCGAACACGTCCTGGGAGATCAGCGGAGGTCCGAGCAGCAGGACCACGTGTGCCGCCACGATCGCCCCCACCAGTGCGCGCACCGGCAGCGCCCACGCGAGCGCCAGCACCAGCCCGTAGCCGGCGCACATCAGCAGGGTCAGGTTCTGGAAGCCGTGGCTGCCGAGCGGGGGGGACAGAGCGCCGAGCGGCCCGGCCAGCCACGACGGCCACCCGCCGACGCGCGAGGGCACGTACTGCGTGGGGGCGCTGGCGGCGCCGGCGCACAGCAGCAGCACGCCGGCGAGGATCCCGAGCAGCCCGAGTGTTCCCAGCGCCCTCGCGCCGCTCGGTGCACGCACCGCCGGCGCCGACCCGCGCCGACGGTCGCGACGGTCCG
Source organism: Solirubrobacteraceae bacterium (assembly GCA_035515315.1). Taxonomy (GTDB): domain Bacteria; phylum Actinomycetota; class Thermoleophilia; order Solirubrobacterales; family Solirubrobacteraceae; genus Palsa-744. The sequence goes on from DATJBO010000043.1 coordinate 1,906, forward strand.
CGACGCCCGACGGCGATATCGGTGTGGCCGCCTGCAACGTGTCTTCATTCTGCCCCCTAGCCCGCGCGGCACGGTCCTGCGCTCACGCTAAGGTTCCCTTTAACAGCCAGGCCCCCGACTGGTGGGCGCTGCGTGGCCCCCGGGCGGCGCCGAGCCGTTTGTCGCATGCGGGGCCCACGCCGTACATGCCAAGCCGCACCGACAAGCGCTCACCGCGCTCGCCCCGGACCCGCCGGCGCGAGCGCGTCCTGATCCTCTCGGCCGACGTGGGGGAGGGCCACGCCGCCGCCGCCCGGGCGCTGGCAGAACAGATCGGTCGCTCGCCCCACCCGGCCGAGGTGACCGTGATCGACGGCCTCGCCGCGATGGGCCCGTTCGTGCGCCCCGTCGTGGAGGACGGCTACCGGGTGCAGCTGCGCTTCATCCCGTGGACCTACACGATCGTCTACTGGTTGCTCGAGCACATCCCGCCCGTGCGCGCGCTGGCGCGGACGCTGCTGTGCCGTTTCGGCTCGCGCCCGCTGGCGCGCACGATCGCCGCCCACGAACCCGACGTGGTGGTCTCCACCTACCCGGCCGTGACGGTCGTTCTCGCCCGCCTGCGCCGCACCGGGGCCGTTGCCTGTCCCACCGTGGCGACCATCACCGACCTGACGGGGCTGTTCTTCTGGGCGCAGCCGGGGATCGACATGCACCTCGTGATGTACGACGAGTCGGTGCCGTCGGTCGAGCGGATCGCAGGGCGCGGCAGCGTGCAGCTCGTCAGCCCCCTGATCTCGGCCGAGTTCCTGCAGCCGCGCTCTTCCGGCGAGGCGCGCCGCAGGCTGTCGCTGCCCGAGCAGGGCCGCGTGGTCGTCGTGTCCGGCGGCGGCTGGGGGGTCGGCGACGTGGCCGGCGCCGTACGCGAGTTCACGCGCGTGCCCGAGGTGGGCGCGATCGTGTGCCTGGCCGGGCGCAACCGCCAGCTCGCCGAGCGTCTGCGCCGCGACTTCGCCGGCGAGGAGCGGGTCCACGTATACGGCTTCACCGACCAGATGCCCGACGTGCTGGCGGCGGCCGATGTGCTCGTGCACTCGACCGGCGGCGTCACATGCCTGGAGGCGATGGCCGCGGGCACGCCGGTCGTCAGCTATGGGCTGCCGGTCGGCCACGCCCGCATCAACACGCGCGCGATGGCGGCGCTCGACCTGCTGCTGCTGGCCAACGACCGCGACGAGCTGCGCGAGCACGTGTGCGCGAGCTTTGCCCGCTCGTCCGGGAACGGAGCCAAGGCGACCGCGCCGCGGCTCGCGCCCGCCTCACCGGTGGAGGCGGTGCTCGGGGCTCCCCGGCGCGTGCGTCCGATCCCCGCCTGGCAGCTGCGGGCGGTGGCCATCGCCACGTGGCTGGTGTTCCTGTTCCTCGTCGGCTCGTGGGTGATGTCCACCGACGAGGTCACGTCCGTGGCGGCCAAGGTCCTGGACGTCCAGGAACTTGCCCACGTCAGCACCGACGAACCGGTGGTCGGGCTGGTGATACACGCGCCGGCGAGGCAGCAGGCGGCGCTCGCCGCCCGGCTGGCAGAGGGCGGGGTGCACGTGACGCTCGCCGACGGCGCCAGCGTGCCGAGCGAGCACCGGATCTCCTCGGTGCGGGCGCTCGGCGACGAACTGCTCCCGGAAGTCCCCTCCTCCAAGGTCCTGCGCTGGGTTCGCACGCGTGGCACGCTCGGCTCGCAGGCGCGCGCGCTCGGCCTGCACGGGCGCTTCTTCTACCTGCGCCCGCGCAGCGGCCTGTCTGTCGGCCAGCTGGTGCTGGCCCGCACCGCCGACGCGACCCCGGTGAAGGGCGCCGTGCGCGTTCGCGCGACCTCCAGGCTGCGCCGCCGTCAGCTGCGGGCGGGCGACGTGGTGGTCGTTGAAGCGGACGGCTCGGCCGCCTCCCTGACCGGTCTCGAACGGATCGCCTCGGCGCTCGCATCCGACGGGCTGCGGCCCGAGCCGCTCGGCTGGCTCGAGCGGTCCCCGGCCATCAGCGCGAGCAGCAGCGGCGATCGCACGAGCATCGCCGCGCCACCGATCAGCAGCGCCAGCGACAACGCGAGCGGCACGCCCCCCAG
>DATJBO010000044.1:0-14335 GCA_035515315.1 Solirubrobacteraceae bacterium
GGCGGCGCGGCGTGCGGCGTGGCGCTCGCCAACGCCCTTTCCGGCGCCGTGCTGCGCGACCTGTTCGCCGCCTTCATGGTGTTCGTGGCCGTCCAGCTGGTGAGAGACAGCGGCCGCGGCTAGACTCTGGCGGAGATGGGACTCGACAACCCCGTTCATATCGCGTTCCTGGTCGTGATCCTGCTGCTGTTGTTCGGCGCCAAACGGCTGCCGGAAATCGGGCGCCAGCTCGGCTCCGGCATGCGCGAGTTCAAGGACTCGGTCACCGGCTCCTCGCAGAGCTCCCAGAGCTCCCAGCAGGCGGCGCTGCCGCAGGCGAGCCAGACGGTGGCCCAGCCCGCCCCGGCCCCGGCACCGCCCGCAGCTCCGGTCGCGGCCCCGCCGCCCGCCCCGGCCCCCGACCAGGCACAGGCAGCCGCCCCGGCTCCCGAGCCGGCCGCGGCCGAGCCCACGCACCAGGCCTAGCCGACCGGGCGAGCGCCTGGGTCCCCGCCGCGAGCCGGCGGGGGGTCGAGTCGCGCGCGGGCGCCGTTGGAGTCGCCGGACAGGACCTCCGGGCGGGCCTCCGACATCAGGGGAGCGCCACACTGCCAGCAGTAGGCGGCGCCGCGACTGTGGACCGCCCCGCACGAGCGGCACTGACCGTGGACGCCGGCCTCGGAGCTGGCCAGCAGCCGCTGGACCTCGCCCAGCTCGGCGTCGGCCGCCTGCAGCTCGGCGGCCCGGCGCGCCAGCACATCGAGGCGGTAGTGGTCGCGGATCGCCATCTCGTAGGTCAGCCCGCCCAGGTCCCAGGTGAGCTCGGCCACGCGCTGGGCGAGCTCACGCTGGCGGGCCCGCAGCTGTGCGAGCGAGCCGTCGGCGAGCAGCGGTCGTGATCCCATCAGCTCGTTTCGATCGGTTCGGCGCCTTTGGCGTTGAGTTCTTCCTGGTGCTTCTTGCCCGTCGAGTGGCTGAATTTTTCGAGTTCGTTGCGGGTGACCTTTTTCGCCTTCGGCGGCGGGGCTCTTTCGGCCTTGGTTTCCTTGGCGGCTTCCTTGGCGGCTTCCTGCTGTTCCTTCTTGGCCTTGGCGGCGGCCGCCGCGGCCGAGGTTTTCGCCGGCGTCGAGGTCGACGGCGTGGAGGATGCGGCCGGGGCGAGGGCGGTGCCGCCGAGACCTTCGACCTTGATGGTCGAGGGGCCGGGCTTGGCGGCGCCCGATGAGGCCCAGTGGCCGAGCAGCAGCCCCGTGATCAGGCACAGCAGCAACACCGACAGCAGGGCGAAGGCGGGGCCGTTGCGGCGCATCCAGGCGCCCAGGCCGCCCTGGTCGGGCGGCGGCGGATAGGAGGCGCTCGCGGGCAGCGTCCCGGGAGCGACCCACTGGGGAGCCGGGTGGGCGCCCTGGTCCTGCAGGACGTCGAGGAAGCCCAGCCGCACGGGCGAGACGGGATGACCGCAGGACAGGCAGTAGCGCTGGTCGGCGACGACCTCGGCGCCGCAGTTGGCGCATCTGGTCCCATCCTGCGGCTGGGTGGGAACCGCCATCAGGCTCACGTCAGCCACGCCGGCTGCCTAACCGAAGGCGCCCTGGACGTATTCGCGGGTACGGGTGGCGCGGGGCTGCTCGAAGACCTCCTCCGTGGTCCCGTACTCGATGAGGTTGCCGAGGTACATGAATGCGACCTTGTCTGCGATCCGCCGTGCCTGGGCGAGGTTGTGGGTGACCACCACGACCGCCAGCTCGCGCCGCAACTCGCCGATCAGCTCCTCGATGGTGTTCGTGGAGATGGGATCGAGGGCGCTGCAGGGCTCGTCCATCAGCAGCACCTCGGGCCGGGGGGCGATCGCCCGTGCGATGCACAGGCGCTGCTGCTGGCCTCCGGAGAGGCGCAGGGCGGGCCGGTCGAGGTCGTCGCGGACCTCCTCGTAGAGCCCGGCGCGCCGCAGCGCGTCGATCACCAGCGGCTCGAGCTCCTTGCGGCGGGGACGGCGGCGCGACTGTTCGCGCAGCGCGAAGGCGACGTTGTCGAAGATCGACATCGGGAACGGGTTGGGCTGCTGGAAGACCATCGCCACCCGCGAGCGGAGGCTCGTGTCGGGCAGCTCGTGGATGTCCTCCCCGTCGAGCCTGATGTGGCCCGCGCGGGCGGCGCTGGGCGTCAGCTCGGTGAGGCGGTTGAGCGTGCGCAGCAGCGTCGTCTTGCCGCACCCGGAGGGGCCGATCAGGGCCAGCACCTCGCCCTGGTGGATCGACAGCGACACCGACCTGACGGCCGGTTTGGAGCCGTAGGCGATGCTCACGTCCTCCAGGCACAGGCGCTCGGGTCCGCTGCCGGCGACGGCCGGACGCACGGCGCGGCGCTCCTGCGGCGGGGCCGCTGGCAGCGGGGTGCGGTCGAGGACGATCGTGCGTACGGGCGGCACCGGCGTGGGGCCGGAGCCGTTGGATCCATGCAGGCGCCCGACCGCCGGTGCGGGGCCGGCCGCGGCGTGCAGGTGCTCGACCGCCGGCAGCTCGCCGTCGTCGTCGCGCAGGTGGATCGGCTCGGTCGACTCGGTCACGAGATTAGGCCTCAACATCGATATTCCCGATCAGAGAAACCATTTTCACCGGAGTACTGAGGTTAGCGGTTCGGTATCGGCTTGTAAAGCGCCCAGGTTGCATCGTGCAGGCGGGCTTCCTAGACGGCCCCGGTGGCCACCGACAGACCCGTGGCGCGCTCCTGGTGGCGCCCGATGCGTTCGACCAGCAGGTTCAAGCACAGCACGAACAGCAGCAGCACCACCGCGGCCGCGTAAGCCTTCTGGGGGGCCGCCCCTTCCCCCGCGGGGGAGTTGTCGAACACGAAGCTGGTGAGCGTGGAGCCGGTTCCTCGCAGCAGCCCGACGCCGGGGACGGAGCCCTGCGATTCCAGGCGCAGCGATTCGCCCAGCAGCAGGACCACGATCGCGGTGTCACCGATGATGCGGCTGATCCCGAGGGTGACCCCGGTGGCCATGTTGGAGCGGACGCTGGGGAGCAGCACCCGCCGGATCGTGGTGACGCGCGTCTTGCCGAGCGCGAAGGCGGCCTCGCGCAGGTGCGCGGGAACAGCCTGCAGGCCGTCTCGGGTGGCGGCGAAGATCGGCGGCAGCGCGATCAGCGACATCATCGCCCCCGCTGCCAGGAACGAGCGGCCATACACGCCCCCGCCGGAGGCCTTGAACGAGAACGGCCCCATGAAGCTCAGCTGGAACACCGCCAGGCCGAACAGGGCGATGACGATGTCCGGCGTCCCGGCCACGATCTCGATGCACGACTCGATCGCGCGGGACAGCCATTTGGGACGCCCGTACTCGCTGATCCAGACCGCGCTGGTGACCGCCAGCGGGAGCGCGAGGACGATCCCGACCGCGGTCAGCAGCATCGTCCCCAGCAGCGGGTCCAGGAAGCCCCCGCTGCCGGCCTGGCTCGTCGACGCCTGGGGCCTCGAGAACAGCAGGCTCGGACGCAGGTACTGCACCCCGCGGAACGCGAAGTAGGCGACGATCGCACCGGCGATCAGGCACAGCGTGATCCCGGCACTCCAGGCGAGCACCAGCGCGATACGGTCACGCCAGCGCCAGCTCGTGGGCGAGGAGCGCCGGCCGCGACCGGTGTGCATCGCACGCGCATCGTCGAACTCGAATGGGACCAGCGTGCTCATCCGCGCACCTGGTACCTGCGCAGCGGCAGCTTGATCAGATAGCCGCACACCGACAGCACGAATCCGCCCAGCAGCAGCAGCAGCGCGATCGCGTACAGCGAGGACCCCAGCGCCGGGGCGCTGAGCCCCTCCCGGAAGTCGACGATCGTGGAGGCGAACGTGCGCAGCGGCGAGTACAGGAAGATCAGCAGCCCGTGGTCGAGGTTCGGCGTGAACGCCCTCCCCCCGGAGACCATCGAGATCATGATCGCCTCACCCAGGGCCCTGCCGGTGGCCAGCACCGCGGCGGCCACGATCGCCGGCCTCGCCGCGCGTACGGTGACGGCCAGGATCGCGCGCAAGGGGTTCAGCCCGAGCGCGATTGCGCCCTCGCGCCACGAGCTCGGGACCGCGGCCAGCGCCTCGCAGGTCAGCGCGATCATGATCGGGGCGATCATCACCGTGAGGATCACGACGGTCACGAGCAGCCCGGCGCCGGTGAGCTCGATCGAGCTGGCCACCGATTCCTTCTCGGCCGCCGTGACCAGGTGGTTCCCGACGAACGGCACCAGCACCAGCACCCCGATCAGCCCGTACACGACCGAGGGCACGGACGCCAGCAGCCGGATCACGGGGATCGTGAGCCTGCGCAGGCGCTCGGGTGCCAGCTCGACGATGAAGATCGACGCGAACAGCGAGACCACGAAGGCGAATGCGACCGCCACGACCGTCGTCAGAAGCGTCCCGTAGAGCAGCGGCCAGGCGCGCAGGTGGTATGCCGAGGCGGGCGCGTCGACGCCCGTGGACTGCATCTTTTCGAAGGCGGATTCGGGGCTGGGGCCCGACCCCAGCCAGCTCAGGCCGTTGTGCTCGAAGGTAGGCCAGGCGTGGACGGCGACGAACGCGACCATCCCCACCACGAGCACTCCGACCAGGCACGACACCGCGCCGAGCGTCCGCTCGGCGCGGTGGTCGGGCCATGGTTTGCGCAATCGCGCCAGCACTGGAGGCATCCGTGCCGTCCCCTAGCGGTCTGCTAGGTGACGGGCACCCACTGGGTCGAGATGATCTTGCGCGCCGCCGAGGAGTTGCGGATCCAGCCGATGAACGCCGCGGCCGCGCCGGTGGCTTCTTTTTTGGTGACCTCGTAGAACTTGGCGACGCCCGGGTAGGTGCCCGAGGTGACGGTGCTCTTGTTGCATGCCACCCCGTTGACGCTGACGGCGTGGACGCCACCCTTGTCGGACTGGTAGTTGGACACGAACCCGATCGCGTTGGGATCGCTTTCGACGGTCTGGCGCATCAGTCCCTCGGAGGACTGTTCGGAGGCAACGCTCGAGACCTTCTTGTTTTCCAGCAACAGCGTCTGGAAGTTGGTCAACACGCCCGCGACCGAGGTGCGGGTGATCAGGTCGACCGTCCCGCTCGCGCTCGCTCCGGGGATCCCGCTCCACGAGCGCGTCTTGCCGGTGAAGATGCTGATCAGCTGCGCGCTCGTCAGGTTCGCGAGCGGGTTGGATTTGTTCGTGATCACGCAGATCCCGTACTTGGCGATCGGGTAGAAGACGAGGTGCGGGGGGTCGGTTTCGAGCGGGTCGCGTGAGACGTCGCCGATCGTCACGCGGCCTGCCGCGACGTCGTTGATGCCCACCTGGGCGCCGCCCTGGGCGATCTTGAACTTGATCTTGTGGGGGTGCAGTTTCACGTACTTCTGCGCCAACAGGGAGACGAGGGGATACGAGGCGGTCGCACCGCTGATGGTGATCGTGGTCGCAGCGTTGGCGGCCACGGGCGCCGCTGCCCCGAGCACACCCGCCACCGCGAGGGCGACGGAGAGACGGCGAATTCCTTGCATTTCGTGAGGCTTCCTTTCGAGTGACGGTTTGTCGGTTGCGCGGGAGACGCCGCCAAGATACCATAACCTCATAGACTCGATCGACATTAGTTATATTGTCGAAATGATCTACTAAGAGGAGTAGCGGGAAGGCCCGTTCCGGGAGAACCGGAAACCGGGGAAGAACCGTCCTCGGCAGCGTCAGCCGGCAAAAAGAACACTGAAAGCGTCTAACTAGTGCGGAAGCCGACGAACATCTTCTCCGGACGCGCCGCGGGGCCCGCCCCCGACGGCCGCCGGTCCCAGCCGGGCGACGCCTCCCGCGAGGGCCAGGCAAGTGCCTCCAAACGCCCTCCCTCGCCCCCTCCCTACGCGCGTCCTCCCCTGCTCTCGCGCCGGCCGAGCCTGCGCGTGACCTCGATCCTCGCCGCCGCGATGCTCGCGGTGGGCGTGGGTTTGGGTGCCGCGATCGGCCCCTCCCCCACGACTTCCTTCGCGGGCGACACCCCGGCCCTGGTCGCGAAGCTCCTGTCGGAGCTGGCGGCCGCCCGCAGCCACTCCTCGGCGCCCCCGGTGAGCAACCACTCGCCCGCGGAAGCCGCGGCCGAAGCATCCCCCAACTCCCCGGCGGCGGCCACCCCCGCGAGCTCGACACCGGGCGCGGCGCCCGAAACGCCGCCAGCCGGCTCCAAGTCCTCGCAAGCGGAAGCCGAAAAACCGAGCAAAGCCAAGACGCCGGCGAAGTCCAAGGTCCCCGCGGTCACGGACGTGTGGCTGATCGAGCTGTCGGGCCCCGGCTACGAAGAACTCCTCGCCCAGGACAGCGCCGCCCCCTACATCACCGGCCAGCTGATCCCCACCGGCACCCTGCTCTCCGGGTGGTCGGCGATCGAGGGCAGCGGGCTGGCGAGCGAGGCCGCGCTGGCCGCCCCCTCCAGCGCCCTGTCGACGCCCCCGATCGTGCGCTCGATCGTCCAGCCCCCGTGCCCCGAAGGGCCCGCCGGCGAAGCCTGCTCGACCCCCGCGGGAGCCCTGAAGGCGGCCGACGAATTCGCGCAGGCGACCCTCCCTCAGATCACCGGCGCCGCCGCGTTCCGCGAACACGGCCTGGCCGTCGTGACGTTCGCGACCGTCGGCGTGGCCTCCCAACAGGGGCTTCCGGCGGGGGCCTCGAGCGCGACGCTCACCGCGCAGCCCCCGGGAGGGGTGCTGCTGATCTCACCCTTCGCGAAGAAGGGCACCCACTCGAGCGCGACCTACCAGGTCAGCGCCCCCGTGCAGACGCTGGAAGCGCTCCTGCACTGAGGCGTCGCCGCGAACAGCTGCACCAGAACAGATCACGTACCAACCAAACGAACGGAGAAGACCGTTGCACCGACCTGTACCACTATCCGGCACCCGGGGAGCGCTGCTGGCGCTCGCCGCGGCGATGGGCGCACTCGCCCTGCTCCTGCTCCTGCCCGCCGTCGGCCGAGCGGAAGAATCGAACCCCAACAACCTCAACTGCATCGGAAGCATCAAGGCGGGCACGCCGGAAGAAGGCAGCGAAGAACAGCAGGTCCGCTACAGCTTCTACTGCGACGGCCCGGTCACGGGCTACCAGCTGCAGTCGCAGATCCCGGTCACGGGAGTCCAGAGCCCGCCGGAAGTCACCCTCAACTCGACCAAAGCGGTTCTGCCCGACAACTTCTCCTGCAACGGGGAAGTTCCGGGCTTCGCGCTCAACTGCGTTGGCGCCGCCAAAGCCGGCTACGAGACGATCACCGGGCAGTTCTCGATCGAACACAAGGTCTGCGCCGAGCCCCGTGAGGACCCGCTGCTGACGGTCGTCTCCGCGACGATCGAAAAAGGCGCCGTCGTGCAGGCGATCGCGGGTCCCTTCGACCTCGGGCGCCCGCTCGGGTGCAAGCCCGACGCCCAGTCGGGCAGCACGCGGCTGAACCCGACCGTAGGCTCCAAGAAGAGTTCCAAGAAGAAGTCCAAGAAGCACTCCGGGCACAAACACTCGAGCAACAAGAAGGGCAAGAAGGGCAAGAAGGCGGCCCGCAAGCGCTGATCACGGCACCGGTCGCGGCTGGGCGCCTCGGCTGCCGGCCGGGGTGCCCGTCGCGGGCGCTACAGCATGCTGCTGGTGATGCGTTCGATCTCGGCGATCGAGGTGAGGCCGTCGCGGACCTTCAACAGGCCGTCGTCGCGCAGACGGCGCATCCCTTCCTTGACGGCCACGGCGGCGATGTCGTCCACCGAGGCGCGCTCCAGCACCATCGCGCGGATCGATTCGGTGAGCTCCATCACCTCGTACAGCCCGACCCGGCCGCGGTAGCCGGATCCGCTACAGCGCGGACAGCCGACCGGCTCGAACGGTTCTGCACCCGACAGGCCGTGTTCGGCGAGGACCGCGTCGGAGACCTTCTGGGGGCGCTTGCAGCTGTCGCACAGCCTGCGCACCAGGCGCTGGGCGACGATGCAGTCCACCGCCGAGGAGACGAGGAACGGCTCGATCCCCATGTCGGTTAGGCGGCTGAGCGCGCTCGGGGCGTCCCGCGTGTGCAGGGTGGAGAGCACGAGGTGGCCGGTGAGCGCAGCCTCGACTGCGATGTGGGCCGTCTGGCGGTCGCGGATCTCGCCCACCATGATCACGTCGGGGTCGGCGCGGAGCATCGAGCGCAGCCCGGCCTCGAACGTCACCCCGGCCTTCGGCGCGATCTGCATCTGCTTGATGCCCGCGATCCGCTGCTCGACGGGATCCTCGATCGTGAGGATGCTGCGGTCGCCGTCGTTGACGGCGTGCAGCGCCGCGTACAGCGTCGTCGACTTGCCCGACCCGGTCGGGCCCGTGACCAGCACCGCGCCGTTGGGACGGTTGATCGCGTCCGCGAAGCGCTCCTTCTCCTCCTCCTGCATCCCGAGCGCGTCCATATCGCCGACCGACGCGTCTTTGGTGAGCAGACGCATCACGACGCCCTCGCCGTGGACGAGCGGCAACGTGACCACGCGGATGTCCACGCGGCGGCCGTCGACGGTCAGCCCGAAGCGACCGTCCTGGGGCACGCGGCGCTCGGAGATGTCGAGTTCGGCCATGATCTTGACGCGGGACACGACCGAGGCGCTCATCCTGCGCCTGATCGTGGCGGCGGGCATGAGCACCCCGTCGACGCGGTACATCACCTGCGTGTCGCCCTCCTCGGGGTTTATGTGGATGTCGGAGGCGCCCTGCTGGGCGGCCTGGGCGACGATCGAGTGCACGAGCTTGATCACCGGCGCCTGCTCGTCGGAGTCGGACAGTCGCAGGTCCTCCTCGCCGGCCTCCTCGTCCTCTTCGACGATGTCCTCGATCGACTCGTCCATGCGCGTGAGCTTGCTCAGCAGCAGCTCGAGGTCCTCGATCGAGGCCGCGCAGGGACGGATCCGTTTGCCGGTCATCATCCCGACGTCGTCGATCGTCAGCACGTTGGTGGGGTTGGCCATCGCGACCAGCAGCTCGCCGTCGTCGGCGAACCCGACCGGCACCGCCTGGTAGCGGCGCGCGGTCTCGGCACTGATGAGGTTGACCGCCCCCATGTCGAGGTCGAAGCTGGTCAGGTCCACGAAGTCCAGGCCGAAGCGCTCGGCCACCACGCGGGCGAGTTGGTCGTGGCGCAGGATCCCCCGTTCGACAAGGATCAGGCCTGTTGGCCGTCCCTGCTCGCGGGCGGCGGTGACCGCGTCCTCGACGGTCTCGCGGTCGGACAGCCCGAGGTCCACGACGACCTCTCCGATCATGCGCGAGGAGCGGCCGGGGTGGCGCGGCGGGTACAGGCCCTGGCGGAGCTTGGGTGCGGGCTCGGGCAGGTCGCCCGACTCCTCGTCGGGCGCTGCCGTGCGCGCGGCGGTGGGCGTGGCGGTGCGTGCCATCGCAATTGATATCGGCATCGCGAAGGTGCCTCTTGACCACTTTTGGGCGCCTTCGCCCACGACACCCGGCAAAGCGGATCGCCCCATGATGTACCGTGATCGGCGATGCCGCCCCTCATCTGGGACCGTCGGCCGGATGGGCTAAGGGCCCCGGCGATGGTTTGCGCCTTTCAAGGATGGAACGACGCGGGTGACGCCGCCTCCAGTGCGGTCTCCTTCCTCGCCTCCTCGCTGAACGCCCGGCGCTTCGCGAAGATCGACTCCGAGGAGTTCTACGACTTCCAGACCAACCGGCCGTGCATCGCGCTGGACGAGCACGACAAGCGCCAGATCACCTGGCCGACGGTGGAGATCCTGGAAGCGTCCGCTCCGCGGGCGCCGCGGGACCTGGTGCTGGTGCAGGGGGTCGAGCCCTCGATGCGCTGGCAGGCCTTCGGTGCGCACCTGGTGGACCTCGCCGAAGCGCTCGGGGTGCAGATCGTGGTTTCGCTGGGCGCCCTGCTGGGCGACGTGCCCCACACCCGCCCCGTGGCGATGACCGGGCACGCCTCCGACGGGGCGCTGCTGGAGCGCCTCGGGGTGCCGACCTCCAGCTACGAAGGCCCGACGGGGATCGTGGGCGTGCTCCACACCGCCTGCGCCGACGCGGGCCTGCCGTCGGCGAGCCTGTGGGCGGCGGTGCCCCACTACGTTGCCGCCGCCACCAACCCGAAGGCAGCGCTGGCGCTGCTGCGGCGCGTCGAAGTGCTCGTGGGGGTGTCGGTGGACGTCTCGGAGCTCGAGTCGGCGGCGACCGACTACGAGCGCCAGATCGGCCTGGCGGTGCAGAGCGACCCCGACATCCAGGCGTTCGTGGAGCGCCTCGAGCAGGCGGCCGACTCGGAGTCCACGTCCGACGACCAGGAGGTCCCCTCGGGCGAGGCCCTGGCGCGCGAATTCCAGCGCTTCCTGCGCCAGCGGGGTCGGAACTAGCAGGCGGCCTCGGCGGCCGGGCACACGACGCGGTAGTCGCAGCTCGCGCACGCCGCCGGCGAGGGGGTCGGCTCGAAGCGTTGGGCGAGGATCCCGTCGCCGACCTCCATCACGAGCTCCTCCAGCGCCTGGGCGTCGGCCGGGCGGTCGGGCACGGGCACCTTGAGGTCGTCGAGCACGTAGTAGTAGGCCTGGCAGGTGGACTCGAGCTGCCAATCCTCGCGGGCTGCCAGCGCGTACAGCGACAGCTGCACGTCGTCGCACAGCTGATCGGCGGTGCGGGGACGCGAGGTCTTGTAGTCGATCAGCTCGTAGCGGTGCTCGGCGCCGTCGGAGAGGCGGTCCACGCGGTCCACGCGCCCGCGCAGGTGATGGGGGCCGACGCGAAACGAGAACGACCGCTCGAACCACACGGGGTCCACCGACTCCTCCGCCAGCCGCGCCTGGTAGCGGCAGAGGGCGTCACGGGCCTTCGCCATGAAGGCCAGGTCGGACTCCGTTTCGCCGAGCGCGCTGCGCCGCCACACCTGCTCGAGCAGCTCGAGCAGGGCCTCGAGCGTCTGGTCGGAGCCGGCGTGGAAGCGCTCGAGCACCTGGTGGATCACGATGCCGAAGCGCTGCTGGACCGTCTGCGGCACCGGGATCCGCAGCACGCGCGCGAACTTGTAGCGCAGCGGGCAGCTCAGGTAGGTCTGGATGTCCGAGGCCGACAGCGCCAGTCCGGCGCCGCGACGCGGCAGGAACGCCTCGAGCGAGAGCTCCTCGCGGGCCACGATCGGGCGCGGAGGGGCCTCCTCGGCACCCGGCTCGGCCAGCAGCGCCTGGTCGAGGGTCGAGGTCTGGAGGATCTCTCGCTGCAGCGGGGTCGCCGCCGCCAGCAGGCGCGCGTTGATGTCCGCGAGCGCCTCCGCGAGGCCCTGTCCGGGTGGGCGCTGGATCAGCGCGGAGACCTTCAGCAGCTCGAGGTAGCGCACGATCCCGTGGGAGATGTCGAGGTCCGTGTCGAGTCGCAGCTCCCCCAGCCGGCCGCCGATCCTGCCGATCCCCTCGGCGAGCTCGTCCCGCAGCGCGTGCAGGATCCGCTCCAGGCGCTGCTCTGGCTCCTCGTGTGCGCCCGGGGCGATCGAGCGTTCGTGGTGCTCCGCCGCCACGGCCGCCAGGTGACGGACCAGCTCGATCGTCTCGGCGTCGGGGTGCTCCGCCAGAAAGGCCCCCGCGAGCTCCCGCAGGGCGGCGAGGCTCTCGGCCGACCTTGAGACGTCCGCGGGGATCATCAGCCGGCGTCTGAGGAGCCCCAGCCGGTCGATCAGCCGGGCCAGGAACTCGGCCGGCTCGAGGCTGTGCAGCTCGGCCTCCACCACGCGGTGCAGCGAGGCGAAGCGCTCGATCCGCTCCCGCGCCTCGGGAGGGACCTGGGGGGATTCGATCGCGGCGCCCACGCCCACCACGAGGTCGAGCTTGCGCCGCCGGGCGACCTGGATCACGCGGGCGAGGTCCACCTGGCGCAGCTCCACGGGCGGACGGGCGAGCGCCCGCGCGACCGCGCTGGCGTCCTGCGGGTCCACGAGCAGCCGCAGCCAGGCGATCACGTCGCGCACCTCCGGGCGCCCGAGAAAGCCGTCCCGGGGTTCCCCCTCGCGGGAGGACTCGTCGCGGGCGGGCCCTCGCGGCGCCGTCGCCGCCCTCGAGGCCTCCGTCGGCACCGTCGCCGCCCGCGAGGTCTCCGTCGGCACGGTCGCGATCTCCAACCCAGACACTCTCCGACAGGATACGGCCCTGCGGGGCTGGCCCCTGCAGGCGTCAGCGGCCGGGAGCTAGGCTGAGACTCCAATGGAGTTCGTCGACTGGCGCGTGGCACAGCGGGTGGGAGAGCTGATCGCGGGGACTCCTCCGTTCGGCGGGGTCAGCTCCGAGCGGGTGGAGCCCATGGCCCGCGACTTCGCGGTGCGGGTGGCCGCCTACAGCGGGCTGCGGCCCCCCGCCGAGCTGCCCCCGTTGGAGCTGGTGGACCGCTCGGCCTGGATCGCCGCCAACCTGAGGACGATGCGCCCGCTGCTCGGGCGCCTGTCGGAGCGCGCCGGTGTGCAGCCCCCCGGCGGGATGCTGGGCAGCCCGCTGCGCTCGGCGACCGGCCTGCTGATGGGCGCGCAGGTGGGGGCCCTCACGGGGGTGCTCTCACAGCGCGTGCTCGGCCAGTACGACCTCGCGCTGCTCGACTCCTCGGTCCCGCCGCGGCTGCTGCTGCTGGCCCCCAACCTGGCCCAGGCGGCGCGCATGCTGGAGCTCGACCGCGACGAGCTCGTCCTGTGGGTGACGATCCACGAGATCACCCACGCGGTCCAGTTCTCGGGGGCGCCGTGGCTGCGCGAGCACCTCGCCGGGATGATCACCGAGCTGATCGACGGCCTGCAGGTGACCGCCGGGTCCTCCGGCGGCGGGTGGTTGCCGAGGCTTCCCGCCACCGCCGACCTGCGCGAGCTGGTCGAGCGGGCGGGGCGGGGAGAGCTGTTGCGCGTCACCCTCGGGGAGGACCGCTGGCGGCTGGTCGAGCGGATCCAGGCGACGATGTCGCTGGTGGAGGGGCATGCGGAGCACACGATGGACGTGATCGGCGCGCAGCTGCTCCCGTCCCTGGACCGGCTGCGGGCGGCGATGAATGCCCGCCGGGAAAACCGGGGGCTGCCGTGGCGGGTGCTCGAGCGCCTGCTCGGGCTCGAGCTGAAGTTCCGCCAGTACCAGATAGGCAGGCGCTTCTGCGACGCGGTCGTGGACACCGGAGGCCCGCCGGCGCTCGCCCGCGCGTGGGAGAGCCCGGCCACCCTGCCCCGTCCGGACGAGCTGGAGCACCCCGACCGCTGGCTCGAGCGGATCAGCAAACCGCCCGCCGCGCTACCGGCGCACAGCGGCGCGTAGCGACCCCGGGGGCCCCGCAAGATCGTCCACACGCCGGGGGAGGGGCAGGGTAGTTCGCCCAAAATCGGGAAGTAGGGGTACGTGCCGGGCATCGATACTGCCCAAATTCGGCCGAACGCACGTTCCGGATGTTACAAAGTAGTGGCGCGGAACCCCGCGAGAAATCAGGGTTTCTGGGGTCCGTGCTACCCTTCGTGTAACGATCTTCCCGGTACGGGTTACAAACGTGTGTTCGGTCCGCACGACGGGATACCCGAACAACACACGAACTGACACCCGAGCCCTCGGGGCCGGGCAAGAAGAGGAGCAGAAGATGCCACCCGCCGAAGCCACCGCCACCAAAGCCGCCAAACCCCGAGCCAAAGCGGCTCGCAAAGCCGGCGCCCGCAAAGCCACCACGGCGCGTAAAACCGCGACCCGCAAACCCGCTCGCAAAACCACCGCGCGCAAAGTCACCGCGCGCAGACCGGCCGCGAAAGCCGCCTCCTCGCGGCGCACCAGCTCGCGCCGCTCGAAAGCGATCCGGGCGAAGGGCTCCCGTACGCGCGCCGTGAACTCCGCCCACGTCACGCTCCACCAGAGCGAAACCGCCACGCGCGAAACCGCGAACGTGTTCGGCGACTACGCCGAGCGGGCCGTGCTGATCCCCGTCGGCGCCGCCCTGCTGGCCCGTGACCGGGTCGTGTCCACCGTCAGCGACACGCTCTCGACGTACTCCTCGAGCTCCAGGACGCAGGCTCAGCTGCGGCGCTTCGAGCGTCGCGGGATCACCGCCCGCAACCGCCTCGAGCGCGAGGTTCGCAAAGCCCGCGTGCGGGTGGAGCGCGAACTGCGCCAGCGCCGCCGCGTCGTGGAGAGCCGCGTCAACGACTTCGAGGACCGTCGCGAAGCGCTGCTCAACAACGGCACCGAAATCGCCAACCGGGTCCCCGAGATCGCCCGCGAAGTACAGGAGCGGATCCTGAGCCTGGTCTAGGACCCGAAGCTTCCCCCGCCCCGGACCGGAGAGGCCGGCAAGCGGGAAAGTCTGTCGGCCTCATATCTCGCCGGCAGTAGTAGCACCCTCTCCTCCCC
>DATJBO010000045.1:0-13090 GCA_035515315.1 Solirubrobacteraceae bacterium
GGGGCCTCCGGGCCCCCCGTTTCTTTCTCCACGAAGGTCTCGCGCGGCTTGCGCGATTGAGCCCGACCCCGCCGCGACCAAGGGCCCGGCGGGCCGGTAGCGCGCAGCTTCCTACCCCGCCCCGCCCCCGCCGGCCGTGGCCCCGGCAACGGCCGCCTGCGGTGGTGCCGGGCCCGCCGCGCGGCGCATCACGCCGGTGTCCCTCGTCAGGCGCTGGGCCAGCGCGACCGGGATCACGCTGACGAGGATCACGAACAGCACCACCACGTTCACCTGGGGGAGCTGCTGGCCGTTGCGGATGTGGGCGTAGATCCAGATCGGCAGCGTGTTCTGGGCGCCGGCGGTGAACGTGGTCACCACGATCTCGTCGAAGGACAGCGCGAACGCCAGCAGGGCCCCTGCCACCAGCGCCGTGGCGATCATCGGGATCGTCACCAGGCGCAACGTCTGCCACCCGTTGGCGCCGAGGTCCATCGAGGCCTCGCTCAACGACGTCGGGGTGCGACGCAGGCGGGCCAGCGCGTTGTTGTAGACGGTCACGATGCAGAACGTGGCGTGCCCGATCACGATCGTCAGCAGCGAGAACGAGACGGCGGTGAAGGTGATGAACGAGTTCAGTGCCATCCCGGTGATGATCCCCGGCAGTGCGATCGGGAGCACGAGGATCAGCGACACCGTTTCACGTCCGAAGAAGCGGTAGCGCGACACGGCGAACGCCGCCAGGGATCCCAGCAGCAGCGCGATCGAGGTCGCGATCACCCCCGCCCGCAGCGACAGCCACAGCGCGTCGCGCACTTCCTGGTTGTGCCAGGTCGAGGAGAACCACTTCGTGGAGAGGCCTTCCAGCGGCCAGCTCTGCACGTTGGAGGGGTTGAACGCGTAGAGCATGATGATCACGATCGGGAAGAACAGGAACACCATGATCGCCGCCGTCCACAGGCCGAGCGCGAGCTTCGAGAGGCGCCCGGCGCCGATCACAGTGCCTCGAAGGCGCCCAGGCGCCGCGCGATCAGCAGGTAGATGCCCATCACGACGAGCGGCACCGTGGCGAAGGCCGCCGCGAACGGGACGTTGTTGGAGATGCCGACTTCCTGGTAGACGACGTTGCCGATGAAGGTCGAGCCGGCCCCGCCCACCAGCGTCGGGGTGATGAAGTCCCCGAGCGTCAGCGAGAAGGTGAAGATCGAGCCGGCCACGATGCCGGGCAGGATCAACGGCAGCAGCACGCCGCGGACCGTCTGCCAGGCGCGGGCCCCGAGGTCCGCGGAGGCCTCGAGGTAGGAGTCCGGGACGCGCTCGATCGCCGCCCACACGGGCAGGATCATGAACGGCAGCCAGATGTAGCTGAACACGATCCACATCGCCCAGTTCGAGTAGCCGACGTTGACCTGGCCGAGGCCGACCTGTCCGAGGAAGTAGTTCAGGACCCCGTCTTTGGCGAGGATCAGCCGCCACGCGAACACGCGCGCCAGGTAGCTCGACCACAGCGGGACCAGGATCGCCACGAACAGGACCGCCCGCAGGCGCCGGGGCGCGACGCGGGCGGCGAAGAAGGCGAACGGGACCGCGAGCACGATGTCGGTGACCGTCACCGCCGCGGCGATCCCGATCGTGCGCAGTGCGATCGTCCGGTAAGCCGGCACTTTGACGAGCGTTTCGAAGTTTTCGAGCGTCCAGTTGTGTTCGATCTTGCCGCTGAAGGAGTTCACGCTCCACAGCGCCGAGAGGAACAGCAGGCACAGCGCCGCGAGGTAGATCAGCACGAACCACGCGCCGGGCCCGGACAGCAGCAGACCGGCGCGCAGCCAGGGCCGGCGGTACAGCACCGCCGAGACCCGGCTGCGCAAGCCGGACAGCTGCGGAGCGCTCGCGGTGGCGCTCACCGGCGCGCGGCTAGGCGGTTATTTCGGTCCACTTGCGCTGCCAGACGGTGTAGTCCATGCAGTCGTTTTGGCCATTGCCGCAGGCTTTCACCGGCGTCTTCCAGAACTTGATGCTGTTGAAGTAGCTCGCCGGGGCGTTGGCGTGGTACTTCTCGCACGAGCCCTTTTTGATTTCTTCCATGTACGAACACGCCTTCGTGTTGGCGGGCGTCTCGCCGAAGGACAGCGCCTGTTCGGCCTGCACTTTCGGGGTTGACACCCAGTTGACCCATTTGTAGGCGCAGTTCGGGTCTTTCGCGTGGGCTGCGAGCATCCACGTGTCGGCCCAGCCGGTGACGCCCTCGGAGGGGATGATTTCCTTCACCGGCACGTGGTCGGCTTCCAGGGTGTTGGTCTGCAGCGGCCACGCCGCCCCGATCGTGGCGTCGCCGCTCTTGAACAGTTCCACCTCGTCGGCGGCGCCCGTCCAGTACTTCTTGATCAGCGGACGCTGTTCTTTGAGCAGCTTCACGGCGGCGTTGAGCTGCGGTTCGGTCAGCTCGTAGGGGTCGGTGATCCCGAGGCCCGGCTGCGTCTTCGACAGGTACAGGGCCGCGTCGGCGATCTGGATCGGGTTGGCCGGCACGGTCACGAGCCCCTTGTAGTTGGGGCTGTAGATCGCGGCCCAGCTGGTCGGCGCCGGGGTGACCGCCTTGGTGTTGTAGAGCAGCGAGTTCGGCCCCCACTGCAGCGAGATGCCGTAGTGCACGCCGTTGACGGTGTTGTGCGGCGGGGACTGCAGCTGGGGGATGAAGTTCTTCCATTCGGGCACGAGGTTGACGTTCATCGCGGCCACGTCACCACCGCTGATCAGGCGCAGGCTGGCGTCGCCCGAGGCGGACACCATGTCGTACTGGCTGCCGCCTCCCTGGCGCATCAGGGTCACCATTTCGTCGGAGGAGCCGGCGTACTTCGCGTGCACCACGCAGCCCGTCGAGGCTTCGAACGGCTTCACCCATTTCGGTTCGGCATAGCCTTCCCAGGCGACGAGGTTCAGCTGACCCTCGCCTTTGCCGATCGACGTCGGCAGGTTGCTTGCCGATTTGCTGCTGGAGCTCCCACACGCGGCCGCCCCGAGAATCAACACGCTGCACAGCGCGCCCAGCGCCCAGTCGATCTTTGCGAGCTTCATCGCTTCTAACTCTCCTCGTGTTCGGGTATGCCGGCCGAGTCCGGGGCGGGCGTCCCGTGACCCTCGCCCGCACCGACTCTGTTGTTTCCATCAAGCTCGTAGGCATCCTCCTCGCGCCAGCTGAGCGCAACGCGCCGCCCGCGCTCGGCGCGAGCCTGCTCCGCGGAGGTGTCTGTGTTCTGGCGCAGGACCGTCAGCGTGCGCCCGTCCTGGGTCTCCACCATGTAGCGCGTCACCGACCCCAGGTAGGCGACATCGCGCACCACCCCGGTCAGGGTGTCCCGCCCGCCGGCGGAGGGCCCGCCCCCGCCGGGCACGACGGTTCCGCCCGGAACGCTCCCGCTCGGAGCGGCCCCGGGGGCGCCCGCGCCGATGTCCGCCATGCGGATCTTCTCGGGGCGCACCAGCACCCGTGAGCCGCCGTGATCGATCACGTTCGAGGTACCCACGAATCCCGCGACGAACTCGTTGACGGGACGCTCGTAGACGTCTCCGGGCGGGCCGACCTGCTCGACGCGGCCCTCGGAGAAGACCGCGATGCGGTCGCTCATCGTGAGCGCCTCGTCCTGGTCGTGGGTGACGTAGATGAACGTGATCGCGTCGCTCAGCTCCCGCTGGATGGCCTTCAGCTCGAGCTGCATCTGCTGGCGCAGCTTCAGGTCCAGCGCGCCGAGGGGCTCGTCGAGCAGCAGCACCCGCGGGCGGTTGACCAGCGCACGTGCGAGCGCCACCCGCTGGCGCTGGCCGCCCGAGAGCTGCAGGGGCTTGCGCGCGCCGACGCCCGGCAGGCGCACCAGCTCGAGTGCCGCTTCAGCCCGTTCGCAGCGCTCGCGCCTGGGCACGCGGCGTACCCGCAACCCGTAGGCGACGTTGTCGAGCACGCTCATGTGAGGAAACAGCGCGTAATCCTGGAAGACCGTGTTGACCGCGCGCCCGTAGGGCGGGGTGCCCGTCACGTCGGCGCCGTCGAGCCGGACGCGACCGGCGTCCGTCAGCTCGAAGCCCGCGATCACCCGCAGGGTGGTCGTCTTGCCCGATCCCGACGGCCCGAGCATCGTGAAGAACTCGCCGGCTCGCACCTCCAGCGAGATCGAGTCGATCGCCACCACGTCGCCGTAGGTCTTGCGGATGCCCTCGAGCGCGACGGCGGGAGGGGTGCCCGCATCCGCCGGCGGGGGCTCGCTCCCGAGAGCCTCAACCATCCTTCCGCCCGCGGACACCATCCGGATCTTGAGTCTATTCACAGGGGTGGCTGCCCACCGGCCGGGCGTGCCGATCAAACCGGCCGCGGGTGCCGATCAAACCGGCCGCGGGCGAAATCGCACAGGCGGAATGCGGGGGGAACCGGCGGAGTCCGCGCGCCGCCGCGGCCACGCTCGAACGGATGCGATTTGGAGGCTGCAGGCGCGCGGCACTGGCCGCGTCCATCCCGCTGCTGACGCTGGCTCTCGCCTGCCCGCACGCACAGGCGAGCAGCGAAGGCTGTCCCGCCGGCCACGGCGGCAGCGCAGCGGTGGAGTGGGGGATCAACGGCTGCGAACAGCTCGGGGCCGGTCCACGAGGGCGCCCCCAACCAGGTGCTCGGGCTGGGCAACATCCGCGCGGTCCAGGCCGGCTTCAAGTTCGCCGTCGCGCTGACCGGTAGATGCAGTGCGGAGCGGGCCCAGTGGAAGTCAGGGGCGGCGTGCTGGTGCCGGTCAAATCCGGCTCGATGCTCGCCTCCCAGACGTTGAAGTTCGCGACCGCCGGCGGGAGAGGGATCCAGGGACCCTCCGAATACGAAACCTCCATTGGACCGGTTGCCTTCGCGTACCTGGAAATGAGCACGGCACCGAGTGGCTTCGAACGGGCCGCCCTGAAGCTGACCCTCACCCAGACCAACGAAGAAGCGGTCGAGATCAACCCGGTGATCTAGGAGCCCCGCCGCGGCGTGAACGCATTCTTATGCCGCGTTTGGCTGCGCGTTAGGAGCAGCATCGATGATGCCCGGGAAGTCTTTCCCCGAAGGCCATCCGCCGCGTGCGAACCCCGCCTGCGCGACGCCCGCCCACTTAGTGAAAGGAGGAGCGATGGCCCGCATCGTCGTCCAGACCGATGACCGCCAGACCGTCCTGGAGGAGCCCGACGTCCAGCTCTCGGACGTCAGCGACGCGCGCACGCGCCTGCAGTTGATGGGACGCCTGCAGAAGGCCGTCGGGACCGCCGAGCGCACCCGTCCGCGCCGGCAGGTGAAGCGCCTGCTGACGATCCTGCCGGCCGCCGACTACCGCGAGGTCAGCGGCTGAGCCACGGTCGCGAGGTCAGCGGCTGAGCCCTCGCCCGGTGCGGCGGCGCTAGCTCCCGCCCGGGCTCCCGCCGGACGCCTGTCCCTGCACCCGCTCGAGCACCAGCTCCTCGACGATCTCCCAGTAGCGCTCGCCGTGGGCGGCGCTCGCCCGCGCCGGGTCCCCGATCGCTCCGTTGGGCGAGATCGAGGCGACGCCCCCCTCGAACATGCTCTGCACCGCGCTCTGCATGTCGCCGGTGTAGCCGGCCCGTGCGCGATCCATGTGCACGAGCTCGGGATGGATGGCCATCAACATCGAGGTCTCCCACTCGCCGGCATGCAGACCCCCCTCCCCCAGCGGAACCCCGTGCTCGCGTTCGCCGGCGAGCGCCACCTCGAACAGCGCGCCGAGGTCTGTCAGCGCCACCACGTGCACGCGCTCGCCGGCCGGCAGCCGCTCGACGGCCTCCGCGAGGGGCCCGAAGTTACCGCCATGGGTCGGCACGAGCACGACCCGCTCGAAGCCCCCCTTCAGCAACGAGCCGACGAGATCGCCGATCACCGCGTGGTAGGTGTCGACGCCCAGCGACATCGTGCCGGGGAAGCCGACGTGGTGCTCGGAGCAGCCCACGCGCAGGGTCGGCGCCAGGAGGGCATCCAGGCGCTCGGCCACCCGGCGGGCGAGCTCGTCGCCGATCAGCGCGTCGGTGGCCAACGGCATGTGATGGGCGTGCTGCTCGGTGGCCCCCAAAGCGACCACGACCGTCCGCCGCCCGGCCTCGATCTCGGCTTGGACCTCCGGCCAGCTCATGCGGTCGAGCACCCTCGCGCCCACCGAGACAGCCTAACCGGGCCGCGATTTTGCGAGCGTTTACCTCCGCAAACGGCACCGGCGCCGGGTTATGCTCGCAGTCTCCACACAACGGACCAGACAAGGAGTCGGGCCCCGGATGCAGCCAACGGTATGTCCACGCCCGGCGCGGCGGCTTGCGCTGCTCGCCGCCGCCACGGCCGCGACCCTGGTCGCGTCCTGCGTGCTGGTGCAGATGTGCCCGGCGGCACACGCCGCGCGCGGCCGCGGGGGAGCGCTCTCGCGCTCGGCGCGGATGCTGTCCGGGATGGTCCGCCACAGCGCCCGCCGGGCCGGCCACGGGCGCTCGGCCGGGGTCGTGACGATCCACTGCTGCGGCCACCGGACCCTCGCGGTCTACTACCGGGCGCGGCCGCGTGCGGGGCTGCCGTGGCACGGAACCTACGAACTGACGCTGCGGCGCCGGGGCAGGTTCCTGGAGTCGGTGGGGGTGGTGTTCTTCCCCACCGGGGCGAGCTGGAGCTACGGGGGCGCTGCCAGCAGCGAAGGTCCCCGCTACGAATTCACGATCTCCTCTCCCCGACACGCCCGCGGCTGGCGGCTGACCGTCTCCGACAGCTACCTGGCCTGCCCGCCCCCGGCCGCGGCGGCGGCGGCCCAGTGTGAGGGATTCAGCGATGCGCTGTCGCTCGGCGAACGCCAGCTCGGCCGGCGCCACCTGCGGGCGCTGCTCAGACAGGCGCTGAAGGTCGTGCACAAGGCCCGCCGGCGCGTGCCGATCTCGAGCGCCGACGTGACAGCCGCCAGCGACGCCGTCAGGAGCGCAAGCGCCGCCTGAGGCCACGCCCGCCGTCCCGGGGCCGCGCCGGGCCAGGGACGGCACGCACGGCGGGGTCGCTGCGGGCGAGCCTGGGCCGCCGTCCGCGTCCGCGACTAGCCTCGCCCGCGAGCAGTGCTCGCCGCGCTCCCGTTCACGACCACGCACGCGGAATGGATCGGCCTGATCATCGGGCTGATCGGCCTGGCCGGGATCGGCGGGATCGTCTCGACGTTCATCTGCCACCGCAAGGGCTGCTGGAGGCGCGGCCGCTTCCCTCACGGCCACTACCGCCTGTGCCACATCCACCACCCGCTCGTCCCCTCGGACGGGAACATCACGGACGAGCACATCGACGCGGTCACCAAACGGCTGGCGCCCGCCGGCGAGCACCCGCGGCCGCACGAGCGACCGCCGGCCTGATCAGCGGCGCTCCAGCACCACCACGGGGATCTCCCGGGAGGTGCGCTGCTGGTAGCTGTCGTAGGCGGGCCACACCTCCACCATCTTCCGCCACAGGCGCGCGCGCTCCTCGCCCTCGGCGGTGCGGGCGCGGACCGGGACCCGCTCTGCCCGGACCTGGATCTCGGCGTCCGGGTCGGCTTTGAGGTTCTCGTACCAGGCCGGGTTCTCGGGGCTGCCGCCCTTGGAGGCCACCACCACCCAGCCGTCGCCGTCTGTGCGCTCGATCAGAGGCGTGGTGCGGGTCTCCCCGGATCTCCGTCCTCGGGTGCTGAGCAGGAGGATGTCGGTGCCCCGCCAGTGGTAGCCCCGCTGGCCGCCGGTTTCCCGGTACACGCGGACGTGCTCGGCGCCGAACAGGTTGTCGTCGGGACCCTCGCTCACCACGAGGGATGGTACAAACGGGCCGGCGCGGCTGAAACACGCGATTTGCTGGACAGTGGTCCGTCCGGGTGATAAAAACCGTCGCAACAAGAGGGCCCAGCCGCCGTGGGGGGCGGTCCTGTTCCGGGGTTACCGGGGCGCGGGCGTAACCACATCGCTGGAGGAAGTCATGGAAAGACGCAATCTCTTGGCGGGTCTCGTGACCCTGGCGGTCGGCCTGCTGATGCTCAGCGGGACGGCACTGGCTCACGCCGCCCACCACAAGAAGGCAAAGCCGAAGGACGCGACGAGCGCCCCCGAAACGTGTGTCGTATACACCGAACCCGGGTCCTTCATGGACCAGGGCGAGTTCAGCACCGCCTCGAGCGTCGCCGACATCGTGTCGGTGGAGTGCGAACCGGTTTACGCGGAGCACTATGTGACGATCAGCGCGAACGAGCTCTACAGCCGCTGTGACAAAGACCTGTACTGGTCCGAAGCGGCGCCGTTCGAGCCCAGCTCGTCGAAACCGAGCTACACGGTGAAACTGGACAACGACGGCAACGGCGGAGCGGTCCTGTGGGGCGGCCCGTCCTGCGCCGCGGGAGAAAGCCTCGTCGCGGCTCACCTCAACGAAGCCCCGTACACGACAGTGACGACGAGCTTCGACGTGCTGCCGCCGCGGCCGACCCCACCGGGCGTGATCGCCGAACCGGGCCCGCCGGCGTTCGAAGGTGCCGTCGAGAGCGAGGAAAACAGCAGCGCGGCCGCGATCATCGAGGTCGAGTTCCCGCCCGTGTTCGCCGAGGAACCGGTCAACATCAACGCCTCGCAGCTGTACTCCCGCTGCCACAAGGGCGAGCTCACGTGGGTCGGTCCGGAGGCGCAGATCCTCGGCTACGGCGAAGAACTGACGGACCTCTGGCTCGACAACGACGGAAATGCCTTCGTTGTGGCCCTCGGCGGTGAATCCTGCGCGGCGGGCTCGTCGCTCATCGAAGCGAGCCTCGAAAACGCCCCGTACACCACCTACACGACCGACTTCAACATCCTGCCTCCCGTGCCGACGTTCCCCGAAGCGGGGTAAGGCGCCGGAGGTCCGGTCGAGTAGCACCGTAGGAACAAGCAAGGAGTAGCGAAGGGCCCCGGGGGTACCCCCGGGGCCCTCTCTTTCCCGCAACGCCTCGGGCCGCGGAGAGCCCGACGCGCACCGATGGGAGACCCCCCGATCGCGCTTCGAGCCCGCAGGCTCAGGGTCACGTCGGCGTAACGACTCCCCCGGGCACGGGGGGTAGATTCGCGGCGTGTCATCACCGGGATCCGGCCGTCGCGGGGCGCGCTGGCGGAACCGGCGCGAAGCCGGTACGGGCGGCGTATGGTGGACTCCGCTGTGAGGAGGCACACGCCCTGTTGCCGGGGGTCGTTCGCGCCATCCGTCTCCCGCAGGCGGATGCCCTTGCGATCGCGGGCCCAGGACGGCGGGATCGTTCCCGCCGGCCGTGGCCTTGCGCGGTCGGCGTGCCTGGTCGCGCTCGTCGCGCTGATGGGGGTCCTGGCGCTGGTGGCGGCCGGCGCGAGCGCGGCCCCTCCCCTATGCCAGCCTGTGCACGGTGCCCCGGCGGCAGCCGATTGGGGGATCAACGGGTCCGAACAGATGGCCGCCGGCTTCAGGAGCGACTACGAGAACAAACCGATGACCGCCCAGGGGCTGCAGGGCGCCAGGCAGGTCAGGAGCGGCTTCAAGTTCAGCCTGGCGGTGATGGGCGACTGCACCTTGCAGGCCTGGGGGATCAACAACAAGGCGGAGCTCGGGGACGGCACCCAGCAGGCGCGCAACCACCCCGTGCCCGTGGTCGGCCTCAGCGATGTCAAGGAAGTCGCGATCGGCAACGCCCACGCGATGGCCCTGCGCTACGACGGCACCGTGTGGACCTGGGGGGCCTCCGAATTCGGGGAGCGCGGCAACCACGAAAGGGGCTACGAACGGGTGGCGCGGACCAACGAACCGCAGTGGTTCGTCCCGCGCGACCAGCCCGCCCAGGTGCCGGGCCTGACCGGCGTCAGGCAGATCGCCGCCGGCGGCACGCGCGACTACGCGCTGCTCAACGACGGGGAAGTGATGGCCTGGGGCGATGACCGCAACGGCGACCTCGGCGTGCAGGAGAGCGGCGAAGTCGAAAAATGCCTCGGTGAAACCCACGCCATCACGCCGATTCCGTGCAGCACGATCCCCCGTCCGGTGATGGCCTCGCCCGGCGTGACGCTGACCGGCGTCGAACGGATCGGTGCAGGCGACGAATCGGCCTACGCCGTCCGCGGTGGAGGCGAGGAAGTGCTCGCCTGGGGCGAGAACTCGAGAGGCCAGCTCGGCAACGGGACCACCACGCCGAGCCCGTTCCCGGTCCATGCGAGCCTCGAACCCGGCTCGCCGGTAGTGGAAATCGCGGGGGGGTCGCTGCATGCGCTGGCGCGGCTGCAAAACGGGCTGCTGTACGCGTGGGGCGGGGACAACGCCGGCCAGCTCGGCTTCGCCGCCGGCGGCGAACCGTGGGAATCCTGCGGACCGGAAATCGCGTGCAGCACGATCCCCCAGCAGGTCTATGCGCTCAGCCACGTGGTCCAGATCGCCCCGGCGGAAAACACCAGCCTGGTGCTGGAGGAAGAACAGGACGCCACGAGGGTCGTGTACTCGTTTGGGTCCACGGGCCACTTCGAACTGTTCGGGCTGGGGAACGTGCCCTACGAAACGACCCCGACCCCGACCCCGATCACGAGCATCGGCTCGGTGCGGGCGCTGAGTGCCAGCTCGACCACCGCGGCCACGTTGCTGGAAGGCGCTCCGGGGCCGCCGTCGGTGCTGACCGCCACCCCCGTGCAGCAGGGCCTGGACGTCGCGTGGGACGTGCCCAGCTCGAGCTACAAGATCCGCTACCGCCCCGTGGGCACACGCGAATTCAGCCCTCCCGAAGAAGCGGTCTGCCATTCGCCGTGCGAAGTGCAGCTCACGGGGCTGAGGCCCGAACCGTACGAAGTCACCTTAAAGACGCCTGAAGGCAGGGAAGGCCGCGAAAAGATCCGCAGGCTCGAGCGCACGCCGCTGCCGGCGGCGGGCGCACCGGTCAACACCTCGCCGCCCACGCTATCCGGCTCGCCGGCCACCGGAACGGGAAAACTCGTTGAGGGACAGACGCTGACGGTCAACACCGGCAGCTGGACGAACCACCCGACGTCCTTTACCTACGCCTGGCTGCGCTGCATCGGGCTCGGCGAAAACGGCGTCAGCGAAGAAGAGGGCACCGAATGCGAACCCATCACCAGCGGGCCACAGGAAACGCCGGTCACCTCCAGCACGTATGAGACGGGGCCCGCCGACGTCGCGCGGACGATCACCGTGGCCGTGCGCGCCACCGACGCCCGCGGCTGGAGCGTGGCGAGCTCCGAACCGGAGCTGGTGCTCCAGCAGGGCGAAGAATCCGAACCTCCGCCGCCGCAGTTCATCACCGCGCCCACGATCACCGGCGTGGCCGTGGAAGGACGCCAGCTGACCGCCCACCGCGGCAACTGGGAAAACGAACCGCTCAGCTACGAAGAGAAGTGGTTCCGCTGCAAAGGCCGCAACCCGGAAGGCACCGGCGGGGCGTGCAGGGCGATCACGCATAAGAACCCCGAAACGGGCAAATCCGAACTGGCGACCGGGAACACCTACGTGTCCGGTCCGGAAGACGTCGGCGAGTGGATCGAGGTCCACGAGAGGGCCGAAAACACCGGCGGCTGGAACGTCGCCGTCTCACTGGCCGTCGAGATCGCCTCCCCTTCACCCCCGACGAACCTCACACCGCCGCAGATCACCGGGATCGTCCAGAAGGGACAGACGCTGACGGTGCAGCCGGGGACATGGGAAAACGCGCCCGAGACGCCCCGCTGGCAGTGGCTGCGCTGCGGAGCGTCGGGCAAGAGCTGCAACGAAATCAAGTCCGCGACGGGCGCGACCTACACGATCGGCTCCGACGACGTCCGCCACACGATCAAGGTCAGCGAAACGGTTGAAAACGGCGCCGGGCGCAGCAAGCCTGCGACGTCCGCGGCGACCGAACAGGTGCCGGTGCCGGCGAGCGCCGCGCCCGGGCTGCAGACGCCTCCCAAGATCGCCGGCAACGCGATCCAGGGCCAGACGGTGACCGCCGTGCGAGGCACGTGGAGCAACCAGCCGTTCGTGTTCGCCCACCGGTGGCTGCGCTGCGAACACTCGGGGGGAGGCTGTCAGGCGATCGCGGGCGCCACCGGGACGAGCTACGCGGTGGTGGGAGCGGACATCGGCCACACGCTGGTGCTCGAGGAGACGGCGACCAACGCCGCGGGCTCGACCGCCGGCGACTCCAAACCGAGCGCGACCGTCGCCGGGGCGGTGCCCGTCGCCTCGCTGCCACCCACGATCAGCGGCAGCATCCAGGCCGGCCAGACGCTCACCGCCGATCACGGCACGTGGAGCAACGAACCGACCGGATACACCTACCAGTGGCGCAGGTGCAACGCAGCGGGCCGCAAATGCAAGACGATCGCGGGCGCGCTCGCACGGACCTACACGCCGACGTCCGCCGACGTGGGGTCGACGCTGTCGGTGAACGAGACCGCCTTCAACGCGACCGGCTCCGGCAAGCCGGATAGCTCCGCCACCACGATGCCCGTGGTCCCGGCCGCTCCGCAGAGCCTCGCCACCCCGAAGATCCTCGGCACCGCGCGCGTCGGTCAGACCCTGACGGCCCAGGCCGGCCAGTGGTCGAACAGCCCGAGCAAACTGCTGGTGAACTGGCTTCGCTGCGAAGGCGGGGAATGCCACCCGATCGAAGGGGCCACGCAGCGCAGCTACAAGGTCAGCTCCGCCGACGCCGGCCTCTCCATCGCCGTGCGGGAAGCGGCCGTCAACGCGGGTGGCTGGAACGCCGCGATCTCCGAAGCGGTGGTCGTGGAAGGGTAGGGTCCGGCGTGTGCTGGTCCGCAGCGAAGACGATGGCGCCCTCGCGATCGGCCAGCTGTCGCACTCGTGGCTGTCGGGACAGCTCGCCCGGGAATGGGGCAACGAGCGCTTCCAGGCGCCCGAGCCGTTCGAGGAGGTCGTGCTCGGGGCCGCCCAGCACGACATCGGCTGGGCCCTGGTGGACCTCGACCCCCGCCTCAACGAGGACACGGGGTTGCCACGGGGCTTCATGGAAACGACCGTCGAGGAGCACCTGGCGATCTGGAGGGGTGCTCCCGACATGCTGGCCAGCCAGAGCCTCGACGCGGCGCTGGTGGTCTCGATGCACGGCCGCTCGCTCTC
>DATJBO010000046.1:0-2378 GCA_035515315.1 Solirubrobacteraceae bacterium
GTGGAGCATCCGCCCCAGTCGGGGTTCCGCTGGCGAAGGGGATTCGCCCTCTCGGTCATCACTGACACAGAGCACCTTCCTACACCGCGTCGCTGGGGGACGAGGGTGTCACGGGGGGGCTTGTCTGTGACCAAGGACGCCAGCTTCAAGAAGATCGTACGGCGCCATGCCGAGGAGACTGGCCAGCGCTACACCGAAGCACTGACGGATCTCGAGGGTCTCGGTCCCCGAATGGACCACGAGCCGGATGCTGAGCGGCTTTTGGGCCATCTCCGGGATCGCTACGGCGTAGACGCGGTCGCGGCGACCAAGCTCAGTGTGCACAAGACCTATGTGTTCCGCATCGACCGCAACGACGGCGAGCCGTGGGTCGCCCGCGCCTTCCCTCCGGCTCGGCCGCGTGTCGGTGTCGAGGGCGATGCGGCCATCCTGCGGTTCCTGGAGCGGCAGGACTACCCCGCGGAGCGCCTGGCGGTCGATGATGCGGTGTCTGACTTCGATGGCAGTGCGGTCCTGGTGACGCGCCTGGTCGAAGGCGTCCAGCTGCCCGAGGGCGTCGCGAAGTTCGCCATGATGGGCGAGCTGCTCGGGCGGCTGCACGCGCTGCCCTACGACGAGTCCGTCAGCCGCCCCGGTGGAGCGAGTGGTGAGGACCCCAGCCGTGAAGGGGCACCACGCCAGGACCTGCTGGCTGCCCTGTCGTTTCTCGACGCCGTCGACACGAAGGTCGCGCCCGCCGAGCGGCAGCGATTCGAGCGGCTTCGCGACCTGGTCCGCTCGGCCGACGACGGTCACGGCCTTCCGGAAGGCCTGCTGCATGGCAATCTCCTCCACGCTCCCGATCACGCCGTCATGAGCAAGCACGGGCCCGTCGCGATCAACTGGAAGGCGTCCGGGCGCGGACCGCGCCTCGCCGACCTGGCGTACCTGATATGGGGCACGGGTTCGTGGAACCCCCGTCAGCCGAACCAGGAGCGCATCGACGGTGTCGTCAACGCCTACCGCCGACACATCGAGACGACCGACGAGGAGCTCGACCGGCTTGAGGCGGTGATGTACATCCGCACACTCTATCTCGCCTGTTTCGGTTACCGGCGGGCCGTCGCCAACGGCCTGTCATTCAACGAGTGGGGCTTCATCCGACCACGGGAGTTCTTCAGCGCCACGGCGGCCGCGACCCGAGCCGCGTTCCACCGCTAGGTCGACGGTGCTGCGAGGAAACGGGCGTGCCCGTGAGGGGCCCACCGAGGCCGCTAGCTGACGCTGGCCAGTAGCTCGGCGTTCGTCTTCGAACGCCGCATCAGCGCCAGCAACATCTCGACGGCCTGGGCGGGGGGCAGTTCCGCGAGCCGCCGCCTGAGCACTTGGCGCCCTGCCGCCTCGGCGGGTTCGCCGAGCAGCTCCTCGCGCCGTGTCCCGCTCGCCGAGATGTCGATCGCCGGATAGAGCCGCCGGTCCGCCAGCTCGCGGGAGAGCCTGAGCTCGGCGTTGCCGGTCCCCTTGAATTCCTCGAAGATCACGTCGTCCATCCGGCTCCCGGTCTGGTCGAGCGCCGTGGCGATCACGGTGAGCGACCCGCCCGCGGGGACGGCGCGGGCTGCCCCGAACAGGGCCTTGGGCTTGGCGAGCGCGGCGGCGTCGAGCCCGCCGGTCATGGTGCGGCCGACCGAGCGTCCCGCGGTGTTGTGCGAGCGTGCCAGGCGCGTCAGGGAGTCGAGCACGATCACGACGTCGCGCCCGATCTCCACCTGGCGCCGGGCGTGCTCGAACACCATCTCGGCCACGGCGACGTGCCGCTCGTGCGGCAGGTCGAAGCTCGAGGCGATGACCTCCCCGCGGCCCCAGTCCACCAGCTCGCTCACCTCTTCGGGCCGCTCGTCGATCAGGAGCAGCAGCAGCTCGGCGTCCGGATGCCCCAGCGCCACGCCCTCCGCCACCGCCTGCAGCATGACCGTCTTGCCGGCCTTGGGCGGCGACACGATGAGCGCCCGCTGCCCGAACCCGAACGGGCAGACCAGGTCGACGGCGCGCTGGATATCGGCGGTGCGGGCACTGGAGGCGCGCGGCGTCTCGAGCCTCAAGAGCCGGGCCGGATGTACCGCCCCGAGGCTGGTGAACTCCGGGCGCGCCGCGAGATTCTCCGGCGGCAGGCCGTTCACCGTCCGCACGCGCCCGTCGTCCAGCACCACGAGGTCGCCGCGGCGCAGTCCCGGCAGGCTCGGGCTTGGGTCGCGAGGGCCCGGGAGGTAGCTGTGCGCGGCCAGGCGCAGCGCGCCGCCTCGTGGGCCAGGGTCGTACCAGCCGGTGATGGAAGGCATTCAGGGTGGCAGGACGAAAGATAGGCTGAGATTCCTCGGCCACCACCCCGGCGTCGAGCC
>DATJBO010000047.1:0-13517 GCA_035515315.1 Solirubrobacteraceae bacterium
AGGGAACGCATCGCCTCGGCGAGCGAGTCCCGCTCGCCGCTCCTGAAAAGGCGCCCGGTCTCTCCGTCGGTGATGATCGCCGCCGGGCCGCCCTGATCAGGGGCGAGGACCGCGAGGCCGGCCGCCATCCCCTCGAGCACCACCGTGCCGAACGGCTCGGGGATCCGCGAGGCGTGCACGAGCACGTCGAAACTGGCGAGCTCCGGCCAGACGTCCTCACGAAAGCCTCGAAACTCCACGCGCCCGCCGAGGCCGAGCGCCGACACCAGCTGGTGGAGCTCGCGCTCATAGCCCTCCTCTCCGAACATCGTGGTGCCGACGAGCACCGCCCGCTCCTCGCCGTCCGGGAACGCCTCGGCGAAAGCACGCAGGAACAGGTCCTGCCCCTTCCACGGCGCGATTCGTCCGAGCATCCCGAACGTCCTCGCGGGGCGGCTCGGACGCGCCTCCCTCGCAGCGGCTGATTCCGGCGGCTCGACCGAGGCGGGTATGACCCAGCTCAGCGCGTCCCCTGAGCGATCGAGCGTCTCCAGGGTGGCGCTGGAGTTCGCGATCACACCGCTGGCGAGGGTCCGCACCATCGCTCTCACCGCCCGCGCCGCTCCCGGCGGGAGGTAGTCCTCCGCGACGCGGTCACGCACGTGCCAGACGAGCGGGATCCGGGCGAGGCGGGCGGCGAGGCTGCCGTACACGCCCGCCTTTAGGGAGTTGGTGTGGACCAAGTCGGGGGCGAGCTTGCGAATCCTCAGCGCGAGGCGTGCGACGTACGCGAGCGTCTGCAGAGCGGTGCCGGCGGACACGCCCCCGAGCTCGACCGAGTCCCGGCGGAGGTCCCGAGCCGACGGCGCGATCGGCATCACCTCGACAGAGACCCCCGCCTTCACGAGCCGGTCGGCGAGCGGCCCGTCCTCGCCCAGGATCACGTGGGGGTTGACCTTCTCCATCCGCGGGAGCACCCGCATCAGGGCGATCTCACCCCCCGAGAGGCGGGCGACGTGGTCGAGGTAGACCACCCTGACCCGCTCATCTCGCCGGCCCGCGAGCAGCCGCTGATACAGGTCCGCGTGTCGCTCCGCGGCCAGGCCCCAGGAGTAGCCCGCGCAGAAGCTCCGGGTCCGTCCCCGCGTCGGCAGGTCACCTGCCCGCGCTGCGAGCAGGCGCCGCGCGAGAGCGGCACTGTCTCCGGGCGGGACCACCAGCGAGGGATCGAGCAGCTCGGTCGTCTCCGCCAGCCCCCCTACGTCGCTGACGATGCTCGGCGTCCCGCAGGCGCCGGCCTCCAGCACGACAAGTCCGAAGCCCTCGAGCGCGACGCTGGGCACCACCGCCACGTCGGCGGCGCGGTAGGCGTCCACCAGCTCCGCATCGGAGACCCGTCCGAGCAGGTGGACGCTCTCCTTCAGCCGCGAGGACGCCACCCTCTGGGCGAGCGCCTCCCTCAGCGGCCCGTCGCCGATCAGCAGGAGAGCCGATCCGTCCGGGAGGTCTGGATGCAGGATCCCCCACGCGTCGATAAGCACGTCGAGCCCCATGCGCGCGACCATCCGTCTGGTGCAGACGGCAACGAACCCGCTCCGGGCCAGCTTCATGCGCTCGCGCGAGCGATCTCGATCTGCGGGGCTGAACACCTCGAGCGCGACCCCGGGTGGAATCACGTGGATCTCCCAGGGACGCACCCGGTAGCGCTCCACGAGCACCCGCCGGAAGGCGCTGGACATCACCACGTGGACGTCGACACGAGCGTGTACCCGCCTCTCCAGCGCCCCCCGCAGCGCGTGCCGCAGGCGCGATGCATCTCCGGCCGCCGCGCTCTCGTCGGCCCACGGCCCGTGGAAGTGGAACACGATCGGGCGTCCCCGCGCGGTGCCGGAGAGCAGCGGCGCCGCCGCGTAGAGTGCGAAATGGGCGTCGAGCAGGTCACACCCCCTCGCCTCGCGCCTCGCCGCCAGCCACACCCGCAGCAACCGGTATGGGAGCGGGCTGCGCCCGTCGGCCATCACCGCGACGCTCGAGGGCGCATCACCGGCCGGCCCGACGACCACGCCGCGCGCCTCATCGAGTTGCTCGAACAGACCTCGGTAATAACGGTTCAGCCCGCCGAGCGTGGCGGGAAACCAGCCCATTCCGATCATCAGGACACGTGCAGAGGGACGCGGACCCTGCCGCTGCTCTCCGCCCTCAGCGAGCCCCGGCTGCGTTGCTGTGCTAGTGCTGGTGGCCAAGCCTCGGGTTTCCTCGCCCCGGTGCGGGCGCTGGGGCTGGCCGCAACCTGGCAGCCCCAGGATACCCTTCGTTCGGCATGTCCGGTAGGCGAGCAGCTGAGTGCAGGTCCACGCGGCCCACGGATGGGGGCCCCCGCCGGGGATGCCAGACCGGAGCACCGTGAGCGGTCGCCCGGTGCCCGTCGGCGACCGGCCGCGCCTGATGCTTGCAAAATTGGTGCACTCCCCCTACTGTTGAATCGCGCCGCACAAGCCGCCGACCGTCGGCGTGGATGTTCCGGGGAACAGTCGCGCGGCGACGCGACGACCGCCGAAGAGGATCAGCACGGATGCCCGCGAGCTACCATCTCAGCTACCCGAGGACCATCGAGAACGAGGCATCGGCGTCATCTGCGAGGTGGCGGGCGGGTCCGGTCGGCCCGTTCCCAGAGCTCAGAGATAGGGAGCAACCATTGACCGCATCCGTCCACTACCGATCGGCGATATGAGCTGCGGCGGGGATCGCAAGGCACGGAGATGTCTCTGATGGGCGCGCACGACTCCTCGGGAACCCATGGGAGCGCGAACGGCAACGGGGGCGCCGCAGCGGCCCAGCGTCCCGGGGCCGCGCTCGTCGCAGAGGGGGCCAGGGACGCCTTCCGCAGGCTCACGGAGCGGCCCTCCGACCTGCTGCGGTTCGCCACCGCCGGCTCGGTCGACGACGGCAAGAGCACGCTGATCGGGCGCCTGCTGTACGACAGCAAGCAGGTGCTCAGCGACCAGCTCGCGCACGTCGAGCAGACGAGCCAGCGGATGGGCCACGACTTCCTCGACCTGTCGCTGCTGACCGACGGCCTGCGCGCCGAGCGCGAGCAGGGGATCACGATCGACGTCGCTTACCGGTACTTCGCGACCGCCCAGCGCAGGTTCATCATCGCCGACACCCCGGGGCACGAGCAGTACACGCGCAACATGGTCACGGGGGCCTCGACAGCCGACCTGGCGATCGTGCTGATCGACGCCCGCAAGGGCGTCGTCGCGCAGTCCAAGCGCCACGCCTTCATCAGCTCGATGCTGGGGATCCCCCACGTCGTGGTGTGCGTCAACAAGATGGACCTGGTCGACTACGACGCGGGCGTGTTCGACG
The DNA here is from genome assembly GCA_035515315.1 of Solirubrobacteraceae bacterium. Taxonomy (GTDB): domain Bacteria; phylum Actinomycetota; class Thermoleophilia; order Solirubrobacterales; family Solirubrobacteraceae; genus Palsa-744. The sequence continues at coordinate 3,349 of DATJBO010000047.1, forward strand.
CGATCGTCGAGGACTTCGATCGCTTCGCCGCGCGCCTGGAGATGCCCGACGTGACGTTCATCCCGATCTCCGCGCTGCTCGGGGACAACGTGGTCGAGCGCTCCGAGGCGATGCCGTGGTACCAGGGCCCGCCGCTGCTGTACCACCTCGAGCACGTCCACATCGCGTCCGACCGCAACCTGATCGACGTTCGCTTCCCGGTGCAGTGGGTGATCCGCCCGCCGGCCAGCAGCGGCATCGACTACCGGGCCTACGCCGGCCAGGTCGCCGGCGGCGTGATCCGGCCGGGCGACGAGGTGGTCGTGCTGCCGAGCGGCCAGCACTCGACCGTCGAGGGGATCGACACCTACGACGGGCCGGTGCAGGAGGCCTTCCCGGCGATGTCGGTGGCGATCCGGCTGGCCGACGACATCGACGTCTCGCGCGGCAGCACGATCGTGCGCAAGCAGAACCAGCCGACCGTCTCCAACAGCTTCGAGTGCCTGCTGTGCTGGATGTCGGAGGAGCCGCTGAGCCCGCAGCGACGCTACGCGGTCAAGCACACGACCCGCACCGCGATGCTGGGCGGCGTCGAGGTGCGCTACCGCATCGACGTCGAGACCCTGCACCGCGACGAGGCCGCCGAGACGCTGCACCTCAACGACCTCGCGCGCGTCCACCTGCGCCTCAGCTCCCCGCTGGTGTTCGACTCCTACCGGCGCAACCGGCTCACCGGCAGCCTCATCGTGATCGACGAGGCGACCAACGAAACGGTCGCCGCCGCCGTGATCCTCGACACCGAGGCGGAAGGGCCGGTGGCCACGACCAAGACCGAGCGCAGCCCCAACGTCCGCTGGCAGGGCTCGCGGATGACCCGCCAGCGGCGCTGGACGATGCTCGGCCACACCGGTGCCACGGTGTGGTTCACGGGCCTTCCGGGGGCCGGCAAGTCGACCGTCGCCTCCGCTGTGGAGGAGCGCCTGATCGCAACCGGTCTGCCCGCATTCCTGCTCGACGGGGACAACCTGCGCCACGGCCTCAACGGCGACCTCGGGTTCGACGAGGAGGCGCGCCGCGAGAACGTGCGCCGCACCTCGCACGTGGCGAAACTTGTCGCCGAGTCGGGAACGATCGCACTCGTGAGCCTGGTGAGCCCGTACGAAGCCGACCGCCGGGCCGCCGCGGCGATGCACGGAGACGCCGAGCTCGGCTTCCTCGAAGTCTTCCTGAGCGCCTCGCTGGAGCTCTGCCAGGAGCGCGACCCCAAGGGCCTCTACGCCCGGGCCCGCTCGGGTGAACTCGCGGGCATGACCGGCGTGGGGGCCCCCTACGAGCCGCCCGCGGAGCCGGACCTGGTGCTGTGCAGCCACACCGAAACGGTCGAGGAAGAGGTCGACCGGGTGATGACGCTGCTGCTGGAGCGGGGTTTGATCCAGTCGCTCGCGAACGAGTAGCTGCGGTCAGCCGCGCTTCTGCTTGGAGGGGGCGGCCTTCAGCGAGAGGGCCGGGCTTGCGCCCGACTGCAGCGGCTTGTTGCGCAGGGCCACGTACGCCCGGTAGTGGCCGCTGTGGACGATCTTCACGACCGTGCTGAAGTGGGACATCGTCCTCGTGGCCTTGTGTGCCGTGGTGCTGAACTGTGTGGCGAAGCGGCTCGTTCGTTCCGAGGTCTTTTCGGTGTTCCCGGGGCGGGCAGGCTTGTTGAGCTGGATCAGCACGCGGGCGCCGGTGACCGACGGCGTGATCGTCCCGTACAGGCGTACGAGCCCCGGGGAGGAGCTGTGGTGCACCTTCAGCGTGACGACTGGGGTCACCTGCTGCTTGACGACGCTGCTGATCTGCGGTTTCGGGCTGGTCGTGATGATGCGGAACGCGGCGCTCGTCTGCAGCGAGGACACGCGGAAGCTGAACGCGCCCGTGGAGGTGGTCGTGACGGGTTCCGAGACCGTCGTGAATTCTTCGAGGTAGGGGAAGGGGCTCTCCTGGAGGACGACCCCCGCGCCGGCGGAACCGATGCCGCTGACGGATCCGCTGATCACGAACGAGTGCTTGTAGGGGATCGGTTCCAGCGATTTCGGCAGGTGGAACCTGAGCTTGATCGATTTCGAGCCGAACACGCGGTCCCTGCCGACCCTCGCGAAGCCGCCGGAGTCGCCGTTGTAGGCGACGATCCGGTAATGGTAGCCGGGCTGCAGCCCGCCGGTGATCTGGCCGACCTTGATGCGCGTGGTGGCCGCCGGCAGCACCGCGGGCGGGGTGGACGATCCGTATCCCGTGGTCGGCCCGAACTGGAAGAAGTAGGTGGTCGGGAGTCCGTGGGGGTCGACGGTGCCCTCGAGCTCGGCCGTCGACCCGCGCACGTGGCTGACGCCCCCGGTGGCGACCTGGGGCGGACCCGTGGATGCCGCCAGCGCCGACGGCAGCCAGGCCGCGAGTGCGGCGACGGCGAGGATCGGCGCGACGAGCCCGCCGGCGCGCCGCCGCGCCCGCGTGCGCGGACGGGGGGTTTGGCTGGCGTTTGCGGTCATCCTCGAGTGGGCGTTCTGAGTTTTCGGCACAGGCGTGCCGCACCCTGATGGAACACGCCCTCGCTGTCAACGATTCGCTGTGTTGCGCCGGGCGGCAGGGACGCATGATCTCGCCCTTCACAATTTGATCACGCCGAGCAGCGAAGGGCATCGGACCATAAGATCCGCGGGCGCCCACAGCCGGCCGCCCATCACCCTTCGACCTGAGGGCTCGCCTGTGTCAACCGAACCGTCCACCGAACCGCTAGCAGGCGAGACCGCAGGTGCGCTCGATCCCGGCGCCCGCTGCGGCGCGTGCAACGCCCCGATCGCCTCCGACCAGCGCTACTGCCTGGAGTGCGGTGAGCGGCTCGCGCCGATCAGCGCGTTCCTGCTCGGGCGCCGCCCCGACGGCACCGCCGAGCAGCCGTCCGCTCCCCCGAGCGCGCCGCCGGGCGTGCCGCCGGCGCCGGACGCCGCGAGGGCGCCGCGCAGCAACCTCCTGGGAGTGCTGGCCGGGGTGGGGGTGCTGCTGCTGGCGATGGGGGTCGGCGTGCTGATCGGGCGGGCCGGCAACTCCAAACCGGCGGCCGCCAAGGAGCAGGTGATCACGCAGTCGGCCCCGGCGGCCGGCCCCGGCGCCGCCGCCACGGAAGGGACCTTCACCAGCGACTGGCCGGCGTCGCGCAGCGGCTACACGGTGCAGCTGAGCACCCTGCCGACGTCCAGCACGGTGGCGGCCGTGCAGGCGGCCAAGACGACTGCCACCGCCAAGGGGGCGCCCGCGGTGGGAGCCCTCGACTCCGGCGATTTCGCGAGTCTCCCGTCCGGTGGCTACGTGATCTACTCGGGCGTCTTCCGCACCGGCGCGCAGGCGCAGAAGGCACTCGCGCGGCTGCGCGGGAAGTTCCCCGGCTCGAAGGTGATCCACGTCTCCGGCGGCGGCTCGGGCGCGGGCGGCGCGGGCGGGGGCAGCTCCTCGGGCGCCGGAGGCTCCTCGGGCGGCTCCTCGCACGTCCACTCGAGTCTCAGCCATCCGGCCCCGCCCAGCGTTCTGAAAAGCTTGAAGGGCAAGGGAAAGAGCTACGTGGAAGCCTCCAAGAACCTGCCCGACGTGGTCGAAACCGGATGAGCCACGCGGGCGGCCGGGGGAGCTAGGCGCTTGGGCCCCCTGCGCGAATCGATGGACACGCGCCTGGCGCTCGAGCGCCGGCGCCAGGCACTGGCCCAGGAGGTGGCCGAGCTGCACTGGGACCTCGGCGGCCTGACCTATGAGATGGCCATCCGCGACCACTTCCGCCTCGACGTGCTCATGCGCCGGGCGGCGGTGCTGCAGGAACGCGACGCCGAGCTCGCGGAGGTCGAGCGGCTGCTGAGCTCGCCCGAGGCCCTCGCCGGCTCGCGCTGTCCGTCCTGCTCGGCCCCCCACAGCCACGGAGCGCAGTTCTGCTGGCAGTGCGGGGAGCGGCTGATGGAGGAGCAGCCGAGCACGTTCGCAGACCCCGCCCAGAACGGACGGTGAGGCGGCTACCGCGACCAACCCTGGAGCGAGTCCGGCTGCCGCCGCGGAAGGTGATGGCGGTGCTCGTGCTTGTGTTCCTGGGCTTCGGCGTGCTGATCGGCAGGGCCGCGCGCGACTCCGTCCAGCAGGCCGCGCTCGCCGATGCGGGGGTCCCCGTGAAGGTGATCGTCACGACGCGTGCTCCGTCCCCGGCGGCCGCCGCCCCGGTGCCACAGGGCGAAGAGGCCCCTCCGGCCGAACAGGCACCGACGCCCGAAGCGCCCGCCCCGGCCACCTCCGGGCACGCGGGCGGCGGCTCCTCACGCGCCTCGGGCGGCGGGAGCGCGCCCGCTGCCAAGCGCTCGCCGGCGCCCGCGCCGGTGCCGCCGCCTAAGACGCTTCCCGCGATCAAGCACGTGTTCCTCGTGGTCCTGTCCGACCAGCCGTATGCCGCCGTGTTCGGACCGGAATCCAAGGCGGCCTACCTGGTCAGGCAGCTAGAGCCAAAAGGCGCGCTGCTGTCGCAATACGACGCCGTGGCCCACCAAGAGCTCCCCGACGGCGTCGCGCTCATCAGCGGCCAGGGGCCGACGCCGCAGACGGCCGCCGACTGCCCCTCCTACACGCCGATCGAACCCGCCGGCGCCGGCTCCGACGGCCAGGTGCTCGGCACCGGGTGCGTGTATCCCGCCTCGGCGCCGACGCTCCCGGGCCAGCTCGAAGCTCGCCACCTGCGCTGGCGGGCATACCTGGAAGGGGTCGCCGAAGGGCCCGGCTCCGTGCCGGCCTGCTCGCACCCGGCGCTCGGACAGGCCGACCCCACGGCGCCCGCCGGCACCGAAGCCGGGGCGAGCGCGCCACCGGCCTCCGGCGCGGGGCCGTACGCCACCTACCGCAACCCGTTCGCCTACTTCCAGTCACTGACCGCCTCCGGCGCGTGCGCCCGCTCGGAGGCGGGCATCGGCCGGCTCGAGCGCGACCTCGCCCATCCCGCGAAGGCCCCGAGCCTCTCCTACATCGTCCCCGGCCTCTGTCACGACGCGGCTCCCACGCCGTGCGCGCCGGGGGCCGCGGCCGGGCCCGCCGGGACGGAATCCTTCCTGCGCCGGGTCGTACCCGAGATCCTCGCCTCACGCGCCTACAGGCAGAACGGCCTGCTCGTGATCACGACCGACGAGGCCCCTGCGGGAGGCGAATTCGGGGACTCGAGCTCGTGCTGCGGACAGCCCCCCTTCCCCAACCTCGGCGCTGGCGGGATCGGGCCCACCGGGCGCCCCCTCGGTGGCGGGGCGGTCGGCGCCCTGCTCCTGTCGCCGTTCATCAAAGGCCCCGCGAGCAGCGAGGAAGCGTACAACCACTTCTCGCTACTGGCGACGATCGAGGACCTGTTCGGCGTCGGGCGGCTCGGCTACGCCGGCCTCTCGGCGGTGACGCCGCTCGCGCCGTCGATCTTCAACGCGCTCGGGTAGGAGACCTCCCCGAGCGTCACGGGCCTGCGCCTGGCGCTCTCACGGGCCAGCAGCGACTCGAGCGCGAGCATCTCGCGCGGGCGCTGCAGCGTGGCGGGGTGCAGGTCCACGCGCAGGGCGCGGCCGGCGAGGCGCCCCCCGGTGCGGATCAGCGACGGGGCCAGGGCGTCGCCGAGCCTGCCCCGGGAGCCAGCTCCCCAGGCAGGAGCCAGGGCACCATCGAGCGACCCCGCGGGCGCCGGCCCGGCGGCGCACGCCCGCACGTGCAGCAGCGTTGCCCACCACCGGAAGCGCAGGGGCAGGACGCGAAGCAGCTGGCGTGTGTAGGTGTAGCCGGGAGCGACGAACCCGTCGGGCTCGTTCCCGGAGAGCTTCAGGACACGCCAGCCGGCGTCGACCGCGCGGCGCGCCTCGCGTTCGTCCAGGCCGGAGAACTCGCTGCGGCGACGGCCCAGCCCGCGCAGCCCGCGGCCACCCGCGTGATCGGCGCCCAACGGCTCGTGCAAGAAGCCGTGCTGGGCGATCGAGTCGCCGACGTCGCGCCGCTCGTGCAGCCACGCGCTCATCCCCGGGCTCCGCTCGCCGAGCGGGTGCAGGTCGCGGGCGGGGATCACCAGCAACGTGACCCGGTCCACCCCATGATCGTCCAGCCAGTCCCGGATCAGCGCGCAGCGCTCCCAGGTGGCCGGCTCCACGTCGTGGATCGCGACCGCGATCACTCCCTTCGGCTCCGTCCTGCGGGACATGACTAAACGGTTCACCGCAAAGAGCGCTCTTTTGTGACCAACCGGCGACGATCTCGTGAACTCCTTGTGAAGATCCTCACGATCCGCTCGCCCCCGGGTCGCGGGTGGCGGGTGGTGCAGCCAATAAGCTGCGCGGCGATGACGTTCGCCGCGACCACGACGTTCGCCGCGGCCGTCATGGGCTCGGCCCTCACCTACTTCCAGGCCGTCGTGCTGGGGTTCCTGCAGGGGGTCACGGAGCTGTTTCCGGTCTCGAGCCTCGGCCACACGGTGCTGTTCCCGACCCTGTTCGGCTGGAACGAGCTGGTGCACGCGCAGTCGCAGGACGAGTCCTTCTGGCTGGCGTTCGTCGTGATGCTCCACGTCGGCAGCGCCCTGGGCCTGCTGTTCTACTACCGCCGCGAGTGGGTCGAGATCATCCGTGCGTTCTTCAACACGCTCGCCACCCGCCGGGCGCGCACGCCCACCGAGCGCCTGGCGTGGCTGATCATCATCGCCAGCATCCCCGCCGGCCTCCTCGGGCTGATCTTCGAGCACCAGCTGCGGACGCTCACCGCCAAGCCCGAGGTCGCCGCGATCTTCCTGATGGTCAACGGCCTGCTGCTGCTGGGGGCCGAGTGGTTCCGGCGCAAAGCCGAGGTCCGCGAACTGGCGATCCGCGAGGGGGCAAAGCCCGACGGCGGGCGCGAGCTCGACACGCTCGAGTACCGCGAGTCGTTCGTGATCGGCACGGCCCAGTCGGCGGCGCTGGTGGCCGGGATCAGCCGCGACGGGATCACGATGGGGGCGGGCCTGGCGCGGGGGCTGGACCACAGCGACTCGGCCCGCTTCGCGTTCCTGCTGGCTACCCCGATCATCCTCGCGGCGGGGATCTTCAAGCTGCCCGACGTGCTCGGCCACCTCGGCAACGGGATCCGCGGGCAGGCGCTGGTGGCGTGCGTCACCGCCGCCGTCACCGCCGTCTTCACGGTCGCATTCCTGGTGCGCTGGTTCAAGACCAGGACGCTGATCCCGTTCGCGATCTACGGCCTCGTGTTCGGCGGAGCGATGGTCATCTACACGACGACCTGAGATGGACGGCAGCGACGAGAGCCGCGCCAGCGACGAGAGCCGCGGCAGCGACGAGAGCCGCGCCAGCCAGCTGGCCTCCGGTGGCGCCTCCAACGAGGAGATCATCGCGGCCGCACTCGCCGCCGCCCGCCCCGAGCGGGGGCTCCGCTGGCTGGACGTGGGGTGCGGGCGGGGAGACCTGCTGCGGCGCGTGCGCGACGAGTGGGCGCCCGCCGAGCTGCGGGGGATCGACTCGCTGGACTGGCTCGACGAGGACCTGCGCGCCGACGTCGGGTTCGAGGTCCGCCCCGGGGAGGAGCTGTCCGGCACGGCGGCGGCCGACCGCGTGCTGCTCGTGGAGGTGATCGAGCACCTCGAGGCCCCGTGGAGCGCGCTGCGCGCGGCTGCCGGCGCACTCGCGCCGGGCGGCTGGCTCGTGCTCAGCACCCCCAACGTGGCCACCCTGCGCCACCGCCTCGAGCTCGCCACGAAGGGGACGCTCACGAGCTTCCGCCCCGGCTATGACCCTCATCTCTCCCCGGCGCTGCCGCACGTGAGCGCGCGGATCCTCGCGGAGGAGGGCCTGCTGGTGGAGCCGCCGGCATATGCGGGAGCCGACGTGATCTCTTTCAGCAAAGGGCGCATCTGGCCGCAGGCCATGCGCCGCCGCTACCCTCGCCTGGGGTCCGTGTCGGTGATCCTCGCGGCGCGCAGGCCGCCCGCCTGAGCCCGACCCGAGTCCTCGCGCGGCCTGCGATCGCCGTCGCACAGGTTTGTCCAGCGGCGAGGTTGCGCATCATTGAAGTCGGAATGCCCATGCCCAGAACCCCCCAGAAGATGTTTGAGACCCGCAGCCAAGCGTGGCGGGAGGTCGGCCTGATCCGCCAGCTCGACCGTCGCGCGGTCAAGCGGGCGCGGGTGGAGGCGCTGCTGCTCGTGCCGCTGTTCGTGGCCGTCGTGGTCTTCTACGACCACCGCGTGAGCCTGCTCGGCACGACCGAGCCTGCCCACCACGGGCACCCCGCCCACAAGGTGCTGGAACCGGCGCTGGAAACGCCCGTGACGGTGGTAGTGGTGATCGCTCTGGTGATCCTCGGCTGGGCCCTCGCCCGCGACTTCGGGCGCGTGCTCGGGCCACCCCTGTTCAGGCGGCTCGACCCGGCCACGGCGGGAACGGTCGGCTTCCTGGTGCGCCTTGTGACCGTGCTGGTGGCGCTGATCGTGGCGCTGCGGGTGGCGGGGATCCAGGCCCGCACGCTCGCCCTCGGGGGCGCCTTCACAGCTGTGATCGTCGGGCTCGCTGCCCAGCAGACACTCGGGAACCTGTTCGCCGGGACGGTCCTGCTGAGCGCCCGCCCGTTCCGGGTGGGCGAGCGGGTCCGGCTGCAGGGCGGGCCGCTGGCGGGGACGTTGGAGGGCACCGTCAGCTCGCTCGGGCTGCTGTACACGACGTTCGCGAGCGGCGAGGACTCGATCATGGTGCCCAACAGCGTGGTGCTGAACGTGGCGGTGCTGCCGTTGCACGAGCCGGAGGGGGTGAACCTGCGCGCGCGCCTGCGCGCCGGTATGACCCCCGGCGACCTGCAGGAGATCCTCGAGCGCGAGCTACAGACGCCGCTGCGCGAAGCTCCGCGGATCACCCTGGAGGAGCTCGACGGCGACGAGGTGGTCGTGCGCATCTCGGCGACCCCGCGGGTCACCGCCCAGGGGCGCCAGCTGGCCAGCGAGCTGCTCGACGTGGTGTCCCGTCAGACGCGCTCCTCCGAGGCCACCCTGTAGCGCAGGAACAGCCACGAGCCCTCGCGCAGCATGCCGATCAGCTCCAGCTGCGCGGGCGGCTGCAGCTCGACGCCCGCCAGGATCCTCAGTGCCTCCCCGGTGGTCGGCTCGCCCCCGGCCAGTAGCGGCGACAGCGACAGGAACAGCTCGTCCACGAGGTTCTCCCCCAGCAGCTCGCGCGCGAGGTGGGGTCCGCCCTCGCACAGCAGGGTACGGACCTCGTAGCGCGATCGCAGCTCCGCCAGTGCGCCGGCCAGCTCCAGCCGCCCGTCGCCGGGGCCGCGCAGGTAGGTGACCCGGGCCGGGACCGGCGGCAGGCTGGCCGGCGAGGAGGTCGCCACCACCACCCGCGCGGCCTCGGTCTGCAGCAGGCCGATGTCATCCGGAAGCTCCAGCCGTCCGGAGACGATGCACGCGAGCGGCTCCTCCGGCATGCCCCGGGCGAGCCGCTCCGCGCGCACGTCGCTGTCGCGGATCATCCGTCCATAGCGCTCGGCGCGGATCGTGCCCGCCCCCACCAGCACCCCGTCGACCGCGGCGCGCAGGGCGTGGAACAGCTCCCGGTCGGCACGCGAGCTGATCGGCCCGGAGTGTCCGCCCAGCGTCGCGCGCCCGTCGAGCGTGCTGACCATGTTGAGCATCACGTACGGGACGGGGCGCTCCTCGCGTGGCCGCTCCCGCAGTGCCATCCAGCGCACCAGCTCTGCGACGGGCGCCGGCGGCCCCGGCGGGAACACGCGCTCGAGCGTCCCCGGAGCCGGCTCTGGGGGTTCTGCGGACGGCTCCTCGGCGGGCATCACGGGCAGCCTAGAGGCCCGCGCAGCCCGCGTGGCCGCACCGAGGGGCGGCCGCCCGCTCAACATCTCGACAACATGGCCTCGTGGCGACGTGCTACGGTCAGGGCGAATGGCCGAGCCCTCGAGGCCCGGCGAAAGCAGTGCAAGCGCTCGCAGGTCGAAGCTCCTAACAGCATCCTCCGCGTAGCAGCACGCACATACCGTGGAGGAGTCCGCACAATGCCAACCGGCACCGTCAAGTGGTTCAGCGACGACAAGGGTTTCGGCTTCATCACCCCAGATGACGGCGACAAGGACCTGTTCGTGCATCACACCGGGATCAACGGCGAGGGTTACCGCTC
>DATJBO010000048.1:0-2543 GCA_035515315.1 Solirubrobacteraceae bacterium
CGCTCGAGGTCCGCTCCCGGCGGGTCGGCGGGGCCACCTACCAGGTCCCGGTCGAGGTCCCCGCCCGCCGCGCCCGCACGCTGGCGGTGCGCTGGCTGGTCGAGTTCGCCAGACAGCGCCGCGAGAAGACGATGGCCCAGCGCCTGGCCAACGAGCTGCTCGACGCCCTCTCCCAGCAGGGCTCCGCCTACAAGCGCAAGGACGACATCTACCGTATGGCCCAGGCGAACAAGGCGTTCGCCCACTACCGCTGGTAGCGGCCGCGGTCAGCTGACCGCCGCCGTGTCCGCCTCCGACAGCAGACCGACCCCCCCGGGGCCCGCCGCGGGCGCGGACAACGTCGCCTTGCTGCGCAGCTCGATGCAGGTCGGCGCCTACGAGCGCCAGGAGTTCGCCGAATGGCACGGGGAGGACCTCGGTGGGGGCGTGGTGCTCGCCCTCGTCACGCTCGAGGCGCGCATGCCCGGCAGCCCCGCGAGCGTCCGCGAACGCTGGGCCTTCACGTCCCGTCTCCGCGACGCGCGGGTCGTCGGCGTGAAGGCCGACGGGGACCTCGAGCGCGCCCGCGCGGAGGCCGAGCGGCTGGCCGGGGAGACGACCGGGGCTGCCGGCGCCAAGGTCGCCCGCCCGCGGCCGAGGACTTCATAACCGCTCCGTGGGCGACTAACGTCGCCATCGTGAGCGCCGCCAGCCAGACGGGCGCCCCGGTCGCCGACGAGCGGGCGCGGATCGAGCCCTACGTGTGGCGGATCGCCGGCGTGGTGATCCTCGGCATGGTGATGTCGATCCTCGACACGACGATCGTCAACGTCGCGCTGCATACGCTCGGGAGCGAGCTGCACAGCTCGATCTCCGAAATCCAGTGGGTGATCACGGGCTACCTGCTGTCGCTGGCGGCGGTGATCCCGGTGACCGGCTGGGCCGCGCGGCGCTATGGCGCCAAGCGTGTGTACATGACCTCGCTCGTGCTGTTCACCGCCGGCTCGGCGCTGTGCGCGACGGCGACGACGACGACTGCGCTCGTGCTGTTCCGCGTCCTGCAGGGCGCGGGCGGCGGCATGATCATGCCCCTGGCGATGCTGATCATGGCCCAGGTCGCCGGTCCCCAGCGGGTCGGGCGGGTGATGCCGATCGTCTCGATGCCGGCAATGCTCGCCCCGATCCTGGGGCCGGTGGTGGGCGGCCTGATCCTGCAGAACCTGCACTGGTCGTGGATCTTCCTCGTGAACGTGCCGATCGGCGTGATCGCGTTCATCGCCGGCTGGCGCATCATTCCCCACACCGAGTCGGGTCCCGCCGGCAAGCTCGACGTGCTCGGTCTGGTGCTGCTGCCGGCTGGCTCGGCAGCGACCGTCTACGGCCTGAGCGAACTCGGCAACGGCGCGAGCCTGGGCTCGCCGGACGTGCTCGTCCCGATCCTCGTCGGGCTCGTGCTGTCTGTCGTCTTCTGCCTGCACGCGCTGCGCGTCGAGCGCCCCTTGCTGGACGTGCGCCTCTACGCCAACAGGGTCTTCGCGGCCGCGTCTTCGACCACCTTCTGGCTCGGCGCGGCGCTGTTCGGGGCGATGATCCTGGTGCCCCTCTATTACCAGGAGGTGCGCGGGGAGAGCGTGCTCGTGACCGGCCTGCTGGTCGGACCGCAGGGGCTCGGGATGCTCCTGGTGATGCCGGTCACCGGCCGGCTGACCGAACGTCTCGGCGGCGGCCGCCTGGCGCTCGCGGGGGTGAGCGTGCTGTGCCTGTCGACGATCCCGTTGTGCTTCATCGGCACCACCACCTCGATCCTCGCGATCTCGATCGCGCTGCTGGTGCGTGGCGTCGGCATCGGCCTGGCGTTCGTGCCGGCGATGTCGGTCGCGTTCGCCGCCATGCGCCCGGAGCAGCTCTCCGACGCCACCCCCCAGCTGAACGTCGTGCAGCGCCTCGGCGGGGCGATCGGGACGGCCGTGCTCGCGGTCGTGCTGCAGCGCTCGAGCGGCGCCGTCCACACGCCGGCGAAAGTAGCCGCGGCGTTTGGCACCGCGTACACCTGGTCGCTCGGCCTCTCCGCGCTTGCGCTGATCCCCTGCGTGCTCCTGATGCGCGCGGAGAGCCCGCGCCTGCGCAGCGAGGAGGGCGCCGCCGAGCGCGCCGCGGCGGCTGGCGAGACGGGTGTCGAGCCGCTGGGCGCCTAGCCCCGGGAGCCCGCGCGGCGGAGCCTGGCGGGACCGCCGCGAGCCCCCTCGCCACGGCCCTCCCGGCCGTCCTCCGCACGCCGTTAAAATCCTGCGACAGCGCGCCTGCAAGCGCGGGGGGCCGACATGCCCTCTGCTATATTCGAACTGCGACGCGGGGTAGCCCGAAGCTGGCGCTGGATCCGCTGTTCGCGCCGCTCAAGAAATGGAGACCTCGAGACGATAACGACGCGGAGCGAGTCCAGGCAGACGTTCTGCGCGTGCGGGCCCGAGGGGCCCCTTTTTTTGCCTTCTCCCCCGATACCACCTTCTCCGCCCAAATCCCCACTCCCACCAGCCAGATGTCACGAAAGTTCTCCCTAGAAAACA
>DATJBO010000049.1:0-2498 GCA_035515315.1 Solirubrobacteraceae bacterium
CGGCTGCTGATGGTGGCCAGCGACCGCATCTCCACCTACGACGCCGTCCATCCCACGCCGATCCCCGACAAGGGCAAGGTGCTCACCGGGCTGTCGGTGTTCTGGTTCGAGCAGACCCGTCACATCGTGGCCAACCACCTCCTCTCGGCGACCGAGGACGTCCCCGACTCCGAGCGCGGCCGGGCGTTGGTCGTGAAGGAGCTGCGGATGCTTCCCGTCGAGTGCGTCGTACGCGGCTACATCACGGGCTCGGGCTGGAAGGACTATCAGGCCACCGGCAGCGTGTCGGGGATCGAGCTGCCCGAGGGCCTCCAGGAGTCCGAGCAGCTGCCCGAGCCGATCTTCACGCCCAGCACCAAGGCGACCGAGGGGCACGACGAGGCGATCGACTTCGACCGCGCCGCCGAGCTCGTCGGCGACCGCCGGCTGATGCGCAGGGTGGCCGACGTGGCGGTCGAGCTGTACACATTCGCGGCCGAGCACGCGCGCGAGCGCGGCGTGATCCTGGCCGACACGAAGTTCGAGTTCGGGCTCGACGAGGACGGCGAGCTGGTCGTCGGCGACGAGGTGCTCACGCCCGACTCCTCGCGCTACTGGCCGGCCGAGGACTACGAGGTCGGGCGGGGCCAGCCGAGCTTCGACAAGCAGTACGTCCGCGACTGGGCCTCGGCTCAGGGCTGGGACAAGAAGCCGCCCGCCCCACCGATTCCCGAGGATGTGGTCGCCGGCACCCGCGCCCGCTACGTCGAGGCCTACGAGCGCATCACCGGCGAGCCGTTCGAGGCGTGGCTGCGCAGGAGCGCCGGGTGAGGGCCCGCGTCCTGGTCCGGCCCAAGGCCGGCATCCTCGATCCCCAGGGAGCCGCCGTCGAGCGCGCCCTGCCTGCGCTCGGGTTCGCCGGCGCCGCCAACGTCCACGTCGGGCGGTTGATCGAGCTCGACGTGGCCGACCCGGAGCAGCTGGACGCGATGTGCGAGAAGCTCCTCGCCAACCCGCTGGTCGAGGACTACGAGGTCCAGCTGCTGGACGCGCCCGCCTGACGGCCCAGGTGAAGTTCGCCGTCATCCAGTTCCCCGGCTCCTGCGACGACCGGGATGCCGTGCACGCCGCCGGCCTGGTCGGCGAGGCCGAGCTGGTATGGCACGCCGAGCGGGACCTCAGGGGGGCCGACGCGGTCATCGTCCCCGGCGGCTTCTCCTACGGCGACTACCTGCGGGCCGGCGCGATCGCCCGCTTCTCCCCCGCGATGGACGCGGTGCTGGAGTTCGCCTCCGCCGGCGGGTTGGTGCTGGGGATCTGCAACGGCTTTCAGGTGCTGTGCGAGGCCCGCCTGCTCCCCGGCGCGCTGCTCGTCAACGCCAACCGCCGCTTCACCTCCCGCCAGGCCTCGCTCGAGGTGGTCCGCGCCGAGAGCGCCTTCACCCACGGCCTGCAGGCCGGGCAGCTCCTGAGGATCCCCGTCAAGCACGCGTGGGGGCGCTACCACGCCGATCCCCCGACACTCGACGCGCTCGAACAGAATGGTCAGGTGCTGCTGCGCTACGCACCGGGAGACAACTTCAACGGCTCGGTCGCCGACATCGCCGGGGTCTGCAACGAGGTCGGGAACGTGTTCGGGCTGATGCCCCACCCCGAGCACGCGGTGGACGAGCTGATCGGCGGCTCGACCGACGGCCTGAAGATCTTCCAGTCGATGCGCCTGGCGAAGGAGGGGGCGCTTGCCTGAGGGCACGGCCCTGCGGCCTGGAGCCGGGGTCCCCACGCTGCAGGACGCGCTCGCGCTCGGGCTCACCGCCAGCGAGTACGAGCTGGTGTGCGAGAAGCAGGGCCGCCCGCCCAACCAGGTGGAGCTGGCCGTGTACTCGCTGATGTGGAGCGAGCACTGCGCCTACAAGCACTCCAAGCTGCTGCTGCGCACGCTTCCAACCGAGGGCGAGCACGTGGCCCTGGGCCCCGGCGAGAACGCCGGCGCCGTCACCCTTCCCGGCGGGCTCGTGTGCGCCTTCAAGGTCGAGTCCCACAACCACCCGAGCGCGGTCGAGCCGTTCCAGGGCGCCGCCACGGGGGTGGGCGGGATCCTGCGCGACATCTTCGCGCTCGGCGCCAGGCCGATCGCCGTGCTCGACTCGCTGCGCTTCGGGGAGCCCTCGGCGGCGGCCGGGGACCGCGCCCGCTACCTGCTCGACGGGGCCGTCGGCGGGATCGGGCACTACGGCAACTCGATCGGCGTCCCCACCGTCGGGGGAGAGGTCTACTTCGAGGCCCCCTACGAGCACAACTGCCTGGTCAACGCGATGGCGCTGGGGCTCGCACGTCGCGAGCAGCTGATCCGCAGCGCCGCCAGCGGCCCCGGCAACCTGGTGGTGCTGTTCGGCGCCTCCACCGGACGCGACGGCATCGGCGGTGCCTCGGTGCTCGCCTCGGCCGAGCTCTCGGGCGAGGAAGGGACCGCGCCCGACATGCGCCCCACCGTCCAGGTGGGTGACCCGTTCGAGGAG
>DATJBO010000050.1:0-5475 GCA_035515315.1 Solirubrobacteraceae bacterium
CAGCTCCTTCTTGCGGTCGACGATCTTCAGGTAGCCCTCCTCGTCGAACTCGCCGATGTCCCCGGTCCGCAGCCAGCCGTCCTCGGTGAAGGTCTCGGCGGTCTTGTCCGGGAGGTTGCGGTAGCCGACCATCACGACGTCGGACTTCACGAGCACCTCGCCGTCGCTGTCGAGCTTGAGCTCCACCCCCGGCGCCGGCGGCCCGACGGTGCCGATCCTGATCTTGTCCTTCGGGTTGACGCTGCCGGCGCCACACGTCTCGCTCATGCCCCACAGCTCGGCCAGCGGCAGGCCGATGGCGTGGAAGAACTCGAGGACCTCGACCGGGGTGGGCGCGGCGCCGACGTTGATGGCCTCGACCTGGTCGAGCCCGAGCATCGCCCGCAGGCCGGCGAAGATCTCCTCATCGGCCCGGGCAACCTCCTCGGCGAGCTCGGCGGGAACCTCCTCGCCCGCCTGTTCGAGGCGCACCTTCCTGATCCCCGCGTCGAGCGCGGCGCGCGTCCTGGCGGCCTGCTCCTCGGGCTGGCCGGCGATCATCGTCTCCAGGCCCGCCTTCAGCTTCTCCCAGATCCTGGGCACCGCGAAGAACCAGTTCGGGCGCACTTCCGGCAGGTAGGAGAGCACCTGGCGGGGGTCGTCGCAGCAGGTGATCTGCAGGCCGAACACGATCGGGAGGTAGTGGTGGGCGTTGCGCTCGGCCACGTGGGCGCTCGGCAGCCACGAGATCACGCGCCCGTCCTCGGGGAACTCGATCAGCTCGTCGAGCCCCTCGATCGCCGCCAGCAGGTTGCGGTGGATCAGCTGGACCCCCTTCGGCGGGCCGGTGGTCCCCGAGGTGTAGATCAGGGTCAGCAGGTCGTTCCCCTGCAGTTCGGCCACGCGGGACTCGACGTCGAAGCCGGGGTTGGAGCCCTCGACCTCCGACAGCGCCAGGGTGCCCTCGGGGGCCTCCCCGTCGACGACGATCACGTGCTCGAGGTCGGGCAGCCCCTCGCGTGCCTCGAGCACACGCGGGAGGTACTGCTGCTCGCAGATCAGGATCCGCGACCCGGCGTCGGTGACGAGGTAGCGGATCTGCTCGGCGGTGTAGGTGTTGTAGATCGAGAACGGGGTGGCGCCGAGCATCATCCCGGCGAGGTCGCAGATGTGGAACTCGGGCCGGTTGCCGAGCATCAGCGCGAGCGTGTCGCCGCGCTTCAGGCCGAGGCGGTCGAGCCCTCCGGCGAGAGCGTCGACGCGCTCGCGCAGCTTCTCCCATGTGATCGAGAAGGCGTCTTCCCTGGTGCGGATCGCGACCTGGTCGGCGCGCTCGGCCGCAGTTATGCGAAACGCGTGCGCGAGGGTCGGCGCTTCGGCCGCCGTCCGCGCCTTTCCGCCGTGGGTGACTGCCGCCTCCATAGTGTGTCCCTCCCCGATCTCGCCTGGCCAGTGAAGCTCTGCGGTCGTGCCGCCTGCGGCGATCATAGCCCCACTCCGGCGGGCTACGCTCGCGGTCGTGCGCGCGGCGCAGCTCGGATTCTGGTGGCAGACGCTCGGAGCGCCGGCTCCGGCGCGGGAACCGCTGGGCGGACCGCTCGAGGTCGACGTCGCGATCGTGGGAGCCGGCTACACCGGGCTGTGGAGTGCCTATTACCTCAAGCGCGCCGCCCCCCACCTGCGGATCGCGGTGCTCGAGCGGCACGTCGCCGGCTACGGGGCCTCGGGGCGCAACGGCGGGTGGGTGTCGGGGTTCTTCGCCGGAGCCGCCCGCCGCTACGAGCAGCGCTCCGGCAGCCGGGCGCTGGACGCCCTGCAACGGGAGATGTTCGCCACGGTCGAGGAGGTGGGCGCGTTCCTGCGCGAGCACGATGTGCAGGCCGACTACGTCAAGAGCGGTCAGCTGGGCGTCGCGATCGGGCGCGCCCAGGCCGCGCGACAGCGTGAGCTGCTGCGCGCGGCCCGTGGTCGCGGCATCGGCGAGGAGGACCTGCGGGCGCTGTCGGCGCGGGAGCTGAGCGATCGCGTCCACGTGCAGGGCGCGTGCGCGGCCACCTTCACCCCGCACGTGGCGCGCGTGCACCCGGCGAGGCTGGTGCGGGGGCTGGCGGACGCCGTCGCGTCGCTCGGGGTGCAGATCTACGAGCACACGCCCGTGCTCTTGATCGGACCGCATCTCGCGGAGACGCCCGCCGGTGCGGTCCAGGCGCGCTGGGTGGTGCGGGCGACCGAGGGCTATACGGCCTCGCTGCGGGGCCAGCGCCGTGCGCTGGCGCCGGTCAACAGCTCGATGATCGTGACCGAGCCGCTGGCGGCGCAGGCCTGGTCGCAGATCGGCTGGTCGGGCCAGGAGCTGCTGGCGGACGAGGCCCACGTGTACGTGTACCTGCAGCGCACCGCCGACGGGCGGATCGCGATCGGGGGACGGGGCGTGCCGTACCGCTTCGGCTCGCGCACCGGCGGCGGGGGAGGCACGCCCGCTCGCACCGTCACAGCCCTGCACGCGAAGCTGGTGGAGATGTTCCCGCCGGCGCGGGAGCTGGAGCTCGCGCACGCGTGGTCGGGGGTGCTCGGGGTGGCGCGCGACTGGTGTGTGTCGGTGGGGGCGGACCGGGTCCGCGGCCTCGCGTGGGCGGGCGGCTACGTCGGCGAGGGAGTCGCCGCCTCCAACCTCGCGGCCCGCACCCTGCGGGATCTGCTGCTCGGGCAGGACTCCGCGCTGACGCGGATGCCGTGGGTTGCGGCGCGCCCGCCCCGCAACTGGGAGCCCGAGCCGCTGCGCTGGGCCGCCATCCGGGGCACCTACGCGCTCTACCGCCTGGCCGACCGCGGCGAGCGCCTCACCGGGCGCCCGTCACGCGGGGCGGCGCTGCTGGACGCCCTTTCCGGACGCTCCTGAGCGATCGCGCCGCCCGGCGCGCTCACCGGACGCTTCCGAGCAATAGCATCGCCACAGATGTCCTTCCAGACGCTGATCTACGAGCGGGACGAGCGGGTCGCGAGGATCACCTTCAACCGCCCCGAGCGCCTCAACACGATCGTGCCGCCGATGCCCGACGAGCTCCAGGCCGCGGTCGAGCAGGCCGTCGCCGACGAGCGGGTGAGGGTGATCGTGCTGAGGGGCGCCGGGCGCGCCTTCTGTGCCGGCTTCGACTTCGGGGAGGGCTTTCACCACTGGGACGAGATGCTCACCACCAACGGCCGCTGGGATCCCGGCAAGGACTTCGTGGCGGCGACCACCGCCAGCATCGGACCGGTCCCGAAGTTCATGAGCCTGTGGCGCTCACCCAAGCCCGTGATCGCACAGGTGCACGGGTGGTGTGTGGGCGGCGGCAGCGACATGGCGCTGTGCGCCGACCTGGTGATCGCCTCCGAGGACGCCCGCATCGGCACCCCCTACTCCCGCGCCTGGGGCTGTTACCTGAGCGGGATGTGGATCTACCGGCTCGGTCTGACCAAGGCGAAGGAGTACGCGCTCACCGGCAAGCCGCTGTCGGGCCTCGAGGCGGCCGAGGTCGGGCTCATCAACGCGGCCGTCCCGTTCGAGCAGCTCGAGGCGGTGGTGGCGCGCGAGGCGGAGCGGCTGGCGACCCTGCCACCGGGACAGCTCGCGGCCATGAAGCTGATCGTCAACCAGGCCTACGAGAACATGGGACTCGCCAGCACCCAGCTGATCGGGCCGATCCTCGACGGCCTGATGCGCAACATCCCCGAGGGCCTCGAGTTCGTCGAGCTCGCCGAACGCGAGGGCGTCGAGAGCGCGATCACGCGGCGTGACGGGCCGTTCGGGGACTACAGCCAGGCCCCGCCTGCCGAGCGGCCGAACCCCGCCAACGTGATCGAGCCGTAGCGGCTCAGCGGGCCTCGCGACCCGGCTTGACCGCCCCGTAGCGGGCGTAGTGGCGCTCGGGGATGTCGTCGGGGTCCTTGTACCAGTACCACGTGCAGGGGTCCTTCGAGTAGTCACCAGGGGGATCGCACGGGTACAGCGGGTAGCCCGACCACTGGATCGGCAGCGACTCGTTCATGAAGCTGCAGTGGGTGCAGTACAGGGGGAAGTCGGCCCGGTCGAAGGACCAGTCGTGGGCCTCGCGCGTGCGACCGCCGTCGGGCAGCCCGTCGTAGGCGCCGTTGCGCACCAGCCGCTGGCCCGAGCCGCACGGGTTCATCGTGAAGGTGACCTTCTCCTCGTCCTCGCTGACCTGAAAGGCACCGGGGTTGGGGCCCACGCCGGAGCACGAGTGGGCCCGCCACGTGGCCGCGAGCAGGCCGACGAGCTCGCGGCGGTCGAGCCGGCCGATGGCGTCGTGGTGGCGGCGCCAGCCCCGGTTCATGCTCTGCTCCCACGCGTCTGCCACGGCGTCCTCGCCGAGCCGCTGCTGGATGAAGGACACGAGGTCCAGCACGCCCGCGGCCATCAGGTCGTGGAGCATCTGCCACTCGTGCTTCATCTCCCCGCACAGTCGCCTCGCCCCCTCGAGGTCGCCGGCGTCGATGGCCTCGATCGCGCGGTCCATCGTCGGACGGGACAGTTGTTCGAGCTCCTGCTCGGAGAACCAGCGGTCTGTCATCGTTTTCCTCCTTCGATGATGGGGGCCACGGCCAGCGGGGGGACAGTTTGACCGAGCAGCGCAGGGCGCTGGTGACCGGCGCCGCACGGGGCATCGGCGCGGCGATCGCCGGGCGGCTGCGGGATGACGGGCTGGAGGTGCTCACGCTCGACGTCCGCGAGGGCTGCGACCTGAGGCTCGACGTCGCCCGCGACGCGTTCCCCGACCTTCCGGACATCGAGGTGTGCGTGGCCAACGCGGCCCTGACGACGACGATCGCCCCCGCCCACCGGATGTCCCCCGAGCAGTGGCAGCAGGACATCGACGTCAACCTCACGGGCAGCTTCCGCACCGTCCAGGCGTGCCTGGGCGGGATGCGCGAGCGCCGGCACGGGCGCATCGTCGTGATCTCGAGCGCCGCCGCCGTGGGGGGCCTGCCGGGGCAGGTGGCCTACGCGGCCTCGAAGGCGGGCCAGCTGGGGCTCGTGAAGACGATCGCCGGCGAGAACGCGGGCTTCGGGATCACCGCGAACGCGATCCTGCCGGGACTGGTGGCGACCGAGCAGGTGCTGGCCATGCCGGAGGAGGTCCGCGAGCGGGTGCTCGCGGTGCTCCCGAGCGGACGCCCCGTGGAGCCGGCGGAGATCGCGGCGGCGGTGGCGTTCCTGGCCGGGGAGGAGGCCGCCCAGATCACCGGCCAGTCGATCGTGATCGACGGCGGGGCCTCGCTGACGCAGCTCTCGCTGGGATCCTCAAAGCGCTGAACCGAGTCCTCCGAGCGCCGGATTTGCTCGCAAAGTGCGGGCCCTGGCGCTCGGAAAACGGGTCCGGCCGACCCCTCCCGGCACAATTCTCATAAAACTGATAGTATTTATTCCAGAGTGATGAGCAGCGGCCTCGCCCAGCCCCTCGACTCCAAGCCCCCTCGAGTCGTGCACTCCCTCAC
>DATJBO010000051.1:0-5112 GCA_035515315.1 Solirubrobacteraceae bacterium
CGACCGTCATCGCGGCCCGCGTCCAGCAGCGCGCTCCACGGCTCGATGGTCCGGTCCAGGGCCAAGGAGTTGAGATAGTAGAGACGATGACGGGGACCCCCGGCGAGCGCTTTCCGCACGGACGGACCTTTCATCATTCGCAGTTCCCGCCCGAGCGGATCGCGGCCGAGCGCCGCCACAGCGTGTCGGTGTGCCTGCCCGCGCGGGAATGCGCCGGGACCGTCGGGCCGATCGTGCGCCGGCTTGTCGAGCTGCGCGAGGCGGGGGTCCTCGACGAGGTGCTCGTGGTCGATGCCGCCTCTCGGGACGGCACCGCCGAGCGGGCCGCGGCCGCCGGGGCGATCGTGCGCCAGGAGGCCGAGCTGCTGCCCCAACAGGGGCCCGTCCTGGGCAAGGGCGACGCCCTGTGGCGCGCCCTGTCGGTGCTCGAGGGGGAGATCGTGTGCTTCCTGGACGCAGACACGGAGAACTTCTCCGACCACTTCGCGACAGGCCTGATCGGCGCGATCTGCTGCGAGCCGGACGTCGACTTCGCGAAGGCCTTCTACCGGCGGCCGGGGCCGAGCCGGGCGGCGGTTCCGGGCGGGGCGGCGGTTCCGGGTGGGGCGGCGGTTCCGGGCGGGGCGGCGGTTCCGGCTGGGGCAGAGCGGCCCGACGAGGGGCTCGACCCCGACGGCGGCGGGCGGGTGAACCGGCTGATGGCCAGGCCCCTGGTGGCGGAGCTCTATCCGTGGCTCGCGTGGGTCCACCAGCCGCTCGCGGGGGAGGTGGCGGCGCGGCGGGAGCTGCTCGAGCGCCTCCCGTTCGCGACCGGGTACGGGGTCGAGATCGCGATGCTGATCGACGTGTGGAAGGAGAGCGGCACCGGGCGGATCGTGCAGGTCGACCTCGAGGTGCACCGCCATCCCCACCAGTCGCTGAGCGCGCTGGAGCCGATGGCCCGGACCGTCCTTGCCACTGTCGCGCGTCGCCTGCACGAGGAGGGCAGGCTGCTGGAGGCGCCCTCCGGGGCGCCGCTCGAGCGTCCGCCGCTGGCGAGCCTCGCACTCGTGTGAGGCGGCCCGGGATGCGCGCCGTGTACCTCGACCTCGACGGCACCCTGCTCGGGCGGGGGGCCTCGCTGCTGCACGACGGCGAGGGCCGGGTGACGATCGCGGGCGTGCGGGCGGTGCAGGCGTGCCTGCGGGCCGGGGTGGAGGTTGTGCTGATGTCGGGCCGTCGCCGCGCGCAGGTGCACGAGGACGCGCGCCTGCTCGGCCAGGAGTCCTACATCTTCGAGTCCGGCGCCTGCCTGGTGCTCGACGGCGAAGAGCTGTGGCTGACCGAGACCATGCTCCCCGGAGAGCTCACTATCGCCGAGCAGATCGAACGCTCCGGCGCCCCCAAGCTGCTGCTCGAGCACTACGAGGGACGCCTGGAGTACCACGAGCCGTGGCACGTGGCACGGGAGGTCTCACACCTGTTCCGGGGCCTGGTGGACGCCGTCGAGGCCGACCGGCTGCTCGCCGAGCACGGCCACGGGGAGCTGCGCCTGGTCGACAACGGAGCGGTCAGCCGCCGCTCGCCGGCGCTCGCGGGGCTCTCCCAGGTGCGGGGCTATCACCTGCTCCCCGCGGCCGCCTCGAAGGCCAAGGCCGTCGGGGCCCATCGCCGGGCCCGCGGCTACGGGCGGGAGGAGGCCTTCGCGGTCGGCGACAGCCGCGAGGACCTCGCCTGCGCGCGGGAGGTGGATGTCTTCTGGCTGGTCGCCAACGCGCTCGAGCGCGACCCGACGCTGCGGGAGGCGATCGCCTCGGCCGGCAACGTGAGGGTGGCCGAGCAGACGTACGGCGAGGGCGTCTACGAGGCCGTGCTCAGCGCGCTGATGGAGGGCTGAGCGGCCGCCCGGCGCGGTGGCGGCGCCAGGCAGCGTCGCCCGCGTCGTCCGGCCCGCGTCGTCCGGTCCGCGTCGTCCGGTCCGTGTCGCCCGGTCCGTGTCGCCCGGGCGCGGCGCCGTCGCTCACGCGCGTCGAAGCCGGTGCCAGGCGCGCCTCCAGAAGTGGCCCGTGCGGGCGCGGCGCCAGCGGGCGGGGGGAGGCACGGTGGCCCGGACGAGCGCGACCCAGTCATCGAGCGGGAGCTCACCGGCGATCAGGCGGGCGAGCGCGCCCGTCACGGGCGCGCTGACCCCGGCCTGCTCGAGCGCCCGTGCGAGCAGCGGGACCGACTCGAGCGCCTCCACCGCCTGCCCGATGCGGTCCGGGATCTCGGCTGTGGGTACGCCGTCGGCGAGCAGTTCTCCGGCGCGGCGGTTGCGGCTCTCGGGGGCCAGCGCCGTGGCGAGCAGATCGCCCGTGCCGGCGAGGCCGATCAGCGTTTCCGGGTGGGCGCCGAGGGGCTCGGCCCACCGCCACACCTCGGCGAAGATGTGCCCGGCGGCGGCCCCGGCAGCGTTCGCCCCCTGCATCTCGGTGGCGCCCGCCGCC
The DNA here is from genome assembly GCA_035515315.1 of Solirubrobacteraceae bacterium. Lineage (GTDB taxonomy): Bacteria > Actinomycetota > Thermoleophilia > Solirubrobacterales > Solirubrobacteraceae > Palsa-744. The sequence continues at coordinate 2,466 of DATJBO010000051.1, forward strand.
AGGGCGGCGGCGTTCTTGGCCGCGCCGGCGACCTCCACCCCGACGGGGTCGTTGGAGACCTCGCACACCACCCCCGCCCGCGTGAGCACGTCCGCGAGCAGCTGCGCGAGCTCCCGCTGCTGCGATGCCGCCACCAGCGCCGCCCCGGCGTGGACCATCTCCTGGGCGTGCGCCGGCCCGCCGAGGCTCGCGACGCGTTCGGACCCGAGCGCGCGGGTCAGCGCGATCGTGGGAGGCAGCCCGTCGGGTGCGACGAGGCCCTTCGCGACCGACACCACGGCCGCCTGCCGCGCGACCGCGCCGCCGGCCAGCGAGGCGATCACGTCCGCGAGCGCCGACGATGGCACCGCCAGGAACACGAGGTCGGCCCGCGGGAGGCTCGTCAGCGAGGGCTCGATCGACAGCTGCCCGGGCAGCTCCACGCCCGGCAGGTAGCGCTTGTTCTCGTGCTCGCGCATCAGCAGCTGCGCCTGGGCGGCCGAGCGGGCGTGGAGTGTCACGCGCAGGCCCGCGCGCACGAGCAGCACCGCCAGCGCGGTGCCGAATGAGCCGGCTCCGATGACGCTCGCGCGCCGCACGCCCGAGATCTCCCGCCGGCGCGCGCGCCCGCTGCGTGACGTGCTCCGCGCGCGGGGCTCCGGCTCGCTCATCCGCTGCAACCTATCTTGAGGGTGTGCCCGAGGGGGACACGATCCATCACGCCGCGATGTGGATCCGCTCGGTGCTCGCCACGCGAGTCCCAGAGGAGATCCTCACGCCCCAGCCCCGCCATCGCCACGACCGCTGGCCGGAGCGCCTCGCGGGACGCCGCGTGGACGCCGTTGACGTCCAGGGCAAGCATCTGCTCCTGCGCTTCGAGGGAGGTCTCACGCTGCATTCCCACCTGCGCATGACCGGCTCGTGGGGCGTGTACGGCAGCGGAGCGCCCTGGCGGCGCTCCCGCCGCCGCGCATGGCTGGTGATCCGCGCCGAGGGCTGCGAGGTGGTCGAGTTCGACGGCCCGGTCCTCGAGCTCCTCCCCGACGCCCGCACGCGGCGCGACCCACGGCTGGCGCGGCTGGGACCCGATGTGCTCGGCGAGCGCTTCGATGAAGACCTGTTCCTGCGCAACCTGCGCGCCGAGGACCCGCGGCGGCCGATCGGGGACTCGCTGCTGAACCAGCGCATCCTCGCCGGGATCGGCAACATGTGGAAGGCGGAGGCCTGTTTCGGGGCCAGCGTGGACCCGTGGCGGCCCACGGGCGAGGTGGCCGACGAGGAGGCGCTGCGGATCGTGACCTTCGCGCGAGACCGCATGTCCCAGTCGGCCCGCGACGGGTTCGAGGCCCGGCCCCGGTCGGTGTATCGCCGCGGCGGCGAGCCGTGCCCCCGCTGCGGTGCCGCGATCCGACAGCGCGGCCAGTGGGAGGACAACCGCCTCACCTTCTGGTGCCCCGGCTGCCAGCGGTGAGGGTGGTCTACAGCATCGTTGTGACCACGCGGGTCGCCGCCCCAAGCCGCGCGGGACCCGCGCCCCGGTCGGTGCCGGAGCGCGGAATCCCGGTGCACGAGCTGGATTATGGTTGGGTTTCCCAGAAGAATTTGGCTTCTTCTTCCTGACCTCCAAAGACCGCCGAGGCGAAGCCGTTGGCGATGTTCTTTTCGCCGCCGCCAACCCAGCCATCTTCACCTCTCGCCAGATTCTTGAGGCCTCCGCTGACCGCCGCTCCTTCCAGGGCGGCTTCGTTTTCCTTGCCCCCGGTTACGGCTGTCATGCGGCTGGTTGCGTGGTTCAGCTCCCCTAGCGCGATGCCGTCGCGGCGCTCGCGCGTGCTTGGCCCTGCTCGCTCCGACATCCGAACCGCGCATCGGGCGGGCAGGCGAACCTCGTGTTCGCGTGCACCTTACGCTCGCGATCCGGGACCGGCCTGGCCAAGCCCGGCCAGCACCTCCCGCGCCAGCGTGCGCCCTGCGGCCAGCAGGGACCTCGGCGCCGCCGCGCGAAGTACCAGCTGCAGGTCGAGGATGCGTTCCTGAAAGGAGTCCAGCCCGTTGTCGGCGCTCACCGCGTAGCTGGGGACACCACCCTGGCGGGCCCGCGTGGCGAGCTCGAAGGCGGCGGTGTCCTGGAGCATCCCACCGTGGAGGCGCGCCGCCGCGATCAGCAGTGCCCGCGCGGCGGCCATGCGCGGCGCGAAGCGCTCGTGCTCGAGCAGCTCCTGAAGCTCGGGGCCCGCTCCCAGGCCCCGCGGCAGGGCCATCACGTCCGGCTCGTCGAGGCCCCCCTCCTGCAGTCCCCGGGCCAGCCAGCGGGCTGCCGCCCCCGCGCCGAGGCCGGCCCCGAGCGGCTCGCTGACGAGCAGCAGGCGCAGGTTCGGCTGCGGCCGTCGCGCGCTCGTGCCACGGCTGGGGGCGGCGCGGCGGGGGGGCCGGGGGCTCACATGCGGCATCCTTTCAGCCGATGGCCGCGCAGAAGGGTGAGAGCGTCGTGCTGAGCGCCGGCGGCCGTGAGATTCGCCTGAGCAACCCGGGCAAGGTGTTCTTCCCCGAGCCCGGCCTCACCAAGCTCGACCTCGCCAACTACTACATCGAGACCGAGGAGGCTGTGGTGCGGGGCCTGCGCGAGCGCCCCACCGTGTTGAAGCGGTGGGTGGACGGCGTCGCCGGC
>DATJBO010000052.1:0-19626 GCA_035515315.1 Solirubrobacteraceae bacterium
GAGAAGCGCCGCCAGATCCTGGCCGCCGCCGTCCGGGTGTTCGCCCGCCAGGGGTTCCACGCGTGCCGCGTGTCGGACATCGCCGACGAGGCGGGGGTCGCCTACGGGCTCGTCTACCACTACTTCGCCTCCAAGGACGAGATCCTCGACACGCTGTTCCTCGAGCGCTGGAACGTGATGCTCGAGCTGATCCGGGAAGTGGACGCCGAGCTGATCCCGGTGCGCGACAAGCTGCGGGCGATCGCCTCGTTCATCATCGACAGCTACGCCCACGACCCCGATCTGATGAAGGTGATCATCGTCGAGGTCACCCGCGCGGCGAACTCCTTCGGCCAGACCCACCTCGCCGAGATCCGCGAGGCCTACGACCTGATCGAGAGGATCGTCGGCAAAGCCCAGGCCGAAGGCCTGTTCCGCGCCGAGATCGACGCCCGCTTCGCGGCGATGACCTTCTACGGGGCGATCGAGCAGCTGCTCACCGGCTGGATCTTCGGCCTGCTGCCGGAGGGCGAGGAGCAGTTCGAGCGGGCCAAGTGGCTGGTCGTCGAGACGATCTGCGGCGGCCTGCAGACGCGCACCGCCGAGCGCCTGAGTGCCCGCGGCTGAGCGCGCGCCGCGCTCCGGCGCCGCGCTCCGGCGCCGCGCCCGGGCAAACCGGCGGGCGGGTTGGGCCAACGAGCGCGGCCGCTGCCGCGCGCAATACACTCCCCGCCGTGCAGAACGACGTGGTCAAGCGGATCATGTACTCGGCGCTGCTGACCGGTTTCGGCGCGCTCGCGAGCCTGATGGCCAACCGCGCGGCGGCGACGGTGTGGCGGCGCCTGTTCGCCGAGGAGCCGCCGGAGTGAGCTCCCCCGCAGACCCCGGCCGAGGCCCCGCGACGGGCGCCGGCCGCGGCGAGGCGCCCCAGAACATCGCCACGGCGATCGCAGAGGTATCCGAACGCGCGGCCACGCTCGTGCACGAAGAGGTCGAGCTGGCGAAGGCCGAGTTCGCCGAGAAGACAGCCGAGCTGGCCCGCGGTGCAGCCATCGCGGCGGCCGCCGGCGTGTTCGTGCTGATGGCCGTGATCCTCGCCCTGATCGGCTGCGCGTGGCTCCTCTACTACTACCTCCCGGGTCCCACCTTCGCCTACTTCTGGGGCTTCTTCGCAATGGCCGCGATCCTGCTGGTGATCGCCGCCGGTGCGGGGATGCTCGCCGCGAAAATCGTCAAACGCGGCTCCCCGCCCGTGCCCACGATGGCGATCGACGAGGCCAAGAAAATCCGCGACAGCGTGAGCGGGGCGCCGGACGGCGGCGCGGGCCCGCCCCCGGACGGAAGATTCGGTGCGGGTACGGGTGCCGAGCCCTCCGGGCCGGTGGGCGGGCAGATCAGCTGATGCCGGCCCGCAGCGCGGAGCAGATCCGCAACTCGATGGAGGCCAACCGCGCCGAGCTGGCGGTGTCGGTGGCCCATCTCCGCGGCGAGGTCACGCGGCTCACCGACTGGCGCGCGCACGTCGAGCGCCACCGCCGCGAGATCGTGATCGGCGCGGCGATCGTGGGCTTCGCCGTGGGCGCGCGGATGCTCCGCAGCCGGCGCCGCCGCCGCGACGACCGCTAGGCCCGCCTCCGGCCCGCTCGCGAGCCCGCCCGCTCGCGGCCCGCCAGCCCCTCGGCGCGCCCGTTGCCGGCCGGGCACGGCCGGCCCGCTCAGGCCAGCATCGAGCGGGGCACGCCGCCCACGCCGATCAGTCCGGGACCGGTGTAGGTGCCGATCACGGGTCCCACTTCGGAGACCATCACCGGCTCGGAGTCGAAGATCTCCCGGCACCGCTCGACGAGGCGTTCTGCCTGCTCGGGGGCCTGGATGTGCTGCACCACCCACCCGTCGCTGCCGGCGGAGTGCAGCTCGCGGGCGTAGTCGACCATCCGCTCGAACGCGCGACCGGCCGTGCGGACCCGCTCGACGGGCATGATTTCGTACTCGAGCGAGAGGATCGGCTTGATCTTCAGGGTTCCCCCCAGCCACGCCTGGGCCTTGCCGATCCGCCCACCGCGGCGCAGGTACTCGAGCGTGTCCAGGCAGAACCAGATCCGCAGCACCTTCTGCGCGCTGCGGACGCGCTCGACGGTCGCTGCCTTGTCGGCCCCCGAGCGGGCCGCCGCCGTCGCCGCCAGGGCCAGCAGCGCGAGCCCGCCGCAGCCGGTTTCGCCGTCGATCACCTCCACCCGCTCGCCGTCGCCCCGCTCGACGAGCAGCCCGTGTGCCTGGCGGGCAGCCTCGACGGTGCCGGAGATCCCTCCCGCCAGGTGCACCGAGACCACGTCGTGGCCGGACTCCAGCAGCGGCTCCCACACCTCCAGGAAGTCGCCGATCGAGGGCTGGGAGGTGGTGGGCAGCTCGGGATCCGTGCGCAGGCGCGCGTAGAAGGCGTCGAAGCCGTCCATGTCCAGCTCGCGCACGGATTCCCCCTGCCAGCCGACGTACAGGCTGACCTGATGGATGCCCTGCTCGTCCGCCAGCGCGCGCGGCAGGTAGTGGGTGCTGTCGCTGACGACGGCGACCGGTGGCATGGAGCGAGCACGCTACAGCACGGGCCAGCGCCGCCCGGTTCCACGCCGGGACGCTAGCCGAGGACCTGCTCGAGCTCCCCCGACTCGTACATCTCGGTGACGATGTCGCACCCGCCGACCAGCTCGCCGTCCACGAACAGCTGCGGGATCGTGGGCCAGTTCGACAGCGCCGAGAGCTCCTGGCGGATGCGCGGGTCGGGAAGGATGTCGACCGCGGCGAATGGGGTGTCGAGCGACTGCAGGACCGCGACGGTCCGCGCCGAGAACCCGCACGCCGGAGCATCGGGGGTCCCCTTCATGAACAGGATCACGCGGTGCTCGGCGATCGCCTCGGCGATCGCGTCGCGGACCGGGCTGCCGGCCGGTCCGGCGGCCTCGGGCGCCGGCGGGGCGCCGGCCGGGCCCGTGCCTGGGGTGGGGGCCATCGGGACGGGGTCGAACTGGGGGCTGGACATGGCTGTCTCCTGGCTCTAGGGGGCCGAAATCGTGCTGGGCGTGAGGGTCCTCAGGGTCAGCGCGTGAATCGGACCGCCGATCTCCTCGCCGAACACCCCGTAGACCAGGCGGTGCTGCTCGATCCGGCTGAGGCCTGTGAACGCCTCGGCCGTGACGGTGGCACGGAAGTGGTCCCCGCCCCCGGTGAGGTCCTCGACCTCGGCGCGGGAGCCCGGGATCGCCGCCTCGATCCGCTGCTTGATCTCCTGTGGGCTCGGCATGAGACTCCAGGGTAGTCCCTCGCGGAGCGCCTCGCCCCTCGCCGCCGGTGAGCCCTGGCGGGCGCCCCTGGAGCCATAGCTATACTTTTCGAAGTCTTGGCATACGATCCAGCAGAGCAGATGATCACGATCACCGACAAGGGCGCCGAGAAGGTCCGCGAGTTCCTCGGGGCCCAGCAGGCCGACGCGTCCCTCGCGGGCCTGCGGGTGGGCGTCCGCGGCGGCGGCTGCTCGGGCTTCCAGTACCAGCTCGCCTTCGACGAACAGCGCGACAACGACGCCGTGTTCGAGAGCCACGGCCTGAAGCTGCTCGTCGACGGGGACAGCCTGCAGTACGTGCGCGGCTCGATCATCGACTACGAGGAAAGCCTCCAGGGCGCCGGCTTCAAGGTCGAGAACCCCAATGTGGTCGCCGCGTGCGGCTGCGGATCCTCCTTCCGGGTCGCCGAGGAGGAGCAGGTCTCCGCGATCTAGAGGGCGTCGCAGGCCCGCCGCGCCGGCCCGCCCGAACAAGCTCCGCCGCCTCCGTGGCCACGCCGTGGCGGCCGCGCTTACGTGCCTGTGCTGCTGCGCGTGCGGCGGGGGCGGGCGCCCGGCGACCGGCCTCCCGGCGCCCGCCGGCGGCTCCGTCCCCGCGCCCGGGTTCGGGGGTCCCGGCCCCCTCGGTCGTCCGGCGATCGGCCTCAGCGAGGACAACGCGCAGCTGCTGCTCGACCCGGCCACGGCGCCCGGGCAGAGGTGGGCCTCCTCCGCGCCGGCCTTCCAGCGGGGCCGCCGCGAGCTCGCGGCCCTGCAGCCCGAATACATCCGCCTGCTGGTGGACTGGGCGGCGCTGCAGCCGCGCGCCGACGATCCGCCGGAGCTCGGGCTGGCGGTCAGCGGCTGCGCCCGCACCGTCGGCCCCTGCGGCCCCTACCCGGGGCTGAGCGGCGAGCTCGCGGCGATCGCCTCCCAGCAGCGGGCGCGTCGTGCGGCCGGGCGGGCGGGGCCCGAAGTGCTGATCGACATCCTCGGGGCGCCCGCGTGGGCGAGCGCCCAGCCGTCGGGGTGTGAGCTGGCGGGAGCGGCCTCCAGCGCGCGGGCGCTGGCGCCGTCGGCGATCCCCGCCTACCGGCAGCTGGTCGCGGCGCTGCTGTCGCTGGCCCGCTCCGAGGGGGTGCACGTGCGCTGGTGGAGCCCTTGGAACGAGCCCAACGACGCGCTCTTCATCAACCCCCAGCGCATGAGCTGCGACCCGGCGTCGAGCCCCGTCGCGCCGTCGCTGTACGCGCAGCTTGCGCGGGCGATGGCGGGGGTGCTGCACGCGAGCGCGCCCACCGCCTCGATCGTGCTCGGGGAACTGGACGGCTTCACCAGCGACAGCGCCCACGCCACCAGCGTCGGGAGCTTCGTCGCCTCGCTGCCCGCCGACGTCGTATGCCTGGCCTCGGCGTGGTCGGTCCACGCGTACGCCTCCTACGGCAGCGACGCCCGCGCCACGGATCCGGTGGCGGCGCTCGAACGGGCGCTTTCCCGGCGCGGAGGGTGCGCGGGCGCGTCACCGCTGTGGATCACCGAGACGGGTGCCGGGGCGCCGAGGCCGGGCGATCCCACCGACGGCTCGACCGCTCGGCAGCTGGAGGCCTGCCGGGCGCTGGCGGGGCGGCTGGCGGGGTGGTTCGCGGATCCGCGCGTGGGCGCCGTGTTCCAGTACACCTTCCGTGACGACCCCGCCTTTCCGGTTGGGCTGGCGAGTGCCGACCTGCGCACGCTCCATCCCACCTACACCCTGTGGCTGTCACTCGGTCGAGTCCGGGTCGGCGCGACCAGCCGCGCTCCCTCCCCCGAAGTGTGCCGGTGAGGTCGGCGTCGCCCGGCGCCGGGTGGGGCCCCACGGAAGCAGAAGGGCCGCGTCGTGCGAGCGCGGCCCTTCTAGCTGGTCTGGCTGGCAGAGGGGGGCCAGCCGTGACTAGGGGATGGATTTGATCTCGAGGGGTTCTCCGTTGGCGATGCGTTCGTTGCCGGTCGAGTAGCCGATGGCTTCAGTCGTCGGCGTAACGCCGGTGATCACCTCCGCCATGAGGGTGTCAGTGGCGCCGCCTTCGAAGGATTCGGGTTGCTGGACACCTTTCGAGGCGGTCGCGGCCTCGATGAATTCCGGGGTCATCTTGCTGGCCCTCGGTTCCAGGACCGGCTCGATGAACGAGCCTTCGACCACGTACTTGTTTCCCAGGCCGATCAGATCCGAGGCGCTTTCAGCGGATTGCGCCGACGAGGCCTTGGAGGCAGAGAGCCCGGCAGGTGGTTCGGTGGGCAGCGCGGGCGGTTCCGTGGGGACGGTCGGAGGTTCCGAGGGCGCCGACACGCTCGGGATTTCCGCGCATTCGAAGACGAACATGTCGTTTCCGGCTTTGGGTTTGAAATCCCAGCCGGAGAGCGGTTTTTTGTGCGCGGTGCCGACGTGGCCGAGTTCGGCTTCGAGCGCTTGTGAGGTGATCAGGCCGTTGGTGTACGTGGGTGGCGTTTCGGAGGTGTCGATCGTCTCGCAAGGTTCGTTCGTCGCCGTTTCGACGCATTCGAACAGTGTCAGGGATGCGGTCTGCGTCGTCGGGCCGGTGTATTCGCCGCGGAGCTTGTGGTCCGCGCATGCGATCTGGGCTCCGCTGGTCGTTTCGAGCTTGACCGCCGCCGTCGCTCCGAGGTCTTCGTAGGTCTTGGTTTCCCCGGGCCCCGGCGACCATTCCCAATGTCCGTCGCCGGCTGGAGCTGTCTTGGTGCACGTCTTGTTGCGGAATTTCCCGCTGAATTTCTTCCTCTTGCCTTCCATCGTGGGGGTCGACTGCACGCAACGGCCCAGTTCGGGCAAGGCAGCCGGCGCGCTCGCCACGGGGATAGCAAAGACCACGCACGCCACCGACATCAGCAACGACACCCGCCCGATCAGCTTCATATCAACACCTTTCCATCCCTCGCGATCTCCAGACCCTCGCCCCGACTGATTGCCGATTTACCCCGCCCGCGGGCGAGCTAAACGCGGTTCTCGCCGGGGCTCAGTAGCGCTTGCGGGCCAGGTGTTCGCAGCTGTGACGCTTCTTGCCCTTGCGCTTCGCGCAGCTCTTGAGGGTCAGCGCGAGCATCTGCTTGCGGTAGGTGGTCCGCGCGCGCTTTTCGCAGGACTTGCGCTTGCGCTTGCCCGTCTGTTTCCTGCACGCCTTCAGCGCCTTCGCGAGCTGCTGCGCCGGCGTGAGGTGCGTCTTCTTGGAGGACTTCACCGCGCCGCAGCCGGTGACCGTCAGGCTTGTCGTCTGATGGATGACGGCCCCGTTCTGGCCCGTTATTTCGGTGGGCATCGTGATCGAATGTCCGCACAGGTTGTAGTTCGGGGCCTGTTCGGTGTTGGGCGTCAGCGCCGAATGAGGACCGGCTGGGAGAACCGTTTCGAAGCTCGAAACCGGGGCGTCGGGCAGAGTTTCAAAGCGTGAGTAGGTGACACCGTTTTTGATGTCGGTCTTGCCATCGAGGACGATCTCCACTCCTTCGCCCTGGAGCACGAACTCGACGTCGGGGAAGGCAGCGTTGCCGTGCGACACGAGATACGCGGGGCCGGTGAGGGGGCTGCGCAGCACGGGAGTGCGTGCGACGGCATAGCCGATCACCGAGCCTTCGTCGCAGGCGGCTGGATTCGCGTTGAACGTCCCATCGGGGCAGGCTTTCTGGATCGTGCTCAGGCGCGAGGGCAGGATGTTCGGGATCGTCAGGAACGTCTTCGCGATGTTCGCCTGGCCGGCCGCGGCGTGGACCTTCACCGTGAAGCTCGTCCCGTTCAGTTTGCTCCCCTGTCCCGCGACTTCGGCGGTCAGGACGGGCGCGAACCCGAGCCCGCCGCAACCGGTGACGCCGTATTTGCTGGTGATCGTGTCGCTGCCGCCTTCCGCCCCGGTCAGCGTGTCCTGCACGGCCATCGGGATGCCGCTGTCGGACACCGGGTTGCAGTTCGTGGGATTGAACTCGAAGTTGGGCCGGTTGACGACGACGTGAACCTGTTTGAGCTGGACCGGAACGCCTTTGATCATCGTCGGCAGCGAACCGAGTGTCGTGGTATTGCCGTTCGATTCGAGGATCCGCGTTTCGACGCTCGTGATCGTGGCAGCGGCGGTGTTCGGATCCACCCGGATCGTGGAGTTCGCGATGATCTTGCCGATGTTGAACGGGCCGACCGCTTCCGCGTTCGTCAGCACCGACACCCCGAACGGTGCGCCGTCGAAGCCTTCGGTGAGATAGACCTCACCGGGGAGGGTGAAGGGCGTCGAGCCGAGCCCGGAGCTGGTTTGTGCTTCGCCGATCTGGCTCGCGGGTTCGCAGGCGCCCGCGTCCGCGCGGGCGATCGGGCAGGGCGTAACCGACCCGAGCATCGCCGCCGCGCCCGGAGGAAGCTGGACGCCGATGCCGGTCAGGGCCTGGTTTCCGTCGGGGTGGCCGATCGTCAGGCTGAACGGCGTGAAGCCACCGGCCTGTGTGCTTTCCGTCCCTGCGCTGGAGCCGGGATTGAATGGAAGCGTGGCGCCGGGGCAGGGTTCGCCGTTCGGCCCCGAGGTGATCGCTTCCGGCTGGGATTCGGCCACCACGGCAGTCGAGCCCGACCACGGCGTGAACACGGCTCGGCTGTGGTAGCTGCCGCAGAAGGCCGGCGTCGCCTGGGATGCACGCGGTCCGTTGAAAAGGTGCAGCTTGAGGTGTTCGAAGGGCACCGGGGGGGTGTTCGCGAAGGTCGAGGTCAGCTGGCCGGTCGTGGGATTGATCGCCACTTCCCCGGCCAGCTTGACGAGCACTTTCGAACCTTCGTGGGTCACCGGGTCTTCTTCGGTCGCGACGAGATAGAGAGCGAGGGGGGAGGCGAACGGGTTCGTATCCTGCGATCCGAGATACACCGAGCCCGTCAGCGGGTGCGGCAGCAGGGGCGTTTCGATTTCCACCGTTCCGAGCTTCGCGGCGTCGGGGCAGGTGGCCGGTTCGGGCGTGAATCCCTGCGTCGCCAGTTCGGTTTCGAGGACGTTGTCCTGGCTCGTCTGCGCTTCCAGCTGGGCTTCGGAGTGTTCGGCGGCGTTCGTGGAGGGGTTGCGTGCCCCGAGGAATCCGGCGCGCCCGACCGAGCAGGTTTCCAGACCGTTTGCCGCTCCGGCGCTCGCCTCGACGCCGTCCGGAAGTTCGAGCGTCGTGGACCTGATGTCGGCCTCGGCTCTGCCATCGGGTTCCAGGGTCGTTCGCTGGGACAGACTCACTTCGACGGTGCCACCCGTGGGTGTGCTCGCCGAATGTTCGTCGGAATGCACTTCCAGCGTCGGTTCGAAGGGAAGTTCGCCGCAGCCGTCGAGTGCGAGCGGAGACCTGTTCTGCCCGCTCAGGGTTTCTCCCGACCAGGCATCGCCGTTCACGGTGGTGGAGAGCGGGCTCGTGCAGGAGGTCGGGAGGTCGATGAACGGCTCCGGCTGGGAGAATTCGTGCGACTTGCATTCGGGAGTCGGATGAATGGGTTCCACCCAATGCCCGTTTCCGACGCAGTTCCAGCCGCGCGCATTGTCGTGGCTCGGATCGCCGGGCACCCCCCAGAGCGTGACGCTGGCGCCGAGCACCTGGATCGCCTCCGGCGTTTTCTGCACGCTGACGGTCACCCCGTAGTCTTCGCCCGTGCGGATGGAGGTGTCGAGCACGATCGGCACGTGGAGGACCGAGAAGCCGAACTTCGCGGGCTCACCGGGGGCGGGAACGAGGTTGAACACCGGCACCGACCAGGTGAGCAGACCGAGCGCGATCGGGTTGTTGAATGTCACCGAGGCCACGCCGATGGCCGTGTCGTCGGGGCAGGCGTTGATCCCGTTTGCCTCGAGCGCCCCGAAATCGACCCCCGAGCACTGCGGGACCGCCGACGGGTCGCCGATGAGCCCGGCGGGGAGCCTGAAGTTCAGATCCTTCTGCAGTGCCGGAGCCTCCGGCAGGCCGTTGAAGAGGGACTTGAATTCTTCATAGAAGCCGTACGTCTGGTTCAGATCGAAGTTGGTGGTCAGCTGGAACGGGTGCGAGCCGCCCTGTGTGTCCGGGGAGCCGTCTTCGTTTTCCGGACGCAGTTCGTACGCTTCCACGCCGAACGGGGTGGCTCCGCCGTTGCCGACGATTTTCAGTGGTTGTTCGAGCGGCGGCGTGGGCTCCACGTTGCCACCTTCGATCGTGACCTTGTTCAGCGGTTCCGAGGGCGTCGAGGTGGTGACCTGAACGGTGATCAGCAGTTCGAGGTGTTCAAACGGAGGCGCTTCGCGTTCGAAGGTGCAGACGACGCGGTTTTCGGTAAACGGAGTTGGGCAGCTGAGCTGGACGGGAAGGCCGCCGGCCCCGGGAACGCCCTGACCGGTCACGGCGCGGACTTTGGTGGGTTCGAGCCCTGCGGGGAGCTGGTCGGTGATCGTGATCGGCCCTTCCGGCGGCGCGCCGTCGGCATTCGCGTCGCCGAGGTTGGTCGCCGTTGCGATGATCATTCCTTCGCCCTTGATCCCCTGATCGTTTTCGCCCACGAGCTGTTCGCCCATCAGCGGCAGGTTCGTGGGAGCCGAGCGGGAGCCGAGCTTCCAGTGCGGAGCCTGCGCGAATGCCGGGGTGGGGCCGGTGAGCGCCCCGAGTGCGACGAGGATTACCGCCGCGGCGCCAGCGCCCAATCGTGCGAGTCGTGCTTCGCCGGTCATCCCCGGGGCTCCTCGATCGGCGCCTGCGAGGCCTTCTTCGCATGGCTCGAGGCCTTCTTCGCATGGCTCGCGGGCTTCTTCGCGTGTGCCCGCTTCTTGGAGGCCGGTGCGTAGCGCTTGCGCGCCTGCGCTTCGCACTTGACGCGCTGCTTGTGCCTGGACTTCGCCTTGTATCTGCTGCGGCATGTCTTGAGTGCCTTCGCGAGCAGGTGCGCGCGGGTGGGGGCTTTCGCCTTCGGTTTGCTCGCCGGGGGTGAGGACGCTTTGCTCGCGAGCGTCCCGCCACTGGGGGGGTTCCCGGGGCTGGAGACGGCTTCGCTCGCGGGTGCGACGAAGGAAGGCGCGGTCGGACCCGGAGCTTTGCATTCCGATTCGGCTTCGCAGGAGGGCTGCCCCTGTCCTGGGGCGGGGAGGCAGGAAGCGGATCCGCCGGCCCCTTCCTGGTCGCAGACACGCGCGTCGTAGACGTCGAAGTTGGAGTCGACGTCCTGCGAGACGCCGTTCGTCGCGGGAAGTTTGGCAGCCGTCAGGAAGAACACGTCATCGCCGTTTTCGCTGGCGTCCAGGAAGGTGGCTTCGTGCCCCGCGTGGGTACCGGAGATCAGTCCCACGCACCCACCTTCGAGGTCGCAGCTGCCCACGCCGGAGGGCTCGTACTCGTAGACCTTCTCCTTGCTCTTCTTGCCGGCTTCGGAGAGTTTTTCGGCTTCTTCTTGGACCGCGGGGACGAGCGCGTCAGGGCTGTCGAAGAACAGCCGTCCGCTGTTGGACAGATAGCGAGACTGGTAGAGCGCGCGTTCGATCGATATCGGGGTCCATCCCGGCACGCTCCCGGCGAGCCAGTGATCGACCTTTCCGTGCAGCGCGCCCCACACGCCGACGCGATCGGCGACCAGGCCGACACCTTCGGTTTCGAGGCCGGGCACTGACAGGCCGCCCGGATCGAAGACGCCGGTGGGCTGTGCGCCGCTGGGGTTACAGGACGCGCACACCAGGGTCTGCTTTTCCGCGTCGTAGAGGAACACCTCCTCGTCGAGGGCTCCGCCGGCGGCCGCACTCGCGTCGACGTTGTCGTAGCCCGTGAGGCTGCGGTCGGACATGAAGGCCAGATAGCTGCCGTCGGGCGAGACGCGCGAGGTCATTTCGGCGAGATCCCCGGCGAAGCCGGAGCCTCCCCAGTCCGGTGCGTCTTCGTTGGAGATGCTCGCAACCAGCCTCGGTTCTTCCCAGGTCGTGCCGTTGAAGTGGCGCTGGTAGAGGTTGCACGTGCGTTCCGGCAGCTGGACTTCGGCGGACACGTCGCAGTTGCCGGTGGGGCTGTCGGGAGTGAGAGCCGCGTTGGCCACGAAATACACGTAGGAGCCGTCTTCGCTCGTACCGAGCACGCCGCCGCCCCCTTCCTGCGCCTGCACGGCGGCACTTTCACCGTTCACCCCCTCGGGGGTGAGGTCCTGGAGTTTGCCCGACAACGGTTTACCCGGACCCCGTTCCAGTTCGAAGACGTAGAGGTCCGGCTTTTCCAGCGGGCTCTGACTGGCCCTCGAGTCTTCAGTCAGGCGCTGGCTGTCGGTGAAGAAGACCTTCCGCCCGTCGTCGCTGGCCGTCTGGAACTCGGCGTGCGGCGTGCCGCTGTTTTCCGGTCCTGAGGTGACGGCGTCGAGCTGCAGCGTTTCGTGTTTTTCGGTGTCCCGCACGTAGAGGTGGATTTCCAGCCCGCTGCGTTGTGTCCAGAAGACGAGCGAGCCGTCGTTCGAGACGGTGTGCCTGACGTTGGGGAGGGCTCCGAAGACGACGGTGCCCGTGGCCGGCAGTTCTTCGCCTTGTTCGTTCTTCGGCAGCACGCTCACGAGTTGCAGCCCGGAGCCGGCGCCCCACTCGTAGAGCCCGCGACCGGTCCGCCAGGACTTGAACAGCACATGGCCGAGATCCGGGGTCCCAGTCACGAGTTCGAGCCCCGCCTGCACGCCGCCGCCGAACTTCGCTTCGCCGGGCATGGGACCGCCCAGGACGCCGAGGGCGTCTGCTTCGCTGACCAGCGCCATATACCCCGCGTTGCCCATCGCTTCGCCGTTGCGCCTGGCCGTCGCGTAGCTCGCTTCTCCAGTGGCGTCTTCGGGGGCAAGGGGCTGGTCGTCGCGCAGGTAGATCGTCTTTTCCTGCCGGGCTTCCTTGACCGTCTTGCCTTCGACCTGGAATTCCTGTGGCGGGGACAGGGGAGGTTCGGCGAACGGGCTCGTGTACGCCCCGCCGATGAACGGCTGCAGCAGCGCCAGCGAGAGGTTTGGGGAGAAGGCCTGATACTCCTGGGAGGTTCCTTCGCGAACGCCGCCCCCGGAGGTGTTGGGGGTGGCCATGTCGTGGGATTCCCACTCCGTGGCGCCACGGATCGACAGCACCTGGGTCTCTTCGGGGGTGCGGTTGCCTTCCGGATTCTCTTCGCTCGGGATCGGGCCGTCGGCGACGTATGTGATCGCGTTGCCCAGCTTCGCCGCTTGGATGGTCCCGCCCTGTCCCACGATCGGTTCGGGTTCGAAGCCGTCCTTGTCCGGTGGGGAGACCATCTCCCACGCGCGCCCGTCGGGCAGGGCGGCGACGGTCGCGGCGATCGTGAATGTCTGTTCTTCGCTTTCGACGTTGCCGAAGCTCGCGCTGCTGGCGACGACGCGGTAGTGGTAGGTGCCCGGCGCCAGGCCTTCGAGCTGTTCGCTGAGCGGCACATCGCCAAAGCCTTCGCCGAGGTCCTGTTCGGTGCTCCTGGTGCAGCCGCCCGAGCTGCAGCTGGACGAGCCGTATTCGAAGTATGCGTGCGTGTCGGACCCGTCCGGATCGATCTGCGCCTGCAGCTTCCGCGCGTTGCCCGCCGTGTCGCAGGAGGTTGCGCACGACGACAGGCTGTCGACCCTCGGCGGCCCCGGCGATTCGCGCTCGAACACGTACACGGCATCGGAGGCGGCGTCCGTGACATACACGGTCGAGGTCTTGGAGTCGACGGCGACGCCGCTGCCCAGTTCAAGTCCCGGCGCTCCGAAGCGCTGGATCAGCGTGCCGCTTGGGTCGAAGGCCGCGACGGTGCTCGAGGAGCCCGTGCCGCGGGGCGCGACGTTGACGATGTAGCTGTCGTCTGCTTCGGAGCTCCCGTTGGCGGTATCCACCGCGACAGCGGTGGTGGGATGCTGGTCCAGTTCCTCGATCAGGGTGTCGCATTCCCGTTCCGCGGTCTGGGCTTCGCACTTGCCCACCACTGGGGGCTCGCCTTCGGGGCCCGCCGAGCCGACGTTCGTGCTGAAGTGCCCCGTGTAGAGATCGCCCTTGGTGTCGACCGCGAGCCCGTGTGCGGAAGCGGAGGCCAGGAATTCAAGTTCGACGCTGAACTCGCCCTTGTTGATCGTGGCGTTGTCGAAGAACGCGACTTCCGCTTCGTCGTCATAGACGAGCAGTTCGCCGTCGGCCTCGACCGCGAGGCCCTCGATCGGTTCGAACAATTCGGCCGGTTCACCCTGTTCTTCCTTGAAGCCACTCAGATGGGTGATCGCGCCGCCGTTGGCCTTGAACTTGTAGACAACCCTGTTTTCCGGTTCTTCTTCCCTGATGGCTTTCTTGGTGGAACCAGACACGTACACGTCGCCTTTGGACGGGTCGGAGCTGCTTGTTGAGTTGTCCACGGCGACGTTTTCGGGATTCAGCACCGAGAACTGGCCGATCAGCTTCTCGGCCGTCGGTTCCCCGTGTTCTCCCACAGCGGGGCCGAACTCCTCGACGCGGTTCTTGGCAGGGATGGCGACGTAGAGCTCTCCCGTCGATTCGTTGACCGCGATCGCCGCGGGGGACCCCAGCTGTTCCCGTTCCGCTCCGGCTTCGGGGAAGGAGAAACGGAAGACGTGTCCCTGCTGACTCAGCGCGAGCGCCGCCGAAGGACCGAGCAGCAGCAGCGCGAGCATTGCAATGCCGACGCACACCAGCGTCGCGCGCAAGCGGACCCGTCGACACACGCTGGACCAGACGCTCCCATCGACCTCGGCGTCTATGGCCGGACGTGCCATGAATGCTCCCCTAGAAATCGGCCCGCCATCCTTGCTCCCCTAGAAATGTTGCATCCGCCTCGCACTGCAGTGTGATCCCGTCGCCCTTGCTTTTCACCAGTTGCCCGCCGCCAGAACCTGATTCGAATGACCCAGACGGCCAGAGCGGCGAGGTTAGACCTGATCGCAAAGGAACCAAGAGCGCGCGCCGAGGGTCTCTCGACGCGCGCTCCGGAGTTCCTACCTGAGCTGTCTGGCTATCTCGCTGCCGTCGGGCTCAGGTGATCGGTTCGAATTCGTATTTACCCTTGCTCTTCCCCTTCTTGAATTCAGCCGCTTCGGTGCACTCCTTGTCCTTGTAGAGGCCTTCCTTCTTCTTCTCACAACGGCCGTACTCGGGCTCGCTGCGCTGCACCGTCGAGCAGGTCGTGACCGTTTCTTTTTTGCCTTTCTTACCTTCGACTTCTTCGGTTTTGCACACCACTTCTTTGGTGCTCAGGGAAGCAGGATCACCCTTGCACTTTTCTTTCGACGTGCCGACGTTTTTGCATTCGACCGTCGGCGTGTTGTGCGTGGTGTCTTTCTGTTTCTGTTCGGAGTTGACCTTGCTCGAGCCCGTCAGTTCGGGGAATTCCGCGAGCAGGACGTCTTCCGCGCCGCCTTCGAATTTCGAGGGGTTGTTCTTGAAGCTTTCCCCTTCGAAGCTGAGTTTCCCTGTTTCAGTCATTTCGTCGGTTTTGGAGGTGATTTTGCCGATCACGCCGCCGTACACCTTTACTTTGGTGAGGCCGCTGCAGTTGAACGACGCCAGCAGTTCGCCGGACGCCGGCGCGAAGGCCTGTCCGACTTCGCCTTTGGCCTTGTTGATCCAACCCACCTGGTCGACGAGCGGTTCGGTGACGATTTCTTTCGGTCCGGCGTTTTCGCATGCCACGCCTTTGCCGACGACTTCGCAGCCTTTGTAGGTCGAGGTGGCGGTGCCGCCCGAGGCGGAAGTGAGTTCGGCCACCGCTGAGTGGCTCGTGCACTTGATGTTGATGACGTTGTTACCGAGTTCGGCGGCCCCTTCGCCTTCGTCCGTGATCTTCACAGGCCCATGCGGAATTTCCTTCGCCAGGGCACTCGTTGTTGGCATCACGCTGAGAGCGATCAACGCCAACAGACACCCCCCGGTGAGCTTGATGAATCTCATCTGCTTCTTGGCTCCCTTCCTCTCTGGTGTTGGTACGGACTTACGAGCTGCGAGCTAAGGCCCGGTGGGGACCCCTCCCCCAAGCGAAACGTCCGCTCGGCAAAGCAACTACTGCTTGCGTTGCTACCCGACGCGCGATGTCCGTAAACTCGAACAGACGTCAGGCCCAGCGCCTTCAGCGGCGCGGCGGCTCACACCGGTTCGTTGTGCAGCGAACGCCAGAGGTAGCGGCAGGCGAGCGTCCGGTAGGGCCGCCACGGCTCTCCGATCGCCTCCATCTGTGCCACGCTCGGCGGCTCGGGCAGCACGTAGGCGCGCTCGATCGCCTTGCGGATCCCGAGGTCGCCCGTGGGGAGCACGTCCGGGCGCTCGAGCTGGAACATCAGGAACATCTGGGCCGTCCACACCCCGAGGCCCTTCACCGCCACGAGCTCGGCGACCACCTCTTCGTCGGGCAGCTCCTCCAGGCGCTCGAGCTCGAGCTCTCCCGACACCACGTGCTCGGCCAGCGAGCGCAGGTAGGTCGTCTTGGCCCGTGAGAGCCCCGCGGCGGCACGCAGCTCCTCGGGGTCCTCGGCGAGGATCTCCTGAGGCGTCGGCGGCCGCCCTGCATAGCGGGATGTGAGCCGCGCGTAGATCGCCCTGGCGGCGAGCACCGACAGCTGCTGGCCGGTGATCGCGCGCACGAGTGCCCCGTAGTGGTCGTCGGGATCGGGCCGTCCGGCGCGCGCCGACGGGAGGCGCCCCACGCTGTCGATCAGCCGCGCCATCACGGGGTCGGCGGCGTGCAGGTGGGCCCTCGCACCGCGGGGGGTGCCCCGTGGCGGCCGGCCGCGGGAGCCGCTGGAGCCGCGGGAACGCGTCCCGGGCGCTTTCGCCGGCGGCGCCACCCCTACAGCGCCGGCAGCTCGGCCGCGAGCGACACCGGCTCGCCGTCGAGCGCCCCGAGCGCCCTCTCGAGCGACATCGCGATGCAGGTGAAGCTGGGCGTGTCGCGGACCGTGTAGCGCGAGGCCTCGGTCGTCCGCAGGCGCTGGACGAGGTCGAGGAAGGTGCCGACGTCGTCGGTGTCGAATGCGACCACGAACTCCTGGTCGTCGAGCCCGAACGAGTAGGTGGTGTGGTTGTCTACGCCGGGATATTCCCGGCCCACCTGAATGTGCCCCTGCATGATCCGCCAGCGCTCCTCGGCCGGCAGCGCGTACCACTCCCGGGACTTCACGAACGGATACACGAACACGTACTTGCCGCGGAACGGCCGCGGCACGGAGCGCTCGTCTTCGGAATATTCCGAGCTCTTGCGCATGCCCAGGAAGGAGTGGGGGATGTGCGCCCACCGCATCAGGCCGCTCTGACCGAGCACCACGTGGAACTCGTGGATGCGCTCGAGATTCTCCGCCTCGGAGATCAGCAGCAGCTCGGCGTCGCCGCGCGTGCCGACGAGCGAGAAGCTCTGCAGCAGGTGCCCGTCGGCGAAGTCCTCGCAGGCGGCCGCGAACTCCTGCTTGTCCCGGGCCCGGTCCTGGGAATCGGTCCGCCGCCAGGCGGGATCGAGCTTCAGGAACGTGTACTTGACGAAATGCCTGGCGCTCACCCGGAGGCGAATTATCGCAGCCGAGGCGTCCCGCCCATCGCCCCCGCGACGGCGACGCTAGAGTAGGGCTCCGTGCGGATCGCGCTGCTGTCTCCGTACTCCTGGACCTATCCAGGTGGCGTCACTCGCCACATCGACGCGCTCGCAGCCGAGTTGAGGGCGGCCGATCACGACGTGCGCGTGCTCGCCCCCTACGACCCCGACGACGAGCTCTCGCGCCGTCTGCACCGCGGGGCCCGCCCCCAGCAGGTCGAGGCGGGGGAGGGCTTCATCCCGCTCGGGCGCACCGTGGGAATCCCGGCCAACGGCGCCGTGTCCAACCTGTCGGTGTTCGCCGAGGGGCTGTTCAGGATGCGCGACGAGCTGCGCAACGGCGGCTACGACGTGCTCCACGTCCACGAGCCCGTGGTCCCGGTGCTCAGCTGGGACGCGCTCTGCTCGCTCGGGACGCTCCCGCTGGTGGGGACCTTCCACACCTACTCGGAGAACCTCCTCACCAACGGGGGGGCCGCCGTGGCGCTCGGCGGCCGCCGGCGGATGAACCGGCTGCACGCGCGGATCGCCGTGTCCGAGGCGGCTGCCTGGACGGCCCGGCGCTTCTACGGCGGGCGCTACGCGGTGATACCCAACGGCGTGCAGATTCCCGCCCCCGCCGAGCTCCCGCCACGGCGCTCGGAGGAACCGCTGCGGATCGTGTTCGTCGGGCAGGCGGTGGAACGCAAGGGGCTGCCCGTGCTGCTGGCGGCGTTCGAGGCGCTACGCGAGCAGATCCCGGCGGAGCTCACGATCGTCGGCGCCGGGGAGGCCGAGGTCGCGCACATGATGCTCGACGGCCGCGGCGTACGCGCGCTCGGCAAGGTCGACGAGCAGCGCAAGCTGCAGGAGCTGCAGGACGCCCACGTGCTGTGCGCCCCCTCGCTCGGAGGAGAGAGCTTCGGCATGGTCCTGACCGAGGCGTTCGCGGCCGGGACGCCGGTGCTGGCATCCGACATCCCCGGCTACCGCGACGTGGTTCGCGACGGGCTCGACGGCATGCTCGTTCCGTCGGGCGACGCCCTGGCGCTCGCGCAGGCGCTGCGCGGGCTTGCCCTCGACGAGTCCCGGCGGGCGGGCATGGCGGCGCGGGCGCTCGGGCACGCGGAGCGCTTCGCCTGGCCGGCGGTGGCGGCCGAGGTGACCGAGTGCTACGAGCGGGCCAGGAGCATCGCCGCCCCCGGCAGCAGCATCGGCACGCTCGCCGTCCGCTACGGGCTCGCCCCCGCCGATCGTCAGCCGCGGATCCCCGCCGAGCGCATCCGCAGCCTGCAGGACAAGCCCGCCAAGCCGGCCCCGGGGGCCCACCGGACCGGCCACCGCACGCTGCGACGGCTGGGGCTGGCGGCGAGCACGCTGGCAGCGGGAGCGCTGTGTGGGCTGGCCCTCCAGCGCGTCGGCGTGACGCGCGTCGCCGGCTCGCTGGTGGCCTCCAAACCGGGGCTCGTGGCGGCCGCGCTGGCGGTGATGTGCACCGCCATGTTCGCCCGTGCGATCGCCTGGCACGCGATTCTCGCCGGGGCACCGACCTGGCGCCGGGCCAGCCACCGCGACGCGATGCAGGGCACCTTCATCGGGGTGCTGATGTCGGCCACGCTGCCGGCCCGCATGGGCGAGCCCTCGCGAGCGCTGATCGTCGCGCGGCGCATCGGCCGCGCGCGGGAGACCCTGCCGGTCGTGCTGGGCACGATGGTCTCCCAGACGCTGCTGAACCTGCTCGCCCTGTCCCTGCTCGCGGCCGGCATGCTGGCGAGCGCCGACTTCGGCGAGCTCGAGCGTCACGGACGCCTGATCCTGTTCGCCGCGCTCGGCCCGTCGGGGGCGGTGCTGTTCGCCGCGTTCGTGTCCTGGCTGGCCCCGGGCGCGGGCGGCTACGGCGCCAGGGTGCGGCTGGCGCGTGGCGCGATCGGCCGATGGCTGGCCCGCCTGGGCGATGGCGTGTGCGTGATCTCGCGCCCGCGCGCCGCGGCCGCCGCGACGCTGTTGCAGCTGTCCGCGTGGGCGCTTCAGCTGCTGGCCTGCTGGCTGTTGCTGTACGCCTTCGGGCTCCAGGGCGGCTCGAGCGTCGGCGCCGCCGCCGCCGTCCTGTTCGCGGTCAACGTGACCGCCGCGCTGCCGGCGACACCCGCCAACGTGGGGGTCTTCCAGGCGGCCTGCGTGGCGGTCCTGGCGGGCGCCTACCACGTGTCCGCCCCCGAGGCGATCGCCTTTGCGATCGTCCTGCAGCTGATCGAGTTGCTGACCGCGCTGATCATGGGCCTGCCCGCGCTGGTCAACGAGGGCCTGTCCTGGCGGGAGGTGCGCCTGCGCACCAGCCACGCGACGCCCGTCCAGCTGGCGCCGCTGCCGATGCCGGGCGGGCAGCTCTCCGACGCCGCCTGACGGGCCGCGATGGAGGATCGCCCCTGCGTGTACCTGCTGAGGTGTGCCGACGGCAGCCTCTACACGGGGTGGACCACGTGGCTGGAGCGCCGCCTGCAGCGCCACCGGGCCGGCAAGGCCAGCCGCTACACCGCCAGCCGCCTGCCGGTCGAGCTGGCGGCGGTCCTGCCGATGCCCGACCGGCGCCGGGCCCGCCGCGAGGAGGCCCGTATCAAGAGGCTCGACCGCGCCTCCAAGCTCGACCTGATCGCCGAGCGCTCCACATTCGTCATGATGGAGGACGATGGCCAGCCGACCCCCCGGACGCAGCGTCAAGATCGGCGATGACGAGCGCACGGGCTATTCCTCGGACCGGCCCCGCCGCGAGGGCGCCCGGGTCCGGCCCCCGGACCTGCGGGTCAACTGCCGCGTTCTGGCGCCGG
>DATJBO010000053.1:0-12071 GCA_035515315.1 Solirubrobacteraceae bacterium
CGAAGGCCTGAACGAGCCCCAGCGTGAGGCCGTCACGCACGGCGAGGGCCCGCTGCTGATCCTGGCGGGCGCGGGCAGCGGCAAGACCCGCGTCCTCACCCACCGGATCGCGTTCCTGATCTTCACCGACCAGGCCCAGCCCGGCGAGATCCTGGCGATCACGTTCACCAACAAGGCCGCCGGCGAGATGCGCTCCCGGGTCGAGGAGCTGCTCGGACACGCGACCCGCGGCATGTGGGTGATGACCTTCCACTCCGCCTGCGCGAGGATCCTCCGCGCCGAGGCGCACCGCCTCGGCTACACGCGACAGTTCACGATCTACGACCAGGCCGACGCGCGGCGGCTGACCAAGCGCTCGCTCGACGCCCTCGGCGTGGATCCCAAGCGGTACACGCCCGCCTCGGTGCACAACCAGATCTCCGCCGTCAAGAACCAGCTCCTCGACGCCGCCACCTACCGCGAATCCGCCGCCGGGCCCTACGAGGAGATGGTCGCGGACGTGTACGAGCTGTACGAGCGGGACCTGCACCGCATGAACGCGATGGACTTCGACGACCTGCTGTTCCGCACGGTGAACCTGCTCGAGCTGTTCGACGACGCCCGCGAACGCTACGTGCACGCCTTCCGGCACGTGCTCGTGGACGAGTACCAGGACACCAACCACGCCCAGTACCGGCTCCTGCAGCTGCTCGTCGGCGGCGGCCGCGACCGGGGACCCGGGGGGGTGCGCGGCGGCGGGGAGCCCGCGGCCGGCGCGCCGTCCTACGCGGCCCCGGTCGGGCACCGCAACCTCGCCGTGGTCGGCGACGACGCCCAGTCGATCTACAGCTTCCGCGGTGCCGACATCCGCAACATCCTCGACTTCCAGGAAGACTTCCCCGACGCGAGGGTGATCAAGCTCGAGCAGAACTACCGCTCCACCGAGACGATCCTGTCGGCGGCCAATGCCGTGATCGCCAACAACCGCGGCGGGATCGCCAAGCGCCTGTGGAGCGAGCTCGGCTCCGGCGCGCCGGTAGAGCTACGCGAGCTCGAGGACGAGCACGCCGAGGCGCGCTTCGTGGTCGGAGAGATCCAGCGCCTCGTGGACGAGGGCGCGGCCCGCTCGGAGATCGCGGTCCTGTACCGCACCAACGCGATGTCGCGGGTGATCGAGGACACCCTCGTCAGGCGCGAGATCGCCTACCAGGTGATCGGCGGCACCAAGTTCTACGAACGCGCCGAGATCAAGGACGCGGTCGCCTACCTGTCGCTGCTGGCCAACCCCTCCGACCTGGTGAGCTTCACGAGGATCGCCAACTCCCCCCGGCGCGGGATCGGCCAGACCTCCCTCGCGCGCGTGATCGCGCACGCCAACACGATCGACGAGCCCGTCTGGGAGGCCGCCGCCGAGCCCGAGAGCGTCCCCGGCCTGGCGCTCGCCGCGGTCAAGGCGCTGCGCCGCTTCATGGACACGATGACCGAGCTGCGCGAGCTGGCCGCGACGGCCCCGGTGGCCGAGCTGATCGAGGCGGTGCTGTCGCGCAGCGGCTACCTCGAGGCGCTCGAGGCCGAGCGCACGATCGAGGCCCAGGGCAGGATCGAGAACCTCGAGCAGCTCGTCGAGGTCGGCCGCGAGTTCGACGCCGCCGAAGCCGCCGAAGCCGCCGGCGAGCGTCCCGGGGAGGGGGAGGGGGAGGGAAGGCTGGAGGACTTCCTGGCCGAGATCGCGCTCGTCGCCGACGCCGATCAGCGCAGCGACGATGAAGGCCTGGTGACGTTGATGACCCTCCACAACGCCAAGGGGCTCGAGTACCCGACTGTGTTCATCGTCGGTTGCGAGGACGGCGTGTTTCCCCACTCGCGCACGGTCGAGGAGGGCGGCCTGGAGGAGGAGCGCCGGCTGTTCTATGTGGGCGTCACACGCGCGATGCGCGCGCTGTACCTGACCCATGCGCGCCGCCGCGCGCTGTTCGGAGCCCAGAGCTACGGCCTGCGCAGCCGCTTTCTCGACGAGATCCCCGCGGAGCTCGTGCACCGCCCCGCCGAGCGGCCGCTGCGCGCGGGCGTCCTCGGCGGCCCGGGGTCCGCGGCCGCGGGCCTCTCGGCGGGCGCCGGCAAGAACGGCGGATACCCGCGCTGGGATGCCGACGGGTCGGGCGCCGGCGAGCCGCCGCGCTTCCGGCTGGGGGAGGACATCGTGCACGCCGCCTTCGGAGACGGGGTCGTGACGGGCGTCGAGCCGGGCGGGGTGATCGTGGTGCGCTTCGCCGGCGACGGCAGCGAGCGCAAGCTGATGGCCGGCTACGCGCCGCTGAGCCGCCGGTGAGCGACGGGGAGCCGTAGGTGAGCGCCGGTGAGCCGCCGGTGAGCCGCCGCTCGGGGCAGGCGCCCCCGCACCGCATAGCATCTGAGCGTATGAGCGCCGAGCTGATCGACGGTCGCGCGGTCGCCGCCCGGGTCCGCGGCGAGGTCGCCGTGGCGGTGGAGGAGTTCGTGGCGGCCACCGGCCGCACACCCGGCCTGGCGACGGTGCTGGTCGGCGAGGACCCCGCCTCGGCGATCTACGTCGCCAACAAGCAGAAGGCCTGCCTCGAGGTCGGCATGGCGGCGTTCGATCGGCGCCTGCCCGCGAGCGCCACCGCCGAGGAGGTGGCCGACGAGCTCCACGCCCTCAACGCCGACGAGACGGTCAGCGGCGTGCTGCTACAGCTGCCGCTCCCGGACGGCCTCGACGGTCCGGAGCTGAGCTCGCTGGTCACGCCCGAGAAGGACGTGGACGGCCTCACGCCGGTCAACGTGGGGCTGCTGTCGCTCGGGCGCCCGGGTCTGCGGCCGTGCACCCCGGTCGGGATCATGGAGCTGCTGCGCGAGGCGCACGTCGAGCTGGAAGGTGCGCAGGCCGTCGTGGTGGGACGCTCCAACCTGATCGGCAAGCCGATGACCCAGCTGCTGCTCGAGGCGAACGCCACGGTCACCACGTGCCACTCGCGCACGCGCGACCTGCAGGCGGTGTGCGCCCGCGCCGAGGTGCTGGTCGTCGCCGCCGGCCGCGCGCGCATGATCGGAGCTGGCTTCGTCGCCCCCGGCGCCGCCGTGATCGACGTGGGCATGCACCGCCTGACGCCCGAGGAGGCCGGCAACAAGAGCGGCCTGGTCGGCGACGTCGACTTCGCAGCCGTGAGCGAGGTGGCCTCGGCGATCACCCCGGTCCCGGGCGGGGTCGGCCCGATGACGGTCGCGATGCTGCTGCGCAACACGCTCGAGGCCGCCGGCATGCAGCATGCCCACTCCGGAGCGACCCGCCGCGCCGCGGCCCCGGTGAGGTGAGCCCAGCCTCCCCCGGAGCGGCCCGGGGCGTGCGGCGCCTGCGCCGCGGCGAGCTGATAACGCTCGCCGGCGTGGCGCTGCTGGTCGGGTCGCTGTTCGTGCCCACCTACCACAGTCCCGCGGGTGACCTCGACGCGTGGGACACCTTCGGCGCGGCGGTGGCCCTGGAGCTGGCGGTTGTGTTCGCCGGCCTCGCGTTGGTGGTCAGCGCGCTCGCCGAGCGCACCGCCGCGCTCCCCGTCTCCACCGCGGTGTGGTGCGTGCCGGTCGGCCTTGCGGGCGTCGTCGCCTCGGTGGTGAGGCTGCTCGAGCGGCCCGAAGGAGCCAGCGGCCTCGCGGCCGGGGGCTGGCTCGCACTGGCCGGTGCCCTCGCCGTGCTGGTGGGGGCGTGGGAGACGCTCCGCGACGAGCACACGCCGCTGTATGAGCCGCCGAGCCCGACGCCGCGGCCACATCCTTAGACGCCGGCCGGCCCGCGTCAGTGGTCCGGCGCCGCGCTGCGCCTAGAATCTCGCGCACCGTGACCCCTCCCGCCGACAGCACACCTTGATCTCGCGCGAGGAGGTGCTGCACGTGGCCCGCCTGGCGCGCCTGCGTCTGGCCGAGGAGGAGATCGAGCCGATGGCGCGCGAGCTGTCCGCGATCCTCGACCACGTCGCCCGCATCAAACAGCTCGACCTCGAGGACGTTCCGCCGACCTCCCACGTGGTCGAGGTGACCGGCTCGCTGCGCGAGGACGCGGTGGTCCCGTGCCTGCCCCGCGAGGTGGCGCTGGCGCAGGCGCCGGCCGTGGGCGAGGGGGGCTTCCTCGTGCCGAGCCCCCAGGCATGAGCGGGGACCTGCTCGAGCTGACCGCCTCGCAGGCCGCGGCCGAGATCGCCGCCGGCGGCGTCTCCGCACGCGAGCTGTTCGAGTTCTACCGCGAGCGGGCGGGAGCCGACCGTGACGCCGGCGAGCAGGGGCTCGGCTGCTTCACGTGGGTGGCCGAGGATGCGCCCGAGCCGCCCGCGGGAACGCCGCTGGGCGGCGTTCCGCTGGCCGTCAAGGACCTGTTCTGCACCGAGGACGTCCCCAGCCAGTCGGGCTCGCGGATCCTCGAGGGCTACCTCCCGCCGTACACCGCCACCGTCGTGGCCCGCCTCCAGGAGGCCGGGACGAGCCTGCTCGCGAAGACCAACCAGGACGAGTTCGCGATGGGCTCCTCGACGGAGAACTCGGCGTTCGGGCCGACGCTGAACCCGTGGGATCGCACGCGCGTGCCGGGCGGGTCCTCGGGCGGCAGCGCGGCTGCGGTCGCGGCCGGCCTGGCGCCGTGGGCGCTCGGCACGGACACCGGCGGGTCGATCCGCCAGCCCGCGGCCCTGTGCGGGATCGTCGGCCTGAAACCGACCTACGGGACCGTCTCCCGCTACGGGATGATCGCCTTCGCCTCCTCGCTCGACCAGGCCGGCCCGATGACACGCGACGTGGCCGACGCCGCGCTGCTGCTCAGCCACATGGTCGCGCGCGACCCGTGCGACGCCACCTCGCTGCAGGCGCCCTCGAAGCTCGAGCTGCCCTCCGCCGAGCGGCTCGACGGTGTCACCCTCGGCGTTCCCGGGGAGCTCACCGGCGAGGGCATCGAAGCCGGCGTCCTGGATACCTTCAACGCGGCTCTGCGGCGCGCCGAGGAGCTCGGAGCGAGCGTCCGCGAGGTCCACCTCCCGAACGCCCCCCACGCTCTGTCGGCCTACTACGTGCTCGCCCCCGCAGAGGCGTCGTCGAACCTCGCCCGCTACGACGGTGTCCGCTACGGGCTGCGCGCGGGGGGCGCCGAGGATCTGATCGACATGTACACCCGCACCCGCCACGACGGCTTCGGCGCGGAGGTCAAGCGGCGCATCATGCTCGGCACCTACGCCCTGTCCTCCGGCTACTACGACGCCTACTACGGTCACGCCCAGCGCGTGCGCACCAAGATCGCCGAGGACTTCGCCGGGGCCTTCGAGGAGGTCGACCTGATCGCCACGCCCACCGCCCCGAGCGTCGCGTTCGGGCTCGGCGAGAAGACCGGCGACCCGCTGGCGATGTACCTCAGCGACTACTGCACCGTGCCGATGTCGCTCGCGGGGATTCCTGCGATCTCGATCCCCTGCGGGCTCAGCGGGGGGCTGCCGGTCGGCCTGCAGCTCGCCGGCCCCGCGTTCAGCGAGAGCCGCCTGCTGGACGCCGCCCACGCGCTCGAGCGGGCACTCGCCTTCGACGGAGCCCCGGCCCGTGTCTGAGGACGGCGCACAGCGGTCCAACGGCGCGGCGGCGGGGCGCTTCGAGGCCGTCATCGGCCTGGAGATCCACGTGCAGCTGGCGACGGCCACGAAGATGTTCTGCGGCTGTCCGCTGTCGTTCGGCGACCCGCCCAACACGCACACCTGCGCCGTGTGCCTCGGGCTGCCCGGAAGCCTCCCGGTGGCCAACGCGCGGGCCGTGCACTTCGGGCTGATGATCGGGCTGGCGCTCGGCTCGGAGCTCGCCCCGCGCTCGCTGTTCCACCGCAAGAACTACTTCTATCCGGACCTTCCCAAGGGCTACCAGATCTCGCAGTACAGCGAGCCGCTGTGCAGCGGCGGGGAGCTGGGCGGGGTCCGCATCCACCGCGTCCACCTCGAGGAGGACGCGGCCAAGCTGATCCACGTCGGCGCCAGCGGGCGCATCCACGGCTCCGAGCAGAGCCTCGTGGACTTCAACCGGGGCGGCACTCCGCTGGCGGAGATCGTCACCGAGCCCGACATCCGTTCCGCCGAGCAGGCCGGCGAATGGCTGAAGCTGCTGCGCAGCACGCTGCGCGCCCTCGGCGTCAGCGACGTGAACATGGAGCAGGGCTCGCTGCGCGCCGACGCCAACATCTCCGTGCGCCCCGCCGGCTCCTCCGAGCTCGGCGTCAAGACCGAGCTGAAGAACATGAACTCCTTCCGCTTCATCGAACGCGGCATCCGCGCCGAGCTGGCCCGCCAGGAGGAGATCGTCTCCGCCGGGGGGCGGGTCGAGCTCCAGACGCTCCACTTCGACCCCGACAGCGGCTCGATCACCTCGCTGCGCTCCAAGGAGGAGGCGCACGACTACCGCTACTTCCCCGACCCCGACCTGGTCCCCGTCGCGATCGGCGCGGAGATGATCGAGGCCGCCCGCGCGGCCATGGCCGAGCTGCCCGCCGCCAGGGCCGAGCGCCTGCAGGCCGAGGTGGGCCTCAGCACCGAGACCGCACGCGCGCTCTCCTTCCGCGGCGAGCTGGGCGACTTCTTCGAGCGGGCGCTCGCCGCGGCCGCGGCCTGCTCGACGGAGGCCCAGCCCCAGGCGCTCGCAAACTGGCTGACGGTCGAGCTGGTCCCGCGCCTAGATGACATCGAGGATCCCGCGGACTCGCGGGTCACGCCCGAGGCGCTGGCCTCGCTGGTGGCGCTCGTCTCGGCCAAGCAGGTGAGCGTCGGGGTCGGCCGCCAGGTGCTCGAGCGGCTGGTGGCGGACGGGGGAGACCCCGGGGCGATCGTCGCCAGCGAGGGCCTCACGGCGATCTCCGACGAGGGCGAGCTGGCCCGGATCGTGGCCGAGGCGGTGGCCGCCAACGAAGATGCCGCCGAGCGCGTGCGGGCCGGCAACGCCAAGGCGATCGGGCCGATCGTCGGGCACGTGATGCGGGAGACCAAGGGACGCGCGGACGGCGCCGAGGTCTCCCGCCTGATCCACGCCCAGCTCGGCGCGTAGCCGCCCCGAGCCGACGCGCCACTCGGGACATCCCGCCGAGGGACATTTTGGACGGTCGGCCAATGGACGGCGCCGGTGGGGCCGCCACGATGTCGGGCATGGATCGGATCGTCGCGAGCCTCTACCCCTCAGCCAAGCGACGACTCCTCCTGCGTCCCGGGGGGCCCGTGCGTGCGGGCTTCCCGAGAGCTCGGATCCACCGCGTCTAGCGGAACCACGGACGGCGACACCCCGACGCCGGTCTCCCTCCCGGCGTCGCCCGACGGCTGCGACCGGGCGGCCCTCCATCCGCCCGGTCGCAGCGCTCTTCGGGCCTGCCGGCCGGGGGCGGAGGAGGCGGTAGACTCGTCTGTGCCATGAACGAGTCCTCTTCACGCTCAGTCGGACGCACCTTCGTCGCCGTGCTCGTGCTGCTGGTGGCGGTCTGGTTCCTGCTCGTCCCGATCATCCACCTCATCTCATGGCTGCTCGGCGCCGTCCTGGTCGTGGCCGCCGTGGTCGCCCTGATCTGGGCGCTGCGCGTGCTCCTGTAGCCGGCCGGCGGAGGGCGGTCCGTGGCCTACGTGATCATCGCCCTCTGCTTCGGCCTCGCCGGCGGCATCGTCGGCAAGCTCAAGGGCGGCTCCTTCATGCTGTGGTTCCTGATCTCCGGGATCGTGCCGTTCCTGGGCCTGATCACCGCGATCGCCCACCGGGTCGAGAGCGACGAGCTGCGCCGGGTGTGCCCCGGGTGCGGGCGCGTGACGAAGATCTACGACGCGATCTGCACCCGCTGCGGGACCGAGCTCGAGTTCCCGGACGTTGCGATCGCGCCCGAATCGCACACCCGCGAGACCTCCGCCGGGCGCCGCTGAGGTTCTTGGTCGCGGACGCCCAGCGAGAGCGAATTCGGCTTACCTAACTGCTTCTCTCGCCTACGCTGTGGCGCGGATGAGCACCGAGGCGAAAGCAGCAGCCCACCGTCAGGAACGGCCGCCACCCTGGCGGTGGATCGCACGCGCCGGCTTCAAGACCGAACGTGAATTCGTGCTGCGGGTGGTGCAGCCCGCGCTCGTGGGCATGATCGACGGGACCGTCTCCTCGCTCGCGCCGATCTTCGCGGCGGCCTTCGCGTCCGACTCCCACACGGCCCTGCTCGTCGGGTTCGGCACGGCGCTGGGGGCCGGCGTGTCGATGGGGTGGTCGGAGGCGCTGTCCGACACGGGCGAGCAGACCGGCCGCGGCTCGGCGCTCGTGCGCGGCTCGATCACCGGCGGGATGACGGCGGTCGGAGGGATCTTCCACACGCTCCCGTTCTTGATCTCCGACGTCCACAAAGCGCTGATCGTTGCGGGTGCGGTCGTCGCCGTCGAGCTCTTCACGATCGCCTGGATCCGCAAACGCTTCCTGCACGTTTCGATGCGCTCGTCGCTGCTGATCGTCACCGTCGGCGGGCTCATATCGCTGGCGATCGGCGTCGGAATCGGCTCTTCGTAGGGCTCGAAAGCGCTCCAGAAGGCGCTGGTAAACTGGGCTTTTCCCAGCCAGTCGACGAGATTGAGGTCAGCCGGATGAGGGCAGTCGATGCCTTGATGGAATGCTTGAAGGCGGAGGGCGTGGACGTCGTGTTCGGCCTGCCGGGCGGCGCCAACCTGCCCACCTACGACGCCTTCGTCGACGCCGGCATCCGTCACATCCTGGTCCGTCACGAGGCCGGCGGAGGCCACGCCGCCGAGGGCTACGCGAAGGCCACCGGCAAGGTCGGCGTGGCGCTCGCCACGAGCGGCCCCGGGGCCACCAACCTGCTGACCCCGATCACCGACGCGATGATGGACTCGGTCCCGGTGGTGTTCATCACCGGCCAGGTGCGCACCGATCTGCTCGGCACCGACGGCTTCCAGGAGGCCGACACGATCGGCATCACGATGCCGGTCGTCAAGCACTCCGTGATGATCCAGAACCCCCAGGAGCTGCCCCGGGCGATCCACGAGGCCTTCCACCTGGCTCGCACCGGCCGGCCCGGCCCCGTGCTGGTCGACATCCCCCAGGATCTGTCGCGTGCCGACATCCCCTACGAGACGGTGCTCGACGTGCGCCTGCCCGGCTACCAGCCCCGGGTGGAGGGCAACCAGAAGCAGATCCGCCAGGCCGCCAAGGCGCTGGCGGCCGCCCAGCGCCCGGTGATCTACGCCGGCGGCGGGGTCGTCAACGCCAACGCCTCGCGCGAGCTGCGCGACTTCGCCACCTCCGACAGGTTCCCGATCACCTGCACGCTGATGGGCCTCGGAGCGTTCCCGGCGCCGCACCCGCAGTGGCTCGGGATGCTCGGCATGCACGGCACCCGCACGGCCAACTACGCGATGGACGAGGCCGACCTGATCTGCGCCGTGGGGGCCCGCTTCGACGACCGCATCACGGGCAAGCTGTCCGAGTTCGCCCCGCGCGCGAAGTTCATCCACATCGACGTGGACCCGGCGGAGATCTCCAAGAACGTGCCCGCCCACATCCCGATCGTGGGCGACGCCAAACACGTGCTCGCCAAGCTCGCGGTGGAGTATCGCGAGATCGGCGCCGACCCCGCCCGGCTGGATGCGTGGTGGTCGCGGATCGAGGCGTGGCGGGCCAAGCACCCGCTCACCTACGGGGACACCACCGACTCCGAGATCAAGCCCCAGTTCATGATCCGGGCGCTGTTCGAGGCCACCGGCGGCGAGGCGATCGTCACCAGCGACGTCGGCCAGCACCAGATGTGGGCGGCCCAGTACTACGACTTCCCCGAGCCCCGCCGCTGGATCAACTCGGGCGGCCTCGGGACGATGGGCTTCGGGCTGCCGGCCGCGATGGGCGCCGCCGTGGGCCAGCCGGACAAGCTTGTGTGCTGCATCGCCGGCGACGGCTCGGTGCAGATGAACGCCCAGGAGCTCGCCACCTGCGCCGAGAACAAGATCCCGATCAAGGTGTTCATCATGAACAACGGCTACCTGGGGATGGTCAGGCAGTGGCAGGAGCTGTTCTGGGACGGCCGCTACAGCCACGTCGACATGGGCCAGTTCCCCGACTTCGTCAAGCTCGCCGAGGCCTACGGCGTGACGGGCATGCGCTTCACCGACAAGACCACCCTGGTCGAGGACTTCAAGCGTGCGATCGCCACCGAGGGCCCCGTGCTCGCCGACGTGCGCGTGACCCGCGAGGAGAACACCTACCCGATGATCCCCGCCGGCCACGCGGCCCGCGAGATGGTGGGCTAGCGATGGGCGAGCCCGGCACCAAGGAGCCGCTCAGCCTCGAGGAGCTGGAGGCGGCCGCCAACCTCCGCACCGGGCGCAAGCACGTGCTCTCGATCCTCGTCGAAAACAAGAGCGGCGTTCTCACCCGCATCGCGGGGCTGTTCGCCAGGCGCGGCTTCAACATCGACACGCTCACCGTCGGGCCCACCGAGGACGAGCAGATCTCGCGCGTGACGCTCACCGTCGACGGGGCCCTGCACCCGATCGACCAGGTCACCAAGCAGCTGCACAAGCTCGTCAACGTGCTCAAGATCCGCGATCTCGAGCCGGGCGATACGGTGGCCCGCGAGCTGGCACTGTTCAAGGTCTCCGCCGACGGCGTCCAGCGCGGCGAGCTGATGCAGATCGCCGAGATCTTCCGTGGCAAGGTCGTGGACGTGACCAAGCGCGCGATCATCATCGAGGTGACCGGCACGACCGAGAAGATCGAGGCCTTCGAGACGATGGTCCGCCCGTTCGGCCTGATCGAGATGATGCGCACCGGCGAGATCGCGATCTCGCGCGGACGCAGCGAGACCTAGCCGGCGCGTTGACGCGGGCCACCCGCGCGAGCTCGCCCCTGCGGCTCGGCCCGGACGAGCAGCAGCGGCTCGAGCGGAGCCTGCGCCGCGCCGTCGGGCGCGCGCGCCGCTCCGGCGCCCCGGTGCTCGGGGGGATCTCGCTCGAGCTGCCCGCCGAGCTCGGCCCCGCTGAGGTCGTGTGCGCCTCCCGCCGTCCCGGGGAGCAGTGGTTCGTCTTCGAGCAGCCCGACCGGGGAGCGGCGGCGCTCGCGGGCCTGGGCGCTGCGGTCGTGCTCGAGGCTGATGGCGCGTCGCGCTTTCGCGAGGTGGCCGAGCGCTGGCGCGAGCTGTGCGCGCAGGCGGTGGTGGACGCGCCCGCCGGTCCCCCGGGCACCGGGCTGATCGCCTTCGGCGGGTTCGCCTTTTCACCCGACGGTGCGCGGGCGCCCCACTGGCGCGGCTTCCCGCCCGCCTCGCTGGTGGTGCCGGAGCTGGCGATTGCGCGCGGCAGCCACGGCGGGCGAGCGCGGGTGTCGCTGACCGCGACGGCGCTGGCCTGCCCGGACGACCTACCGGAGGAGCTCGTGCGGCGGCTGAGCGCACGCGTGCAGGAGCTGCGCGTGGCGCCGCTGCCGCTGCTCGACCCGGATCCCGCCGGCGAGTTCGTGCTCGCCAGCGCGATGCCGCCCGAGCACTACGAACACGCGGTCGCCCGCGCCGTCGAGCTGGCCTCGGAGAGGAGGCTCGAGAAGATCGTGCTCGCCCGGGAGGTGCTCGTGCACGCGCCGGCGCCGTACGACCCGGCGGCGGTGTTCGGCGTGCTCCGGGCCGAGTTCCCGTCGTGCTTCTGCTTCTGCGTCGGCCGCGGCGAGGCCACCCTCGTGGCCGCCAGCCCGGAGCTGCTGCTGCGCCGCGAGGGCCACCGCGTCAGCACGCTCGCGCTCGCCGGCTCCACCCGCCGCAGCGCCGATCCGGCCGTCGACGCCCATCTCGGCGAGCAGCTGCTGCGAGACCCGAGCTACCGCGAAGAGCACGCGATCGTCGCCCGGCGCATCGAGCGCACCCTGCGCGCCCACGCGATCTGGGTGGCCGCCGCCCCCGAGCCGCAGCTCGTGCGGATCGCCAACATCCAGCACCTCGCCACCCCGATCCGCGCCCAGCTGGCCAGGCCCCTGGACGCCCTCGCATTGGCCGAGGCGATGCACCCCACGCCGGCCGTCGGCGGCGAGCCGCTGGCACAGGCAGCGCCGCTGATCCC
>DATJBO010000054.1:0-2310 GCA_035515315.1 Solirubrobacteraceae bacterium
CGGAATTCGATCGTGCGGCGCGTCGCGCAAGTCTGAGCAGCCGCACCGTTGCGTCTGGGCGATTGCAGAAGCGGCGCAGTGTTTGCTCCACCGCCGATTCCGAGCAAGCACGACGGCGTGCTGCGTAGGCAGCGACTCGTATCGGGCGTCGGCGCAGCCTCGATCACCGGACTGTCGCTTAGCCAGGCGGAGCGGTCATCTCATAGCCGCCGACACACGCACTGCTCCGAATCGTCCGTTGCAGGAGCCAGCCCGACGCGGACGCACACTTCTGCTCTGGGTGCAGCTCTTCTGAAGTGACCGGGGGTAATGTGTCACGTGGCTGGGATGGTGTGGTTGTGGTAGCGGGCTTCGTGGATGTGGTGTCGTTCTTGGGCGAGGTGGAAACGCCAGTACTCCTGGAAGTCGCCGTTGGCGATGATGGCTCGTAGCTTGAGGATCGCCTCGGCACCGGCGAGTCCCCAGCGGGCGCCGGTAATGTCGAAGCGGTCTTTGACTAGATGGCGGCAGGCACCCTCGACGATGCCGGTCGCGATCGGCCAGCCTTGTTTGAGTGCGGTGGGATAGTCGAGGTAGGGCGCTTTGTTGGTGAGGTAGGTGGCGGCTTCGTCGGCGAGCTTGCGCCGTGACGGGTCGAGTCGGGCGTTGGTGGCTTGGCGGCGGATCGCCCCGGCGACCTTACGCGCCTGCCCTTGGAGTACTCTGGTCGCTTGGCGGTGCACCCATCGCGCGGCGGCCTGGTCGTCGGTGGGGTGAAGGCAGCCGGCCGCGTTCCACAGGTAGGTCAGGACGTGCACGAGGTCGATGACGATCGTGACCTTGACTTTGCGTTTGCGGCCTTCGAATTTGATCCGCTCGATCTGGTGGTTGGCGCCGTCGACCAGCGCGACCCAGGTGCGGCGGTGCTTAGGGTCGCGCCGCTCGGCTTCGTCGAATACGCGTTTGATCACCTTCGCGGGGGCGTTGACGATGCTGGCGGTCAGCCACTTGTTTCTCGCCACCGGGCCTGGGGCGGGCTGATAGCCCTCCGGCGCTGCCGAGGTGAGGATGTCGGCGGGCGTGCGCGGCGCGGGCTTGGCGTCGTAGACCGCGCCGATCTCCGCCATCCGCTTGCGATTCTGCTGCTCCTCCCCTGAGAGCCGGGGCTTAGGCGCGGGGCCCGCGCGCGGCCTGGCCGGCGCGCGGGTGCGCAGCGCGTCAGGGCGCATCACGATCCCCTTGCCATCGGCGGAGAGCACCAACAGATCGCCGGGCTTTGACCGCGCCGGGCGCCGGGCTTCATAGAACTCCTCGAAGTCCATCGCTGCCAGGCTGGCGAGCTCCTCGACCTGACGTTTACCCAGCCTGACCCCGGTCTGACGCTCGATCGCGTCGATGGCGCCGTCGAAGCTGCCGCGCGGGCTCTCCAACGCGCACAGCTTGCGCAGCCCGTGCGAGTGGCGCTCCGCCGGCAGATTCAGCGCCGCGTCGGCGGGATGCAGATTCGGAACCCCCGGCGCCCGATACGCCAGCCTCCCTACCGACACCGTCCCGAACACCGTCTCGAGCGCGCGCTCGTGACCCTTCTCCACGCGGCGACGGACCATCCCCTCATCGCCAGTGACCTGCTCAAGGCGCGGCTCGCGCACGGCCCGCAGCGCCAGATGATCATCAAGTAGGCAGCGCAACAAATCCCGCCCACGAACATCAAGATGCTCCTCAAGCTCGGCGTGCGAGAGCCCGGCGGCATCCGCCCCATCAAGGAAGCCGATCAACGACTCGAACCCTTGCCGGCTGGCGGCAAACGCATCACCGCCAGCCGACTCCGCCAGGCGGCGACCGGCGCCCCCGTCTGCGGCTGCATCATCGCTGTCAGGCTGCCCCGCGGGCAGGACTTCATCGCCCGAGGGGTAAAGTTCGCCACAACGGGTGTCGAGATCGGCGGTCACGCTGGCCACCTCCGGTGGTCGACGAGGACAAGAGCAACGCCGACTTCGACACCCGACATACGAGTCCTCGCCCCCACCCCACCAGCCGCGAAACCGACGGCAAACGAGCCAAAACACCCCCCACGGCGCGTCCGAACGGCTCAACCCCGGGCAATCGCCCACGCAGCGACCCCAATACCGCCACCCCCCAGTCCTGGGTGACAGCCCCAAAAACCCCGTAGCTACACGGGATTCACTGTCAGTTCAGTCCGAACGCCGGTCACTTGAGAAGAGCCGCACCCCCGCGACGATGTGGTGCTAGCGACGAAGTTCGGTCTCGTCTCGCACTCGGGCCGAGGCGGGCGTGCTCGACTCATGCCCTCCGCGACCAGCTCGGCCAGCG
>DATJBO010000055.1:0-9217 GCA_035515315.1 Solirubrobacteraceae bacterium
GGCCTCGCCCACGCCGCCGAGCTGGGGGCCAGCGAGGTGGAGGTGGTGGGCGACTCGGAGCTGGTCGCCAAGCAGGTGCAGGGCCTCTACAAGGTGCGAAACGCCGCCATCCGTCCCCTGCACGCGCGGGCGCTACAGGCCCTCGGGCGCTTCGAGCGATGGTCGATCCGCACCGTCCCGCGGGCCCAGAACGCCGACGCCGACGCGCTGGTGAACCAGACGCTCGACGCTCAGTGAAGGCTCTGCGCGGATTTGGCCACGACCCACATCTGGTCGTTGGACAGGTCCTCCAGCAGCGTGTTGGAGACCCAGTAGAGCACCCTGCCCTCGTGCCACCCGATCACGTGGATGTGGGAGCCGTCGTAGACGAGTAGGTACTTGCGCCCGCGAAGGGTGCGTTCGCGGGCGTGCGCGAACAGCGGCGGGTTCAGCCAGTTGGTGCCCTCGAAGTCGTAGTAGCCGCCGATCCCGGTCTGCTGCCACACCACGACATAGGCCTTGTGCAGGTGGCCGTGCTCGTCGCGTAGCGAGTACGCGCGCGTGGTCTCCTGGTGGGCCGGCATCGTCTGGTAGGCGGGGTAGAGCACCCGGAACGGGAGACGCAGCGCGGCTTTGACGACTTCGCTCTCCCCGGAGGTCGCGACCATCCCGGCCGAGCGCGCGGTGATCAGGTGCGAGTGGTGGTGGGCGTGGCCGGAGCTCGGGTGCGCGGCGTGCGAGGAGGGGGAGGCGGCGGCGGCCGCGTCCTGTTCGTTGCCGTTGCCGAGGAATTCTTCGAGCGTGGCCTGCTCGAGCGCCGGGGTAGAGGTCACGTACGAGCCGCCGTTGATGACGGCGTTGACGTTGGAGCTCTGGAACCTCACCTGCCGCAGCGGCTTGGCCTGTGAGAAGGCGATCAGCTTGGAGAGCTCGATCAGATGGCTGGCCGACGCGGTGATCGTGGTCTTGATCGCGTGCCCGACGGCCTTGGCCACGGTGTTGAGCTCTCCGAACAGGTTGCCCGGGTCGACCTGCTCGCGCAGGTCGCGCAGGAAGTCCTGCTGGCGGGCCACCCTCACGAAGTCCGAGTCGGTGTGCCGGTAGCGCACGTAGTCGAGCGCGTTTTCGTAGCACAGCTTCTGGTAGCCGGGCTGGAGGTTGATGCTCGTGTAGTCGGTTTCGGGGCTCCCGACGTTCAGGTTGTAATAGCGGTGGTCGACGTTGACGTAGGCGCACCCGAGCTTGTCCACGAGACGGATGAAGCCCGCGAAGTTGACGTCCACGATGCCGCTGAGCTTCAGCGAGGGGAACACTTCCCGCTTGATCGTTTCCGCGGCCAGCAGGCTGCCCTCGCTCGAGCCCCCGAGCCGGCTGCCGAGGGTGTAGGCGGCGTTGATCTTCTGGTTGGCGTACACCTGGCCTTCCTTGGTGCGGATCGTTACGAGCAGGTCACGGGGGATCGAGAGCAGCGTCGTCTGGCCGTGGCCCGGGTCGAAGCGCACGAGCAGGATCGTGTCGCTGTGGGGCGGGTTTTCGCGGTCGAGCGCGTCGGTGGAATGCGCGCGGCGGTCGGTGCCCAGGACGAGGAACGTCTTCGGGCCGCCTTCGTATTCGGATGTGATCAGGCCCTTCGGCGCTCCCTTGATCTGGCCCTGGAACACGTAGCCGGCCCATTCGCTGACGTTGTTGAGGGCCACGGTGGCGGTGGCGGTGCCGCTCAGCGCGGCGATCAGCACGGCCGCCAGGGCGAACCGCTTCCACATCTTCGACCAGAGCCTTGGCGGGCGATCGTCATCCATTGGCGGCGGGTACGGCGCGGGTTGGCTGGCGGGGCATGGTTGGCGCGTTCGTGCCCCGGCAGGCTCCACCGGCGGGCCCCCCGCCCCGGTGGCGGCAGGGGCGCACTCCGCGAATAAGGGTAGCGGCCCTGGCGGCGTCGCCAGCCGCTTCGGCGGCTACCCTCGGGCCGTGTTCAGCGCCCGCAACAAGGAGCTCATGGGGCTCCTTCCCTCGGCCCTGCTCGTCACCGGGGGCTTCACCGCGATCTTCATCCAGACGCAGAACAACACGCCCCATGCCACGACCAGCCTCACGCTCAACCACGCCTCGAGCCTGTCGCTGAGCTACGGGCTGCTGTTCCTCGGGTTGTGCCTGGCCGCCCACCTCGTGATCCGCTTCTCGCTCCCCAACGCGGACCCCTACCTGTTCCCGCTGGTGGCGGTGCTGGCGAGCGTCGGCATCGTGATGATCTACCGCATCGAACCGGTGCTCGCGCGCCAGCAGGCGCAGTGGATGGTGATCGGCCTGATCCTGTTCGCCGTCACGATCATCGCGCTGCGAAACCGCGGGGTGGCTGTGCTCGAGCGCTACCGGTACACGATCGTGACGGTGGCGATCCTCGCCACCGTGCTGCCCCGCCTGCCCGGGGTCGGCCGGCAGGTCAACGGGGCCTACCTGGAGATCCACGCCGGGAGCATCACCTTCCAGCCGTCGGAGCTCGCGAAGGTCGCGATCGTCATCTTCCTCGCCAGCTACCTGCACGACAACCGCCAGATCCTGGTCACCGCCGGCCGCCGCGTGCTGGGGCTGACGATCCCGCCGATGAAGCAGTTCGGCCCGATGCTGATTGTGTGGGGCGCGGCGATGGCGACGCTGCTGCTGACTCGCGAGCTCGGCACCTCGCTGATGTTCTACGGCGCCTTCCTGGCGCTCCTGTACGTGGCCACCGGGCGCCTGTCGTTCCCCCTGATCGGGCTCGTCCTGTTCGCCATCGGGGCGTGGTTCCTGGCGGTGCACGTGAGCCACGTGCACGCCCGCGTCGTGGCCTGGGAAGAACCCTTCAACCCGGGTCTGTACAAACGCGCCTTCGGGGGCAGCTACCAGCTCGCCCAGTCGCTGTTCGCCCAGGCCGACGGGGGACTGCTGGGCACCGGCTTCGACCGCTCGCTGCTGCGCGAAGCCCACGGCCACTCGATCCTGCCGGTGCCCGAAAGCGACATGATCTACGCGGTCATCGTCAACGAGCTCGGGCTGGCGGGGGCGATCGCGCTGCTGGCGGTCTACCTGCTGGTCGTCGCACGGGGGCTGTCGATCGCCGTGATGGCGCGCGACTCGTTCTCGAAGCTGCTCGCGACGGGGCTCTCGTTCGTGCTCGCCCTGCAGGTGTTCGTGATCGTGGGAGGCGTCACCCGCGTGATCCCGCTGACCGGCGTGACGCTCCCGTTCGTGGCCTACGGCGGCTCCTCGGTGGTCATGAACTTCGTGCTGGTCGCTCTGCTGCTGGTGATCTCCGACCGCGCCCGCCGTCCGGAGGGCGGCTACCGGCGCACCTGACGCGCCCGCGGCGGCGCAGGGGACCCCGCGGCGCCGTCGAAGTCCTGTGACCGGACCATGGCCATCAGCACGAACTCCGCGCTCGGGGAGGCGATGCTCGGGCGCCTGCGCCGCGCGCTCGAGCAGGACCTGTTCGTCCTTCACTTTCAGCCGATCGTCGCGATCTCGGACCGCAGCGTGGTGCGCCACGAGGCGCTGCTGCGGCTCGCCGACGAGGGCGCGGGGCGACTTGTCGCGCCGGGAGACTTCCTGCCCGCGGCCGAGCGCCACGGGCTGGTGGGTGCGATCGACCGCTGGGTACTGGAGCACGTGATCTCGCTGCTCGCCGGCGGCGGCGCCGCGGCGCTCGCGCCGGGCGGTGTGGCCGCCAACATCTCGGCCCTGTCGGTGAGCGACCCGCTGCTCGCCGGTGAGCTGGGGCGGCTGTTCGAGCGATACGGCGTGGAGCCCTCGATGCTGGTGCTGGAGATCACCGAGACAGCAGCGATCCCCGACCTCGATCGGGCCAGGTCGTTCTGCGCCGCGGCGCTCGAGCTGGGCTGCGAGATCGCGCTCGACGACTTCGGCGCCGGCTACGGTGGCCTGCACCTGCTGCGGGAGCTGCCCTTCAGCTACCTGAAGATCGACGGCGAGTTCGTGCGCCGGCTGCCCAGCTCGCGCCCGGACCGGCTGATCGTGGCGGCGCTGCACGAGCTCTCCCGCGGGATGGCCAGCGAGACCGTTGCCGAGTGCGTCGGCGACCAGCAGACGATCTCGATCCTGCGCGACATCGGGGTGGAGCTGGCCCAGGGCTTCGCGCTCGGGCGTCCGGCGCCCCTGCTGGCCGCGGCCGCGTAGCGAGCTTGCCGGCCGCGCGCGCGGAGTAGGCTCCCGTGCCATGAGCACGACAACCGCCGCACCCACACTTCCCGACGCGCTCGGCGAGCCGGCGCGCGCATTCCTCTCCAAGCCAGGGCGCCTGGTGATCGGCGCCGAGCGCCCGGAGGCCGCCGGCGGGCGCACATTCGCGACGCTGGACCCCGCCACCGGTCGCGAGATCGCCGATGTGCCACACGCCGGACCCGAGGACGTGGAGCGCGCGGTCGCGGCCGCCCGCGCGGCGCTCACCGAGGGTCCCTGGGCGACGATGCCCGCCGCCGGGCGCGAGCAGCTGATGCACGCCCTCGCCCAGGCGATCGAAGACCACGGGCAGGAGCTCGCCGAGCTCGAGTCGCTCGACAACGGCAAGCCGGTGGGGCTCGCGCTGCACGTGGACGTCCGCTCCGCCGCCGCGCACCTGCACTACTACGCCGGCTGGCCCACCAAGATCGAGGGCGGGCTGCTCCCGGTGGCCGTCCCCGGCATGCATTGCTACACCCGCCGCGAGCCGGTCGGCGTGTGCGGGCAGATCATCCCCTGGAACTTCCCGCTGCTGATGGCCTGCTGGAAGCTCGGGCCGGCACTCGCGGCCGGCTGCACGGTCGTCCTGAAGCCGGCGGAGCAGACGCCGCTGAGCGCGCTGCGGCTCGGGGAGCTGGCGCTCGAGGTCGGCTTCCCGCCGGGCGTCATCAACGTGCTCAGCGGCGACGGGGCGACCGGCGCCGCGCTCGTGGACAGCCCGGGGGTCGACAAGATCGCCTTCACGGGCTCGACTGCCGTGGG
Source organism: Solirubrobacteraceae bacterium (assembly GCA_035515315.1). Taxonomy (GTDB): domain Bacteria; phylum Actinomycetota; class Thermoleophilia; order Solirubrobacterales; family Solirubrobacteraceae; genus Palsa-744. The sequence goes on from DATJBO010000055.1 coordinate 4,954, forward strand.
CCGAGAGATCGGATCCAAGACCGGCCGGGCGCTGAAGCGCGTGACGCTCGAGCTCGGCGGCAAGTCGCCGAACGTGATCCTCCCCGACGCCGACATCGACGCGGCCGTGAAGGGGTCCTTCCAGGCGATCTACTTCAACTCCGGCCAGGCCTGCAACGCCGGCTCGCGGCTGTTCGTGCCCGAGCAGATCTTCGACAAGGTGATGGCGGCCCTCACGGAGGCGGCCACCGCCGCCCGGCTCGGCCCCGGGCTGGATCCCGAGACCCAGCTCGGGCCGCTCGTGTCGGCCGAGCAGCGCGACCGCGTGATGGGCTACATCGAATCCGGCCGCGAGCAGGGCGCCGAGCTGCTGGCCGGCGGCGAAACCGCCCTATCCGACAGCGGCGGCTACTTCGTCGCGCCCACCCTGTTCAGCTCCACCTCCGACGAGCTGCGGATCTCCCGCGAGGAGATCTTCGGCCCGGTGCTCGTGGCCTCGCCGTACTCCAGCATCGAGGAGGTCGCCGCGCGCGCCAACGACAGCGAATACGGCCTCGCCGCCGGCGTGTGGACGCGCGACGTCGGCAACGCCCACCGGCTCGCCGCGATGCTCCGAGTCGGGATGGTCTACATCAACACGTGGGGCCTGGCCGACCCGTCCGCGCCGTTCGGAGGATTCAAGGCCTCAGGCATCGGCCGCGAGCACGGGCACGACGGGCTGGACGCCTACCTCGAGACCAAGACGGTGTGGACCGCGTTGTGAACCGCCGCGCCTCGTGAACGCCGTCGCACAAGGCGAAACGGGGCTCCTGCGGATCCGCTCGGCGCGTTGGCCGCACGCGCTCGCCGCGGTGCTGGCGCTGGTGCTGCTCGCCGCCTCGGCGGAGATCGTGCTCGACGGGGCCGCCGGGCGCTCCGCGCTGATCCCCCGCTCGCCCCAGATCGCTGGCTGGCTGTCGGGCCTCGGCGAGCGGCTGGGCTACCGCGTGTTCCTGATCGCGCTGCTGGCCAGCGTGGGCGCCTACGCGGGCCTGCTCGCGCTCGCCCGCAGGGCCGACGCCGCCGGGCTGGGGCCACGCCGCGCGATCGCCCTGGTCGCGGCGCTGCAGCTGGTCGTCTTCGTCGGGCCGATCCTGCTGTCCACCGACGTGTTCAGCTACATCGCCTACGCCCGCATGGGGGTCGAGCACGGCGTCAACCCGTACCTGCACGGTCCCGCGGCGATCGTCGGCGACCCCGTCTACCACTACGTGGGGAGGGACTGGAAGCACGTGGCGACCGCCTACGGGCCGCTGTACACGCTGCTCTCCTACCCGCTTGCCCCGCTCGGGGTGACGGGCGCGCTGTGGGGGATGAAGCTGGAGGCGCTGCTGGCGAGCGTGGGCACGCTCGCGCTGCTGTGGCGCTGCGCCCGCCTGCGGGGGTTCGATCCCGTGTGGGCGCTGCTGGTGGTCGGCGCCAACCCCCTGTTCACGATCTACGGGCTCGGCGGCGCCCACAACGACCTGCTGATGATCCTCGCGATGATGGTCGCCGTCACGCTGATGGTCACGCCCCGGGTGACCCCAGCGCGGGAAGCGTGGGCGGCGGGCGCGATCGTCGCCGGGGCGCTCGTGAAGGTCACCGTCGCCGCGCTGCTGCCCTTCATGATCATCGCCCGCCGGCGCCTGGCGCCGGTGGTGGGCACGCTGGCCGCCGCGCTGCTCGGGGCGATCGTCGCGTACGCGGCCTTCGGGACGCACGGCGTCAACGTCGTCTCGGCACTCAACCGCGACGCCGCGTTCGTGTCCAGCGACAGCTTCCCCACTGAGATCGCGCACCTGTTCGGCAAGCCCGGCGTGTTCCCGGTCGACCACGACCTGCTCAAGGCGGCGCTGGTGGCGATCGTGGTGTACCTGCTGTGGCGGACCTGGCGCGGCTACGACTGGGTCGCGGCGTCGGGATGGACGCTGCTGGCGATCACCGTGACGAGCACCTGGCTGCTCGCGTGGTACATCCTGTGGCCGCTGCCGCTGGCGGCGATCGTCCGCGACCGGCGCCTGCTGGCCGCCACCCTGGGGGTGCAGGGGCTGTTCGTGCTGCACCAGATATCGCCCCTTCTGGAACCCGTCAAATGAGCGCCGGGGCCCCGCAGCCGGCCGCTCCCGCCGGCGGGCACGAGCTGTTCGACGTCCTGCCGGCGGCGCTGCGCCCGCGCGAGCAGGGCTCCGGCGAATCGTCCGGGCGGCGGTGGCGGATCGAGACGGCCCTGCTGCTGGCGCTGGGCGTGTTCCTGCTGGTGGCGACGGTCAACGACCTGTCCCGCCAGAAAGCCGTCAACGCCCGCCTCAACGCCGACCTGCGCACCTGGCGGGCCTACACCGGACACGCCTACCACAACCTGCTGGTCGACACCCAGCTGCTCGGCCCGACGAGCAAGCGCGAGGTGGTGTGCGGCAACACCAGCCCCGGCCCGCCGAAGGAGCGGACGCAGGTCTGTCTGCTGATCTGGGGGCCGATCGTGGCCGGTCGCCGCCCGGTCCATGGCGGCTGGTACCTGCCGCCGCGTGCGGAGGACGTGCAGCGCATGCGCTACGGGTGCTTCGGGCGGGAGGGCGGGAGGTTCTGCCGGCGGTGAGCGCCACCGCCCAGCCGCTGGACCGCGCTGGGACGCGCCGGGACGCCGCCGCCGAGCTCGCCCGCTGGTGGCCGCTGGCCGCGCTGACGCTGCTCGCCGCGGTGCTGCGGCTCTCGACGCTCGACCTGCAGAGCTTCTGGTACGACGAGGCGTTCACGGTGGTGCGGGACCTGCACCCGAGCCTCGCCTCCACGCTGCACTCGGTCGTCCACACCGAGAACAACCCGCCCCTCTGGTACCTGATCGCGTGGGCCGACTCGCGGGTGCTGGGGACGGGGGAGATCGCGCTGCGGCTGCCCTCAGCGCTGTGCGGGATCGCCCTGGTGCCGGTCGCCTGGGGGATCGGCAGCGAGCTCACCGGGCGGCGCGCCGCGATCCTGCTCGCGGCCCTGGTGGCGGTCAACCCGCTGTATGTGTGGTACTCGCAGGAGGCGCGCCCGTACGGGCTGTACGTGTTCACGGCCGGCCTGGCCATCCTCTGCTTCGTGCGGGCCGACCGCGTTCCCACGCGGGCACGGATGGGGCTGTTCGCGCTGACCGCCGCGCTCGCGCTGCTGAGCCACTACTTCGCCGTGTTCCTGATCGCCGGGATGCTCCTGTGGCTGGTGCGGGCGCCCGGCGAGCGGCGCCGGCTCGCGCTCGGAGCAGGCGCGGTGCTCGTGCTGGTGGGGCTCGCGCTGCTGCCCCTGGTGATCGCGCAGGGGGGCCACGGCACGCAGTGGATCGGCCGCTGGTCGCTGTCGAGCCGCCTGCAGGCGATCCCCCAGTACTACCTGACCGGCTACACGGGCTCCGCGCTCGGCCACGGCATCGAGCTGCTCGTCGCCCTCCCTGTGCTCGCCGGCCTGGTGATCGGCGCGCTCGCGCTCTCCCGTGCCCCGGCCGAGGAGGCGGCCCGCGAGCGCGAAGGGCTGTTCGCGATGCTGCTGCTCGGCGCAACGGGGATCCTCGTCCCGCTGGCCCTCGCGGTGCTCGGAGCCGACTACCTGGCGCCGCGGAACCTGCTGGCCGCGATGCTGCCGGTCAGCGCCGTGGTCGCGATCCTCGTCGGCTCTCCCCGTACCGGGCGCGCCGGGGCCTACGTGGGGGCCCTGATCGTGCTCGCCTCGCTGGCGATCACGATCGACGTCAACTTCTCCCCGCGCCTGCAGCGGGGCAACTGGCGCTCGCTCTCGCACGCGATCGGGCACGGCCCCGCCACCCGCGCGGTCACCACCGTGCAGCTGGGAGAGACCCCGCTGCAGTACTACCTCCCGGGACTGCGAACCCTGAAGCGGGGTACGAAGGTGCTCGTGGATGAAATCGACGAGACGGGCTACGCCCCGCTCCGTCGCGACGCCGCGCGTCCCCCGGCGCCCGGCTTCGTGCTGCGCTCCCGCCAGGATCACGACGGGCTGATCCTGCTGCGCTTCACCTCGCCGCAGCCGCGGCTCGTGAGCGGGGCGGCGCTGCGCCGGCACGTGATCACGCTCGCCCACCCCGAGGTACTCGTGCCGGGAGACGCCCGGCTGTCCGCCTAGGATGCTGCTGATGCCAGGGTCCGCCCGGGAGCCCTCCTCGGGGAAAAAGACGTAGCTTTCCGCGCATGTCGGAGCTGACCATCGAGGCGACAGGCCAGGCGCAGCGAGCGCTGGAGCGGGGCACCGAGCACCTCCTGTCGCTCCAGCA
>DATJBO010000056.1:0-5007 GCA_035515315.1 Solirubrobacteraceae bacterium
GGCGCCGATCGCACCGCCCCCATGGAGCGCGTCGGCGACGATCACCGCACCGGCCCCCTCCCATGCCTCCAGCAAGGCGAGCGGCTCCCCCTCGTGCTCGCGGAAGACGATCGCCGGGTCGGCCCGCGCGCCCGAGCCCCGCCGCATCGTCGTGGCGCAGCTCGTTTCCGACGCCGACGACGAGCACCGCGGGCGCCATGTCCACCTACCCGCGGTCGACGGTCAGCTTCAGGAAGTGGGTCGCGCAGGAGATGCAGGGATCGTGGTTGCGGATCGCCTGCTCACAGCGCAGCGAGAGCTGCTCGTCGCTCAGGTCGAGGCCGTCCTCCACGACGGCGCGCAGATCCTCCTCGATCGCGAGCTGGTTCTGGGAGGTCGGGGGGACGATCGTGGCGTCGAGGATCGTGCCGCGCTCGTCGAGCTCGTAGCGGTGGTAAAGCAGGCCGCGCGGCGCCTCGGTGGCGCCGTGCCCGACGGCGGGACGCGGGACGACCTCGACGGCGGGGGCGTCGGGCTCCTCGTAGCGCTCGATGATCGAGAGCGCCTGGTCGCATGCCTCGACGAGCTCGACGGAGCGCACGACGATGCTCTGGAACGGGTTCTCGCACACCCTCGCGAGGCCGGCCTCGCGGGCGGCCCGCGCCGCCGACGGCGACAGCGACCCGGAGGACAGCGCGTAACGCGCCAGGGGACCGGTCAGATAGGTGCCCCGCTCGCGGATGCGCGCGTGCAGCGCGTTGGAGTGCTCGACTTGCTCCTCGACGATGTGCTCGCCGAACTCCCCCGGGGCGATCTCCAGCCCCTGGTCGGAGCGGATCGCGCCGCGGTCGATCGGGTACTCCCCGCCCGGATCCGACAGCGCCACGCGCTCGGGCACCCGGCGGGCGTCGGGGAACGGCAGCCGCGAAGCCCAGCGGACCGTCGCGAGCGCCGTCTCACGGGCCTCCTCCAGGGGCTCGCGCAGCGCGAGCAGCTCGCGACGGCGCGGAGCCCGGTAGAAGCCGCCGACGCGGACGTTGATCGGATGCACCTCGCGCCCCCCCACGAGCGCCATCAACGCATTGCCCGCCTTCTTCATCTGCAGGCCCTGTTCGACGATCTCGCGGTGCTCGCGGGCCATCTCCAGCGCGCCGGCATAGCCGAGGAAGTCGGGCGCGTGCAGCATGTACACGTGGAGGCTGTGGCTCTCGATCCACTCGCCGCAATAGATCAGGCGGCGCAGGTCGCGCAGCGGGCCCTCGTCGATCACCACGCCACAGGCGTCCTCCATCGCCCGCACCGAGCTCATCTGGTAGGCGACCGGGCAGATCCCGCAGATCCGCGCGGTGATGTCGGGCGCCTCGGTGAAGGCCCGGCCGCGGAGCAGCGCCTCGAAGAAGCGCGGCGGCTCGTAGATGCGCAGCTTGATGTCCAGCACCTCGCGTCCGTCGACCCGTACGTACATCGCTCCCTCCCCCTCTACGCGGGCGAGGTAGTCGGTGCGCAGCACGCGCGTCCCCTGGCCGCCGTCCTTGCCGGATGCTCCCGCGGCGGTCACGGGCGCCACCGCCGTACACATGCGGGGGCCCTCACGGCGCGCCTCGCTGCTGGTCCTCGGCCGCGCCCGCGAACGGGTCCGACGCCGCGCGCGCGAACGGGTCCGACGCCGCGTTGAAGGTGCGGTAGACCCTCACCAGATCGATCTCATCGGCTCCGAGCTGTGCCATGCGAGCGTTCAGCGAAGGCGTGTTGGGACTCTCCATCGGCCCGTAGCAGCCGTAACAGCCGCGGTCGTATGCGGGACAGATCGCGCCACATCCCGCGTGGGTCACGGGGCCCAGGCACGGCGTGCCGTGGGCGACCATCACGCACACGGTGCCGCGCCGCTTGCACTCCACGCACACGCTGTGGGCGCGGACGCGGGGCCGGCGCCCTGCCAGGTGGGCGCCGATCACCTCGAGCAGCTGGCGCTTGTTGATCGGGCACCCGTTCAGCTCGAAGTCGACGGGGACGTGGGCGCTGATCGGCGTCGAGGTGGCGAGCGTCGAGATGAAGTCGGGCGCGGCGTAGACGACGCTCACGAACTCGTCCACGTCGGCGAAGTTGCGCAGCGCCTGGATGCCGCCGGCGGTGGCGCACGCCCCGATCGTGACGAGCTTGCGCGAGCTGGCGCGCACCTCCCGGATGCGCTCCGCGTCGTGCGGGGTCGTGATCGAGCCCTCGACCAGCGACACGTCATACGGACCCTCGACGGTGGCGCTGCTGGCCTCCAGGAAGTAGGCGATCTCGAGCCGGTCGGCGAGCGCGAGCAGCTCGTCCTCGCAGTCGAGCAGGCTCAGCTGGCAGCCGTCACAGGAGGAGAACTTCCAGACGGCGAGGGTCGGCCTGTGCCGCATCGCGCTCACAGCTCCCGGATCCGCAGCCAGCTCGCCAGCTCGCTCCACCGGTACACGGGCCCGTCGCGGCACACGAGCGTCGGACCGAGCTGGCAGTGGCCGCAGTGGGCGATCCCGCACTGCATGTTGCGCTCCATCGACGCGTAGACGCTCGTGTCGGGGACACCGGCCTGCGCGAGCGCGTTGACCGCGAAGCGCATCATCACCTCCGGCCCGCACACGAACGCCGCGGCCCGGCCGGTGTCGAAGCTGGCGCGGGCGACCAGGCGTGTCACGACACCCACGTGGCCGAGCCACTCGGGCCCCGCCGAGTCGACGCTCACGGCCACGTCGAGCCCGCCGGCGCTCCACCGCTCCAGCTCGTCCGTGTAGAGGAGCTGCTCGGGCGAGCGGCCGCCGTAGAGCAGCAGCAGGCGCCCGTAGCGCTCGCGGCGCGCCAGCAGCGCGAGGATCGCCGGGCGCAGCGGCGCCAGCCCGATCCCCCCGGCGACGACGACCACGTCGGAGCCCTCGAGCTCCGCGACCGGCCACGGCCGTCCGAACGGCCCGCGCACCTCCAGCGTCTCCCCCGGGCCCGCACGGCAGATAGCCGCCGTCGCCAGCCCGACCTCCCTGACGGTGTGCACCAGCGTGCCGTCGCCGTCGGGGTCGCCGCTGATCGAGATCGGCACCTCGCCGGCCCCGAACGCCGAGATCATCGTGAACTGGCCCGGTGCGAAGGACATGCCGGCACCGCCGGGAGCGGACAGCTCGAGCGTCCAGGTGTCGGCCGTCTCCTGGCGCTTGGCCGTCACCGCGAACGGCGTCGGCACCATCGGCCCCGGTAGTGGCTGCTCAACCTGCTGGGGCATGGCCGTATACGTCGAGGAGCTGGAGGCGGGTGGCCTGCAGGCGGTCGATCAGCAGCGACGCGAAACGGCGCATCAGCTGGTAGCCGAGCTCGTGGTCCTCCTCGCACTTGCCACGCAGGCAGGCCCCGTCGAAGCAGACCACCGCGGTGGGCACCACCGCGCGCGCGTCGAACTCCCAGCGGTACGGCTCGAACAGCCACGACCAGCCGACCACCTCGCCGCCGTGGAGGGTCTCGATCACCAGCGGCCCCCGCCCCGGGGCGTCGACCTCGAGCGCGACTGCCCCCTCGCGGATCAGGAAGAACCGCTCCGCCGGGCCGCCCTCGCGGAACAGTCGCTCGCCCGCGGCGAAGTGCTCGTTGGCGCCACACCCGGCGATCAGCTCCAGCTGCGCGGAGGAGAGCCCCGTGAAGACGGAGGCGGCGGAGATCAGCTCCTCAAGCGTCCGGATCGCCATCGCCGTCGCTCTCCCGGATCGCGCGCGCCTCCTCGGTGATGTCGATCCCCACCGGGCACCAGGTGATGCATCGCCCGCAGCCGACGCAGCCCGAGGAGCCGAACTGGTCGACCCACGTGGCGAGCTTGTGGGTCATCCACTGGCGATAGCGCGAGCGCGTCGAGGAGCGCACGGCGCCGCCGTGGATGTACGAGTAGTCGATCGTGAAACACGAATCCCAGCGCTGGTGGCGCTCGACGTGCTCGCCAGCGAGATCGGTGACGTCCTCCACGGTCGTACAGAAGCACGTCGGGCACACCATCGTGCAGTTCCCGCAGGACAGGCAGCGCTCGGCGACCTCGTCCCAGCGCGGGTGCTCGTAGTTGCGGTACAGCAGCTCGCGGATGTCATCGGCCTGCAGCTCGCGCCCCATCTGCCCGGCCGCCCTGGCACGGCCCGCCGCCGCCGCCTCGCGCTCGGGAGCGCCTGCGGCAGCGCAGTCGAGCTCGTCGAGCAGCTCCGCTCCGCGATCGCTGCCTACGTCGAGCACGAAGTAGTGGCGCCCGCCCTCGAGCACCTCGGTGAGGGCCAGGTCGTAGCCGGACTCGGCCGTCGGTCCCGTGCCCATCGAGGCGCAGAAGCACGTGCCGCCGGCCTGCGTGCACTGGACCGCCACGACGAGCACGTCCTCGCGTCGGACCGCGTCGGCCGGGTCGGTGTGCGCGCCGCCCAGCAGCACCCGATCCAGGATGCCCATGGCGTGCAGCTCGCACGAGCGTACGCCCAGGAACGCGTATCGAGGGCGCTCGCGCGGCGGCTCGACCAGCTCGTCGAGCTCCCCCCCGTCCCCGCGGCGGGCGCGCCACAACCGCACCTCCGGCGGCAGCTGGTAGCGCTTCCACGAATGGGGCCCGACGTTGTAGCCGAACAGGGCGTCGTCGTCGCGCCTGCGCAGGCGGTAGCTGCCCCCGTCCTGCACATCGGTGAGGCCGATCGGGAGCTCGGCGCAGCTGGCGATCTCGTCGTAGACGATCGCCTGGTCGCGCACCGTCGGCCCGAGCACCGTGTAGCCGCCCCGATGCAATGCAGCGAAGAGCCCGTCGATTGCGTCCCTGTCGATGACGTACCCGCCGGGCTGGCTCATCGAGGCGATTCTAAGACCGGCTCGCGTCCAGCAGACGCCGAGCCGCGCCGGGACAGGCGTCGAGCCGCGCCGGGACAGGCGTCGAGCCGCTGCCGAGCGGCGCCGGGGCAGGTGCCGAGCGGCGCCGGGGCAGGTGCCGAGCGGCGCCGGGGCAGGTGCCGAGCGGCGCCGCGGCTACGGGTCAGCGATTGCTCACGTGTG
>DATJBO010000057.1:0-5732 GCA_035515315.1 Solirubrobacteraceae bacterium
GTGCCGCCCGCCCGGCAACCGCGACCCCCAGCCGGTGGAGATCGAGAACTGCCAGGAGTACCTGCTGCGCCAGGTCGAGCTGATCGAGCCGACCGTGATCTGCACGCTCGGCAACTTCTCCACGAAGCTGCTGCGAGGCGATCCCACCGGGATCACCCGGCTGCACGGCCAACCCGAGGTGACGACGCTCGGCTCCCGGGCGGTGCACCTGTACCCGCTCTATCACCCGGCCGCGGCCCTCTACACGCCCCGGATGCTGCAGACGCTGCGGGAAGACTTCGCGCGGATTCCCGAGCTGCTCGCGCTCGGCGCGCCCGAGCAGCCCGGGCCCGAGGCGAGCCATCCCCCGATGGAGGACGTGGACCTGGAGGAGCGCTCGGTCGGGCCCCCGCGGGTCCTCGGCGAGCGGCCTCCCGCGCCGGCGTCCGCCGATCTCGAGGCCGCCCCGGCCGAGCAGCTCGGGCTGTTCTAGCGGCCGTCCAGGCCGCTTCTGGACGCAATTTCGGCGCGGGTCAGGCCGCGAATCACGTTTATTTGCAGGACTTTCCGGGGTGGAGGCGAAACCCGGTGTCCAGCAGCCCCTAAAGTCGTTTGCAGGGACTGCCGATGAAGGTCCTGTCTCCATCCCTCCAGGAGTAACGACCGGCCCGCGCCCCCCATTCTCCCGCGGGTCGGTCTTTTTTTGTGCCCCCGCCGAGATCACCTCGACGGGCCGCTCTAGGCTCCTGATGTGCCGAGCCGGATGGTGCACAGCTCCTGCGCCCGCGAGACCGAAGCGCTCGGGGCGGAGATCGCACGGCAGTTGAGGCCGGGCGACGTGGTGCTCGTGCAGGGCGAGCTCGGCGCCGGAAAGACCACGCTCGTGCGGGGCGCCGCCCGGGAGCTCGGCGTTCGCCAGCCGGTGACGAGCCCCACCTTCACGATTGGCAACCGCTACGCGGCCGGCGGTCTGACCGTCTCGCACCTCGACCTGTACAGGATCGCCTCGCTCGAGGGCGAGGACCCGGACCTCCTGGCGGACTACCTCGGCGAGGGCCGGATCGCGTTCGTCGAGTGGCCCGAGGACGGCGCGCACGAGCTGGCGGACGCACGCATGCGCGTGAGGATCAGCCACCGTGGAGCGGACGAGCGCGAGGTCGAGGTCGACGATCGCCGGGAGCGTGCCGCTTGATGGTGCTCGGCCTCGACACGGCCACCGCGGCGACCGCGGCGGCCCTGCGGCTGGCGGACGGGACCGTGCTCGAACGCCGCGACGACCCCCCGCCCGGTGCCCACCCGGGCCACGCCACGCGGCTGCTCGCGATGATCGCCGAGCTGCTGTTGGACGCCGGCAGCTCGTGGCAGGAGATCGGGCGCATCGCCGTGGGGGTGGGACCCGGCACGTTCACCGGCCTGCGCGTCGGCGTGGCCACCGCCCGCGGGCTCGCCCACTCGCGCGGGATCGAGCTCGTGGGCGTCTCGAGCCTGCAGGCGCTCGCGCTCGGCGCGCTCGAGGGGCCGCCCGGCGAGTACGCCGGCGTGCCCCCCGAGGTGGCGCTGGCGGTGATCGACGCCCGCCGCGCCGAGGTGTTCGCCGCCGCTTACGAACCGGGCCCCGCTGGGGTTCCGCGCCAGCTCACAGCCCCGGCTGCGCTGGTGCCCGAGCAGCTGCCCGCGCTGGTGGCGGGCACGCGCGGGGTGGGCACGCGCGAGGCGGGCACGCGCGAGGTCGGCGAGCACGAGGGCGTCGCGCAGGAGGCGGAGCAGGGCGCCGGTCGCTGGCTGCTGGTCGGCGACGGGGCGGTGCGCTACCGCGCGCTCCTCACCGGCGCGGGCCTCGAGGTCGCCGAGGAGGGCTCGCGCGTGCACCTGGTGGCCGCGGCGGCGATCTGCGAGCTCGGAGCCGCCGCGCGCCGCGGGGCGGGCGGGACGCTGCCCGAGTACGTGCGCAGGCCCGACGCGGAGCTAGCCTTGGAGGGCGCCTAGGCGCCACGCAGCCAACAGCACACACCGTCGATGACAGAGCCGACCCTCTCAGAGCCGCCCAGACCCGTGCCGCCGGGGATCGAGATCCGCCGCTTGAGCTACCCGGACCTTCCCCAGGTGACGGCGATCGAGCGGCGCGTGTTCCCGACGCCGTGGTCGCTTGCGATGTTCGTGCTCGAGCTGTCCAAGAGCTCCGGCATCTGCCTGGCCGCCGTGGAAGGAGAGCGGCTCGTCGGCTACCTGATCTGCTCGCGCTACGACACCGTGTGGCACGTGATGAACGTGGCGGTCGACATCGAGCACCAGCGCAAGGGGCTGGCCTCCTCGCTGCTCGCCGAGCTGTACGAGCGCGTGGGCGACGAGCGCGCGCGCTTCACGCTCGAGGTGCGGCCCTCCAACCACGTCGCCATCCACCTGTACGAGCGCGAGGGGTTTCGCGCGGCGGGGCTGCGGCGGCGCTACTACCAGGACAACGGGGAGGACGCGCTCGTCATGTGGCGCACACCCGCCACCCTGGCGGGGTCGCTCGAGGACGTGCCCAACGCGTCCCCGCCGTGAGCATCGTCGCGGTCGAGACCAGCTGCGACGACACCTGTGCGGCGATCCTCGAGCGGGACGGCACGATCCGCTCGAATGTAATCTCCTCGCAGGAGCAGCACTCACGCTTCGGCGGGGTGGTTCCCGAGATCGCCTCGCGCCATCACCTCGAGCTGATCGACGCGGTCGTCGACGAGGCCCTGGGGCGGGCGGGCGTAGAGCTCGAGGAGGTGGAGCTCGTGGCCGCCACCCAGGGGCCGGGCCTGATCGGGGCGCTGCTGGTCGGGCTGTCGAGTGCAAAGGCGATCGCGGCGGCGCGGGAGCTGCCGTTCGCGGCGGTCGACCACCTGCAGGGACACGTGGCGGCGAACTTCGTACGCGGCGACGGCGGGCCGTTCGAGCCGCCGTTCGTGTGCCTGATCGCCAGCGGGGGCCACACGCTGGTGGCCCGCGTCGAGTCCCACGACGGCTTCGAGGTTCTCGGCAGCACGCTCGACGATGCCGCCGGAGAGGCGTTGGACAAGGGCGCCCGGATGCTCGGGCTGGGCTTCCCGGGAGGCGCCGCGCTCGAGCAGCTCGCGACCGGGGGCGACCCCGAGGCGTTCTCCTTCCCCGGCTCCCCGGGCGAGCACCGGCGCGGGCGCTCCCCCTCGCGGGCGGCGTTCGCCGAGGGCCTCGACTTCTCCTTCGCGGGGGTCAAGACAGCGCTGCTGTACAAGCTGCGGGAGCTCTCCGATCGAGAGCGCGAGCAGCGGGCCAGCGACCTGGCGGCCTCCTATCAGGCGGCGATCGTCGAGAGCCTCGTCTCGCGCACCGAGCGGGCGCTGCGGCAGAGCGGCGGCGAGCGCCTGGCGGTGGGGGGAGGGGTGGCGGCCAACGGGGAGCTGCGCCGGCGACTGCAGGAGCTCGACGTCGAGGTGCACGTGCCCGAGCGGGCCCTCTGCACCGACAACGCCGCGATGATCGCCAGCGCGGCGCGGTTCGCTGAGCAGCTCGAGTACCCCCGTTACCTGTCGCTCGACGCGTACGCCGGTGGCGAACGCCCCCGGAGGTCGCAGGTGTGCCGCTCGTAACGGTGTACTCCAAGCCCGACTGCCATCTCTGCGAGCGGGCGATGGAGGCCCTGCGGGCCCTGCAGCCGCAGCTGGCATTCGAGCTCGAGGAGCGCGACATCCTCCAGGAGGAGAGCCTCCACCGCGCCTATTTCGAGCGGATCCCCGTGATCGCGCTCGACGGCGAAGAGCTGTGCGAATATTTTGTGGACGAGGCCCTGCTGCGAGAGCGACTAGAGTCACGGCGATGAACTACGGAGAGTCCATCAGCGGGGCCGTGGAGCAGGTTCGGGACGGAGCCACCGGCTCCAGCGACCGGCTGTCGCTGGGCGTTGCGGCCCGCCTGTCGCGCTACCTGCAGGTGCTGACCCAGGCCAAGAAGATGGGCAAGGAGACGATCTCCTCGCAGGAGCTCTCCGACTACACCCACGTCAACTCCACCCAGATCCGGCGCGACCTGTCGGGCTTCGGCAAGTTCGGCAAGCGCGGCGTGGGATACAACGTCGAGGCGCTCGTCTCCCAGATCCGCAAGATCCTGCGGACCGCCGGCCAGCACAACATCGCCCTGATCGGCGCCGGGCACCTCGGCCAGGCGATCGCCTCCTCGGAAATCTTCGCCGACCACGGCTTCCGGGTGGTGGCGATCTTCGACAGCGACCCCGCCAAGGTCGGCACGCAGGTCGGCAACCAGACGGTGCGCCACATCGACGAACTGAGCCAGCTCGTGGAGGACGAGGACATCGTCGTGGGGGTGCTGGCGGTGCCCACGCACGCGGCCCAAGGGCTGGCGGACGAGCTCGTGGAGGCCGGCGTGAAGATCATCTTCAACTACTCGGAGTCGCTGCTCGACGTGCCCCCGGAGGTGACCGTCCACACCTCGAGCCCCGCCGTCGACCTGCTGTACGCGCTGTACTTCTATCTGACCTAGGCACCGATCCCGCGGCGAGCAGCGCCACCGCTCTCCCTCCTCCGGACATACACCGCACACGCTCCGATGAGCAGCATCGACCTAGACCGCGCGGCCGAGATCTTCGCCCAGGGCACGGACCTTTCGATCGGCATCGAGGAGGAGTTCGCGATCCTCGACAGCGACACCCTCGACCTCGTGCCGCGCTTCGAGGAGCTGCAGGCGGCCGCCCGCGACGACGAGCTGCTGCGGGACGCCGTCGCCGGCGAGCTGATCTCCTCGGAGATCGAGATCATCTCGGGGGTCGGCAGCGACCTCCACGACGCGATAGCACGCCAGCGTGAGCGCCGCCGCAGGCTGTTCGCGCTCGCCGACGCCCACGGCGTCTCGCTAGGGGCCACCGGCACGCACCCGTGGGCCGATTACCGCGAGCAGCCGATCATCGACACCGAGCACTACCGCCGCGTCGAGGACGGCCTCAAATACGTGGCCTGGCGCAACAACACCTTCAGCCTGCACGTCCACGTGGGCGTGCGCGACATCGAGCGGGCGGTGCGGGTCTGTGACCGGCTGCGGCCGGTGCTCCCGCTGCTGCTGGCGGTGTCGGCCAACTCGCCGTATCTCGACGGACGCGACAGCGGCCTGCACTCCGCCCGCACCCAGGCGTTCACGAAGAGCTTCCCCCGGTGCGGAATCCCCGACGTGTTCGGCGGCTGGGCCGCCTACCGCGAGTACATCGAGTTCCTCGTGCGCACCAACTCGATCGTCGAGTTCACCCAGATCTGGTGGTCGATCAGGCCCCACTTCGCGTTCGGCACCGTCGAGCTGCGGATCTGCGACGCCCAGGCCACCGCGCCGGAGTCGGAGGCGCTGGCGGGGCTGATGGCCGGGTGCATCGCCCAGGCGCTGCGCGACGAGGACGAGGGCCTGCCGCTGGCCGCGTCCCCGCGGCGGCTGGTCGAGGAGAACCTCTGGCGCGCCATCCGCTACGGCATGGACGGCCGGCTCATCGACCTGGAGCGGGCCGAGGAGTTCCCGGCCCGTTCGGCGATCGAGCGGCTCGCCGCCTGGACCGAGCCCGTCCGCTCCGACCTCGGGATCCCCCTGTCCTTCCCCGAGCTCAACGGTGCCCAGCGCCAGCGCCGGATGATCGCCGCGGGAGCCTCCCGCGAGGAGGTCTACGCGGCCTCGGTGGAGGAGGCCAGGCAGACCTACACCGAGGTGGTGAGGGTTTGAGCTCGGCCGCGGGCCCCACCCCGCCGCCGCCCCCC
>DATJBO010000058.1:0-9385 GCA_035515315.1 Solirubrobacteraceae bacterium
GCTGCGCGAGCCGGGCCTCGAGCCGTTCGAGATCATGATCTCCGAGTCCCAGGAGCGGATGCTGTGCGTCGTCGAGCCGTCGTCGTTCGAGCAGGTGGCGGCGGTGTGCGCGAGGTGGGAGCTGCCGTGCTCGGCGATCGGGCGCGTCACCGACTCCCGCCGCCTGCGGGTCCTGCGCGGGGAGGAGGTGCTCGCCGACATGCCCGTCGAGGGACTCGTCGACGAGTGCCCCCTGTACGAGCTGGAGCCGCGGCGCCCGCAGGAGGGCATCTACCCGCCGCCCGCCCCCACCATCTCCCCCGAGGCCGGTCCCCGCGAGGCCCTGCTGGCGCTGCTCGCGAGCCCCAACCTCGCCTCCCGGCGCCCCCTGTTCGAGCAGTACGACCCGATCGTCCAGTCGCGCACCGTGCGCCGCCCCGGGGAGGCCGACGCCGCCGTGCTCGCGCTCCCCGACGGCTCCGCGCTGGCCGTGAGCATCGACTGCAACGGCCGACGGGTGGCAGCCGATCCCTACCGCGGCACCGTGGAGGCGGTCCTCGAGTGCGCCGCGAACCTCGCCTGCGCCGGCGCCGAGCCGCTCGGCACGACCAACAACCTCAACTTCGCCAACCCCGAGAAGGAGCACATCGCCTGGCAGCTGACCGAGGCCGTAAGGGCCCTCGGCGACGCCTGCCGGGCGCTGCGGGCACCGATCGTGGGCGGCAACGTCTCGCTCTACAACGAGGGCCCCGGCGGGCCGATCTACCCGACGCCCGTGATCGGGATGGTCGGGACGCTCCCCGACGCCACCCGCGCCGGGCGCCTGGGCTTTCGACACGAGGGGGACGCGATCGCCCTCATTGGCCCCTTTGCCCCCTCGCTGGCGGGGTCCGAGCTCGACAAGCTGCACGGCCGCCCGCTTCCCCCGCAGCTGCCCGCCTGCGAGCTGGACGCCGTGCTCGACGCCCTGGAGGCCGTCCGCGGCGCGGTGCGCGAAGGCCTGGTGTGCAGCGCCCACGACATCGCCGAGGGCGGTCTTGCGGTCGCGCTGGCCGAGTGCTGCCTGGCCGGCGCCATCGGCGCGACCGTCACCGTCCCCGCCGGGGACGAGCTCGCGGCGGCACTTTTCGGCGAGGGCCCGGGCGGCTTTCTCGTGAGCGCGCCGGCGGAGCTCATCGGGCGTCTGGAGCAGGGCGCCGGCGCGCGCATGATCGGAACCGTCGGGGGGGACGCCCTGCGCCTCGAGCGCGCCGACCCCACCGGCGACCGGCGGCAGGAGCTCCTGAGCGTCGGCCTGGAGGAGCTGCGCGACGCCAACGATCGTCTCTGGGAGCTGTTTCCTTGATGCTAGCTTTAGGTCATATGCGTGAGGGACCGCGCGACGAGTGCGGAGTGTTCGGCCTGTACGCGCCCGGTCACGAGGTGTCGAGGCTGTCCTACTTCGCCCTGTATGCGCTTCAACATCGGGGGCAGGAGTCGGCGGGGATCGCCGCCGCCGACCGCGGCGGCAACATCATCACCCGCCGCGAGCTCGGCCTGGTCAGCCAGGTGTTCAGCGAGAACGACCTGCGCACGCTGTCGGGAGACCTCGCGATCGGACACGTGCGCTACTCGACCACGGGCTCCAACGCGTGGGAGAACTCCCAGCCCGTGCAGCGCTCGGAGGGCACCAACGGCTCGCGTCGCGAGCTGGCCCTGGCCCACAACGGCAACCTGATCAACGCGCTCGAGCTCCACGACGAGCTGCTCGAGAAGGGCGTCAGCTTCAGCTCGAGCTCCGATTCGGAGATCGTCGCGGCGATGATCGCCACCCATCCCGCCGAGCACGTCGAGGACGCGATCGCCGACGTGCTCCCGCGGCTGCGGGGGGCGTTCTCGATCGTGGTCATGACCAAGGACCGGGTGGTCGCCTTCCGCGACCCGCTCGGCCTGCGCCCCCTCGCGCTCGGCACGCTCCCCGGCGAAGGCTCTCAGCGCTACTGCGTGGCGAGCGAGTCGTGCGCCTTCGACATCATCGGCGCGAGCTACGTGCGCGAGGTGGAGCCGGGGGAGATCGTCACGCTGTCCGAGGAGGGGCTGCAGAGCCGCAGCACCCCGGTGCCGGGCCGCCGCGCGTTCTGCGTGTTCGAGTACATCTACTTCGCCCGCCCGGACTCGCGCATGAACGGCCAGGTGCTGCAGATGGCGCGCCGGCGGATGGGCGAAATCCTCTGGAAGGAGGCGCCCGTCGAGGCCGACGTGGTGATCGCCGTGCCCGACTCCGGCAACCCCGCCGCGCGCGGTCTCGCGCGGGCCGCCGGGCTCCCCCAGGACGACGGCTTCGTCAAGAACCGCTACGTAGCACGCACCTTCATCCAGCCCGGCCAGGAGCTGCGCAAGCACGGCCTGCGTCTGAAGTTCAACCCCCTGCCCGAGGTCATCGCGGGCAAGCGCCTGGTGGTGGTCGACGACTCGATCGTGCGCGGCAACACCACCCGTCAGATCGTCCAGATGCTGCGTGACGCCGGCGCCGCCGAGATCCACATGCGCATCTCCGCCCCGCCCATCAAGCACCCCTGCCACTACGGGATCGACATGTCCTCCCGCGAGGAGATGATCGCCCACCAGCGCACCACCGAGCAGGTCGCCGCCGAGCTCGGGTGCGACACGCTCCATTACCTGTCCCTCGAGGGGGTCTACGAGGCGGTCGCCAGCACCCGCTCCCACCACTGCGACGCGTGCTTCACCGGCGACTATCCCCTCGCGGGCAGCGACTCCGCGGCCGGCAAGTACTCGCTCGAGCAACCCGCCGAGAGCCCCGGGGGCAGCGGCGAGGAGCAGGTCGAGCTGCTCGGCGCCTCTCAGGCCTAGCGGCGCGCGGCTCGCCGAGCCGCCTCAGCGCTCGAGGTCGAGCTGGCGGGCGGCGGTGGCGTCGTTGTACTGGTTGTTGTAGGGGTGACGGTCGATCAGCTCGCCGTCGCGCTCCGAGCGGAGCCCGTAGCCGAGGGCGGCGATCAAGAGGAACGTCACGATGATGGCAATCAGCATTTGACTGGTCCTTCAATTTGGGGGATTTCCGTAGCGCTCCGTAGCGCTCTCCACCCTCAACTCGATTGAAGGACGCAATCGCGGCGGTCTGTGTGACGTAGCTCACGCTTATCGGTTCAGAGACGCGCCCACTGATGGCTATCGTCGGCCACAACCGACCGAAAGGGGGAAGCAATGAAGCTTCTTGCAGCCGTTCTGCTGGCACTAGGTTGCCTGGGAGGGGCGGCCACTGCGTACGCCGAAACGTCTCCACCGTCTCCACCTTCGGTCTGGGTCGAAGGGACCGCGAAGGTGGGGATCTCCAAAACTGCCACCTCCGCAGAAGCGCAGGCTGCCTACCACCAGGCCTTCGCCGCGGCCATCGCCAGCGGGCAGGAACAAGCGGAATTCATCGCCGGTGAGGTCAATGCGAAAGTCGCTTCGATCCAGCAGATCGTCCCGCGTGGAGGGTCGATCGAGTGTTCTGTTCCGGGCGAAGAAGGCACCCTGAGGGAATACGAACCGTACGACGGCGCGACGCCGAACTTCGTCTCGGTCCAGCTCTTCGGCGGCTACGCCGTCGCGCCCCTCGCGGCCTCCAAGCCCGCCACCCACGCGAAGTCCAAGAAGAAGAAGAAGCACAAGCACCACGCCAGCAAGGCGGCTGTCGCCCCGAGCTGCGAACTCTCGGCGAGGGTCGTGCTCTCGTATCTGCTCACGTAGACCCGCCAGCTATCTTCCGGGCCGCGTGCCCGAGCAACTTCCCATCGCGGTTCTCGTCTCGGGCACGGGCACCAACCTGCAGGCGCTGCTCGACACCGTCCACGAACGCGAGGCGCGGGTCGTGGCCGTCGCCTCGAGCGTCCCCGACGCGCCCGCCCTGGGGCGCGCCCGCGAGCGGGGCGTCGCCACCGGGGTGTTCGCGCGCGCCGATTACGGCGACCGCCACGCCCGCGACGATGCCCTGGCCGCATGGCTGCTGCAGCGCGGCGTCCGGCTGGTCGTGCTGGCCGGCTACATGGAGCTGCTCGGAACCGGCTTCCTGGAGCGCTTCCCCCGTGCGGTCATCAACGTCCACCCGTCGCTGCTGCCCGCCTTCCCGGGCCTGCACGCGATCGAGCAGGCGCTCGCCTACGGGGTCAAGGTGTTCGGCGTCACCGTCCACTTCGTCGACGCCGGCGTCGACACGGGCCCGGTGATCCTGCAGCGGGCGGCGGAGCTCCCCGACGCGGCCGATCCCGAGGGCGTGCTCGCCGCGCTTCGGCCGCTCGAGCACGCGCTGCTGCCCGAAGCCGTGTCGCTGCTGGCCCGCGGCGCCGTGCGCACCGACGAGCAAAATCCACGCCGGGTGCTGGTCGATCGCGCGGCGCTTGCGGATAGGCTCTGAGCGTGGCCTCCTCGGGTGAGCTCACCAGCGAGCACGCGGGCGTGATCGAGCGCACCGCACCCGACCAGGTACGCGTACGCCGCGCGCTGCTGTCGGTGTCGGACAAGACCGGCCTGCTCGACTTCGCCCGGGGCCTGAAGGAGCTGGGCGTCGAGCTGGTGTCCACCGGCGGCACAGCCCGCGAGCTCGCCCGCGCGGGGATCCCGGCCCGCCCGATCGAGGACTTCACCGGCTTCCCCGAGATCATGGACGGCCGCGTCAAGACGCTGCACCCGAGGCTGTACGCGGGGCTGCTCGCCCGCCGCGACGAGGACTCCCACCTGCAGGCCGCCGAGGAACAGGGGATCGAGCCCGTCGACCTGGTGTGCGTCAACCTGTACCCGTTCGAGCAGACCCTCGCCCGCGGGGACGCCTCCGAGCGGGAGATCATCGAGAACATCGACATCGGCGGCCCCACGATGATCCGTGCCGCCGCCAAGAACAGCGCGTTCGCCGCGGTCGTCGTCGATCCCGCGGACTACGCCGCGGTGCTACAGGAGCTGCGCGACAGCGACGGCCGGCTCTCATCGGCCACCCGCACCGAGCTCGCCCGCAGGGCGTTCGCCTGCACCGCCCGCTACGACGCCGCCATCTCGGGCTGGCTGTCGCGGTCGGCCGAGGAGGAGGGCTTCCCGCCGAGCTGGAGCGAGGCCTACGAGAAGGTCCTCGACCTGCGTTACGGCGAGAACCCTCACCAGCAGGGCGCCTTCTTCTCCCGCGCGGGCGCCGGCCCGCACCTGCTCGAGGGCGTCACCCAGCTGCACGGCAAGGAGCTGTCGTTCAACAACCTGCTCGACCTCAGCTCCGCCCGGGAACTGGTGGAAGAGTTCGACGAGCCCGCCTGCGCGATCGTCAAGCACAACAACCCGTGCGGGTGCGCGATCGCCGACGAGGCCGCACAGGCATACGCGCGCGCCTTCGCGTGCGACCCCCAGAGCGCCTACGGCGGGGTGATCGCGCTCAACCGCCCCGTCGACGTGGCCGCCGCCGAGAAGCTCTCAGGCCAGTTCATCGAGGTGCTGCTGGCGCCCACGTACGAGAAGGCGGCGCTCGAGATCCTGTGCCAGAAGAAGAACGTCCGCCTGCTCGAGTTGCCCGACTGGCCCGCCCGCACCGAGCGGGTGGAGGGCCGCGCGGTGCTCGGCGGTCAGCTCGTGCAGACCCGCGACGAGGTCAGCGAGACCCGCGAGCAGATGAGCGCGATGACGGCGGTCCAGCCCACCGAGCAGCAGTGGCAGGACCTCCTGTTCGCCTGGCGGGTCTGCAGGCACGTTCGCTCCAACGCGATCGTGATCGCCCGGGACCTGGCCACGATCGGGATCGGCGCGGGCCAGATGAGCCGGGTGGACGCGGTCCGGATCGCGATCGACAAGGCACGCGGCTTCCAGCCCGAGCTGCTGGTCGGCTCGAGTCTCGCCTCCGACGCGTACTTCCCGTTCGCCGACGGCCCCGAGCTCGCGCTGGGGACCGGCGTCGCCGCGATCATCCAGCCGGGCGGGTCGGTCCGCGACGAGGAGGTCGTGGCCGCCGTGGACGCAGCCGGGGCCGCGATGGTCGCGACCGGCCGGCGCCACTTCCGCCACTGAGAGACCCGTTCCCGGCGCCGCGGAGCAGGAGGGGAAGCTTCTCGCACGACCGGTGCTACGATATATCGCGTAGTTACTCTGATAGCTCACGATAGGAGTTTGAAATATGTTTGGAAGCTATTCGACAGGAGCCCGGCCGGGGTGCCGAGCTCCGCGACACGGCCGTGAGCGCGGCCGAGCCTTCGGATACGGCGGCCGCGGTGACTGGGGCGAGTTCGGCCCGGGAGCGCGGGGGCCGCGCGGGCGCAAGGCCCGCCGCGGCGACATCCGCACGGCGGCGCTGCTGCTGCTGGCCGAGGAGCCGCGCAACGGCTACCAGATCATGCAGGACGTCGAGGAGCGCAGCGGCGGGGTCTGGAGCCCGAGCCCCGGATCGGTGTATCCGGCGCTCGCGCAGCTCGAGGACGAGGGCCTGATCCGCTCCGAGGAGACCGATGGTCGCAAGCTGTTCGTGCTCACCGATGCGGGCAAGTCCGTCGTCGAGGAGCGCCCCTCCGACCGTCCCGCCCCGTGGGAGGAGATGAGCGGCTCCGTCAGCGACCGGGCCCACGAACTCGGTCGGCTGATGCGGGACGTCGCCCACGCCTTCAGGCAGGTGCTCAGGACCGGCAGCGAGTCCCAGGTGGCGGCTGCCGCCGAGGTGCTCGTGCGTACGCGCAAGGACCTGTACCTGATCCTCGCCGACGGGGAGGGCGATGCCGATACGGTGGGTAGGGAGGTTTGAGCCAGCCCGCCGCCACAACCGGCCACCCACACGCGGCGCCCGCCCCGGCGGGCGCCAGCGGCGCCGTGTCCGTGAGCGGCCTGACCAAGCGTTACGGCGAGGTCGAAGCCGTCCGCGGCGTGGACTTCGTCGTGGAGACCGGTGAGACGTTCGGCTTCCTCGGCCCCAACGGGGCGGGCAAGTCCACGACGATCAACATGCTCTGCACGCTCGTGAGCCCGAGCGGGGGCTCGGCCCGGGTGGCGGGACACGACGTCGTGGCCGAACGCGACGAGGTGCGCCGCAACATCGGGCTGGTCTTCCAGGACACCACGCTCGACGGCTACCTGACGGCCCAGCAGAACCTGCGTCTGCACGCCGAGCTGTACGGGGTTCCGAGGGACCTGGTGGCGCCGCGGATGCAGCAGGTGATGGAGATGGTGGGGCTGTGGGAGCGCAGGGACAGCCTCGTCAACCACTTCTCGGGCGGGATGAAGCGCCGTCTGGAGATCGCCCGCGGGCTGTTGCACTCCCCGCGCGTGCTGTTCCTGGACGAGCCCACGGTCGGGCTCGACCCCCAGACCCGCAGCTCGATCTGGGGCTACATCCGCCAGCTCAAGAGCCAGGAGCAGATCACGATCTTCCTGACCACCCACTACATGGACGAGGCTGAGTACTGTGACCGCATCGCGATCATGGACCAGGGACGGATCATCGTGCTGGACACTCCCGAGGCGCTGAAGGCCCAGGTGGGCAAGGACCGGGTCCAGATCGAGGCCGAAGGCCCGGAGGCCGTGATCGGAGCGCTGAAGGAGCGCTTCGGCATCGAGGCCGTGATGGCGGAGGGGAAGGTCACCTTCGGCGTGGCCGAAGGCGAGCGCTTCCTGCCGCGCCTGTTCGCCGAGCTCGGGTACCCGATCAAGGGAGTGAGCGTGGCCCGGCCCTCGCTGGACGACGTGTTCCTCTCCTACACCGGCACGACGATCCGCGACGCAGAGGCCTCCCAGAACGACCACATGCGCAACCTGGCGCGCATGATGAGCCGCTGATGGCAACGCGGACCCGAACCCCCTCGGAGCTCGCCCCCGCCGGCACGGTCCTCGATGCCCCCGAGATCGCCCGTGTGCGCGTGCCGGCCCGCAGCGCCCGCGGCGAGCTGCGCGCGATCAAGGTCGTCTGGAGGCGGGAGCTGATCCGCTTCAGCCACGACCGGCTGCGGATCCTCACCGCCCTGATGCAGCCGTTCCTGTTCCTCTTCGTGCTCGGCACGGGCCTGTCCCGGATCGCCTCGGCGGGCACCCACGGCGTCAGCCTGCGCACGTTCGTGTACCCCGGGGTGCTGTGCATGGCGGTCATGTTCACCGCCATGTTCTCGGCCGCCTCGCTGGTGTGGGACCGCGAGTTCGGGTTCCTGCGCGAGATGATGGTGGCGCCGGTGCGGCGCAGCTCGCTGGTGCTCGGCAAGTGCCTCGGCGGGGCCACCGTGGCCGGCTTTCAGGGGTTGATCGTGCTCGTGATCGCGGGCCTCGTCGGCATCCCGTACTCGCCCCTGTTGCTGCTGGAGATCTGCGTCCTGATGGTGATGCTGGCGTTCACGATCACGGCATTCGGCGTGATGATCGCCGCCCGCGTGACCCAGATCCAGTCGTTCATGGCGCTGATGCAGATGGCGATCATGCCGATGTTCTTCCTGTCCGGGGCCCTGTTCCCCGTGATCGGCCTGCCGCTGTGGCTGTCGATTCTCAACCGCCTTGATCCGCTCACCTACGCGGTCGACCCGATGCGCCGGGCGATCTTCTCCCACCTGCACGTCAGCGGCGTCGCGCGCCACGCCCTGGCGCCGGGCGTGACGTGGTTCGGCTGGCACGTGCCCGGCGCTCTCGAGGCGGCGGTCGTCGGACTGCTCGGGGCGATCATGCTCGGCGTGGCGATCTTCGAGTTCAGCGCGACCGAGTAGCGCGACCGGGTAGCGCGAGCCGGCGCGAGGGGGGCCACGTGGGGGTCGCCCGCGGGGTACCGTGAAGGCGTGAGCTCACGCGCTCGCAAGTGGGCGTTCGGGACGGCCGGCGGGCTGGTCATCGCCGGGGCCTGCTGCGCGGCCTTCGTGTCCGGCGTGGTCGGGGAAGTGCTGACGATCGTGCTGATCTCGGGCGGGCTGTGCGCAGCGTTGCTGCTGGTGTTCCTGGAAGTGGGGCTCGACGAGGAACGCGACCTCGAGCGCGAACAGCGGCTGCGGGAGGCGAGGGACCGGCGCACGCTGCAGCTGAGGCGCCGCTCGCGGCTTCCGCAGCGACCGCGCCGGCCGCGGTGAGCACCGGGCCGACGCGCCCGCCCGCGGTGACCGCCGGGCTCGGGCGCCGGCCGCAGTGCTCACCGGCGGGCCCGCGCGGCGGCCGCAGTGACCGCCGGGCTCCTGCGGCGGTAGCGTTCGGGGGCGTGCTGCTGGGGGACGTGCAGGTGGTGGAGCCCGTGCTGCGGGCTCCGCACGGGTTGCTGGAGGCGCCGCGCATCGGCCCCCGGGGAGAGCTCGTGTTCAGCGACGTGATCGCCGGCGGGCTGTGGGAGTGCTCGCCGGGCGGCGCCGTGCGCGAGCTGCTGCCCAAGCGGCGGGGGATCGGCGGCGCGGTGCCCCACGCGCAGGGGGGTTGGGTGATCAGCGGTCGCAACGTGATCCACCTCGCCCCC
>DATJBO010000059.1:0-2351 GCA_035515315.1 Solirubrobacteraceae bacterium
CGTTGCGGCTGGCGAGGTTACAAGGTTGGCCCCTGTAGCTCAGCTGGAAAGAGCAGCGGTTTCCTAAACCGTTGGCCGGGTGTTCGAGTCACCCCAGGGGCATCACCATCTGGGACTCCGAGAGGAAGGGATGACAGCACCAACTGGTGGGCAGGCTCCGACCGGCGCCGCGCCGTCTGGCGAGCGGGACTGGGGCCAGTGGTTCAAGGAGCACAGCCGCGAGGCGCTCTTCGTGATCGGCGGAGCCGTGGTCGTCGCGGCCGGCGTCTGGCTGTACGTGACGAGCGAGGCCCGCAAGCAGGCGTTCGCGGAGCAGGCCCTGAACAAGGCCCGCGGCGACGCCGAGGCGGGGGACCTTCCGCTGGCTGGCTACGACCTGACGCAGATGATCGACAGGTACGGCGGCACCAAGGCGGCCGACGAGGGCGCCGTCCTCCTGGGCGAGGTCCGGCTGATCCAGGGCGGCACGCAGGTGGACGCGGCCGTCAGAGGGCTCCAGTCGTTCGTCGAAAAGCGGCATCCGGACTACATTCTCGGGGCTGCCTGGTCGCTCATGGGCGGGGGCCTCGAGCAGGAGGGGAAGTTCCGCGACGCGGCGGCCGCCTACCGGAAGGCCGAGACGGTCATCCCGTACGACTTCCTGAAAGCCCAGTACCTCCTAGATGCCGGACGGACGCTGGCCTTGGCCGGCGACTCGGCGGCGGCGCGCGCGTCCTACGGTGAGGTGATCGAGAAGTTCGGCACCCTAAACCAGGCGGCCGAGGCCCGCGTCCGACTGGGCGAGCTGGGCGGAACGGCCCCGGCGCCCAAGGCCGAGCCGGCTCCGGGCGACTAGGCCGTCCAGGCGAACCTCCCGCGTAGGCCCGCGGGCTGACCGGGGCCCGACTGCCTAGCGCGATCGGGCCCCGGCCCGTTTCCGCCAACCTCTTCCGCAGGCCGCTGTCGAATCCCTGAAGCCCGCGTTCGTGGCACGTCCGAGCCGGGTCTCCACGCACCGCCGGGCAGCCCGATCGAGCCTCCAACGGGCGGCCGTGGCGCGGCCATCAACGAGCCACTGTCGCGCCACTTCCACTTCGTATAAGATATGTTATGTTAAGTTGATTTGTTTGTAAGTGTGGAAATCGGTGGGAATACTGCTAATCGCTTGTGAGATTGTGAGTTAGGAGCGATGTCATAATCCCGCGGTAGACAAGTCTGCCCTCTCCGCGGAGCCGTATCGACGTTGCCGTCGGGCCCTGCGTGACGAAGGAAACCTCGAGGAGGAGGCCGGAACGGGTCCAGAGCCTGGCCGGCGAGTGGGTCTGGTCCTGGCTGGCGAGGGTGAGAGCGCACGCGACGGCGCCTGTGCCGCACGCGAGGGTCTCGCCTTCGACCCCTCGTTCAAACGTTCGCATCTTCCAGCTGCCGTCCCCGCGCGGGGACACCCAGTTCACGTTGGCCCCCTCGGCGCCCAAGGCGGGATCGCGCCTGAGGGCCGGCCCCCGGGCCTCGACCGGGACGGATTCGACGTCCGGCACGGTCAGGACGAGGTGCGGGACCGACGGGCGGACGTAGGTGGGGCGGCCCTCGGTGGGGCCCGTCTTGACCTCTGGCGCCGGCTTGGGCGCCGGGCAGTCGGGCAGGTAGATCTCCGAGCGGTCGCCTACCACCCTGCCCCGGTGGATGCCCGCCGAAGTGGAGAACCGAACCTCTGTGTCGGGCTTGGCGAACTCGAGCAGGACGGCCAGGCGGGTCGCGCAGAGGGCCCCGTTGCCGCACATGGGTCCGGCGGAGCCGTCCCGGTTCCAGAACCGGAAAGCGAAGTCCACGCCGTCCTGGTCGGTCGGCTCGAGCAGACCCACGCCGTCGGCACCGATCCCCAGCCGCCGGTCGCAGACTGCCGTGATGGCCTCGGTCGTGAGCTCCGGGGCCTGGACGTGCCTGCCATCGAACATCACGAAGTCGTTCCCGGAGCCGGTCATCTTGTAGAACACCGTGCCGGGCTTCATAGCCGTCCCACCAGGGCCCACAACCTCAGGCGCCACACCATCCACACCGCCTCGCGCACGATCGCTCCCGACATCTTGCTGCGGCCCTCGCTGCGGTCCGAGAATGTGATCGTGATCTCCTTGATGCGAAAGCCCTTGCGCCAGGCCCGGAACGACATCTCGATCTGGAAGGAGTAGCCGTTCGAGCGCACCTGGTCGAGGTCGACGGCCGCGAGGACCTCCCGCCGGTAGCACTTGTAGCCCCCGGTCGAGTCCCAGAGCTTCAGCCCCGTCACCCAGCGCGCGTACACGTTGGCGAAGTAGGACAGCATCAGCCGGCTCATCGGCCAGTTGATGACCGTGACGCGCCGGTTGAGGTAGCGG
>DATJBO010000060.1:0-9500 GCA_035515315.1 Solirubrobacteraceae bacterium
GGAGGCGATCGCGTGGGCCAACGCCACGCGCTACGGCCTGGCCTCGTCGGTGTGGACGCGCGACGTCGGTCGCGCGCTGCGGGTCTCCAAAGCGCTGCGCTTCGGGTGCGTGTGGATCAACGACCACATCCCGCTGGTCTCGGAGATGCCCCACGGAGGGTTCAAGGAGTCCGGCTACGGCAAGGACCTGAGCGTCTACTCGCTGGAGGACTACACGGTCGTCAAGCACGTGATGGCAAGCCTCGCGTGAGGGCAAGCCTCGCGTGAGCGACGTCGAAGAGGAGCTGCTCGCCGAGCGGGGGATCGGGCGCGTGCTCGCGCCGAACCCCAGCCCGATGACGCTCACCGGCACCAACACGTGGCTCGTGGGGCGCGGGCGCGCGTGGGTCGTGGATCCGGGCCCCGCGCACGAGCAGCACCTCGCGCGCGTGCGGGACGCGATCGATGAGCGTGGGGGCCTCGGCGGGGTCGTCCTGACGCACGGTCACGCCGACCACAGCGAGGCCGCGGCCGCACTCGCGGGCGCCTACGGGGCGCCGCTGGCGGCCGGCAGCGGCGAGGCCGACGTGAGGCTGGCCGAGGGGGAGCGCTTCGGCCCCTTCGAGGCCGTGCACACGCCCGGCCACGCCGCCGACCACTTCGCCCTGCTGGCCAGCGACGCGTGCTTCAGCGGCGACGCCGTGCTCGGTCAGGGGAGCGTGTTCATCACCCCCTACGAGGGCTCATTGATCGGTTACCTGGCGGCGCTGGAGCGCCTCGGGACGCGCTCGGACTTCACGATCATCTGCCCCGGCCACGGCCCCACGGTGCCCGACGGCCACGCCAAGCTGCGTGAATACGGGGAGCACCGCCTCGAGCGCGAGCGCGCGCTCGTCCACGCCCTCGACTCCGGGCGGCGCTCCACCGGGGACCTGCTCGACGCGGCCTGGGCCGACGCGCCGGCTGCGCTGCGGATCCCGGCCGCGGTCACGCTCGCCGCGCACCTGGACAAGCTCGACGAAGAAGGCCGGCTGCCGGAGGGCGTCGAGCGTCCCGACCTTGAGAGCCTGAGGCTCGGGTCGGTGGCCTGGTGAGCCGGCGCGGCGCAGGCGGGCGCACAGGCGCAGGCGGGCGCACAGGCGCGGGCGGGCAGGGGCGGGGCCGGCGCCCCGCGGCGATGCCGATGATGGCCGCGCAGCCGACTGGATCTCCGTCGGACTCGCCGTTCCCGCCGATCGCCGACCTCGGCTTCCTGTCGGACTGTCACACGGGCGCGCTGGTCGCCTCCGACGGCTCGATCGAGTGGATGTGCGTGCCCCACTTCGACTCGCCGTCGGTGTTCGGCGCGCTGCTGGACCGCGGCGCCGGCGCTTGGCGTGTCGGCCCCTACGGCGTGTACGTGCCGGCCGGACGCCGCTACCTGCCGGGCACGAACCTCATCGAGACGACCTGGTCGACGGCCCAGGGATGGGTACGGGTAGTCGATGCACTCACGGTCGGGCTGTGGCACGACAACAAGCACGGCTCGAGCCACACGCGCCCTCCCACCGACTACGACGCCGACCACCTGCTGGTGCGCATGATCGAGTGCCTGCAGGGCCAGGTGCAGATGGAGATCGTGTGCGAGCCGATGCTCGCCTACGGCGAACGCGAAGCCACCTGGGAGGAGGTCACGGGCGGCCCGCCCGGACTGAGCGTGCTCGACGCCTCCGACGGCCAGGGGGAGGGCGAGGATGCGATGGGGGTGCGCCTGTTCAGCGACATCCGCATGGGCATCGAGGGCAACCGCTCGCACGGTCGCCACACGATGGTCCAGGGCGAGCGGCGCTACTGCGCGCTGTCGTGGACCGAGGAGCGGGGCGGACCGGAATCGGTCGAGCAGGCCGAGCTGCGGCTCGACACGACGGCCCAGTTCTGGCGCAGCTGGCTGGCGGAAGGCAGCTATCCCGAACACCCCTGGCGGGGTTACCTGCAGCGTTCGGCGCTGGCGCTGAAGGGCCTAACGTTCATGCCGACCGGTGCGCTGCTGGCGGCGGCCACCACGTCCCTGCCGGAGACGCCGGGGGGCGAACGCAACTGGGACTACCGCTACTGCTGGATGCGCGATGCATCGTTCGCGCTGTGGGGGCTGCACGCGCTCGGTCTCGACTGGGAGGCGGACGACTTCGTGGAGTACGTCGCCGACATGCAGCGCCGTGAGGACGGCGCGTTGCAGATCATGTACGGGATCAAGGGCGAGGTCGACCTCGCTGAGTCGACGCTGGGCCACCTCGGCGGCTACCAGGGGGCGCGCCCGGTGAGGATCGGCAACGGCGCATACAAGCAGCGCCAGAACGACGTGTACGGCGCGGTGCTCGACTCCGTGTACCTGCACGCCAAGCAGCGCGACCATATCCCCGAGCGGCTGTGGCCGGTGCTCACCGACCAGGTCCGCTGTGCGTCCGCGGTCTGGCGCGAGCCCGACCAGGGAATCTGGGAGGCCCGCGGCGAGCCCCACCACTACGTCTCCTCGAAGCTGATGTGCTGGGTGGCGATGGACCGCGGCGCGCGACTGGCCGAACGGCGGGGCATCGTCGAGGACGCCGAGCGCTGGCAGGCCGAGGCCGACGCGGTCCGCGAGGAGCTGCTGAAGAAGGGTGTCTCCGAGCGCGGCGTGTTCCGCCAGCACTACGACACCGAAGCGCTCGACGCCTCGACGCTGCTGGTGACGCTGTTCCGCTTCCTACCCCCGGAGGACGAGCGCGTGCGCGCCACCGTGACGGCGATCCGCGAGGAGCTGACGGAGGGGGGGCTGGTGCTGCGCTACCGCCCCGAGGAAACCGACGACGGCCTGCACGGGGACGAGGGCACGTTCCTGATCTGCTCCTTCTGGCTGGTCACGGCGCTGTCGGAAATCGGCGAGCACCGCGAGGCCGAACATCTCTGCGAGCGCCTGCTCGCCTACGCCTCTCCGCTCGGCCTGTACGGCGAGGAGCTCGAGGCCTCCTCGGGCCGCCACCTCGGCAACTACCCGCAGGCGTTCACCCACCTCGCGCTGATCAACGCGGTCACGCACGTGATCGAAGACGTGGGCGCCTAACAGCCAGTTCGTCCACTGGTACGGTCTGCCTCAACCAGCGGCGCGGGTGCTGCTTGCCGGGGGGCTCTCCTCAGGGGCCGGGATCGGCCTCGCCATCCGGGCGGCATCGACCGAGAGGGGAGGCCATGTTTGGCTCGACGCAAGGCAGGCTCACGCTTGGTGGAGGGCGTTTGGCCGTCGCGGGCCTCGTGCTCGCGACCGCGGCTCTGATGATGGCGGGCAGCGCGTGGTCTGCAACGGGGATCAAGCTGTGCCTTCCCAAGAAGGAAGGCAGCGCGACCGTGACCCCCAAGCACGGCAGGTGCCGGAAGGGCTACAAACTGACCAGCTTGGGTGTCGAAGGCAAAGAAGGCAAGCGGGGACCGGAAGGGAGGCAAGGCCCGGAAGGCAAGGTGGGACCCGAAGGCAAACCGGGGCTCGCCATCAGCGGGTTGACGGCGGAACAGTTGGCGACGTTGACGGAACTCGCGTCACACAGCAGGTTCCTGGCCTCGGGGGTCGGCGGCAAGCCGACGATCCAGTTCTCCGGCGTGAACGTCCAGGTCGTAAACGGAGAAGGCAAGACCGCCTCGACCAACGGCGAGGGCAATCTGGTGATCGGCTACGACGAGAACAAGGAAGGCATACATGCCCAGACGGGCTCGCACGATCTGATCCTCGGTGAAGAACAGCAGTTCACGAGCTACGGAGGTCTCGTGGCGGGCTACTTCAATTTCCTCACCGCGCCGTTCGCGACGGTCACCGGCGGAGAGTTCAACACTGCGAGTGGCGAGGACGGGTCGGTGAGCGGCGGGGAAAGCAATACCGCCAGCGGGCCTGCCGCGTGGGTCAGCGGCGGAGAAGCCAATGTTGCGAGCGGCGTCGATGCAGCGGCCAGCGGCGGGTTCGAGGGCCTCGCCGAAGCTACGTACTCATCGACCACCGGCGGGACAGAAAACGCCGCTAAAGGCCAGTACTCGTCCGTCAGCGGCGGCCGTCACAATACGAGCAGCGGCACGGCGTCTGCCGTCTCCGGCGGTGAGTACAACGTCGCGAGCGGTGGCTCCGCATCGGTCAGCGGCGGGCACCTGAACACAGCCTCAATGTCCTCGTCGTCAGTCAGTGGTGGCTTCGTCAACCAGGCCGCAGGCGACGGCGCGTCGATCGGTGGCGGAAGTGACAACACTGCAGAAGCCCTCTACTCGGCGGTCAGCGGCGGACAGGACAACTCGGTCAAGGCCGTTACTGGTTGGATCGGCGGTGGCTACCTGAACACCGTCGAAGGCGAAGCTGCGTCGATCTTCGGCGGTAAACAGATGACAGCGAAAGGCAAATTCGAAGCGATTCCCTAGCCGAGACTCCTCGCTGATCCGCGGGGCGGCCGGCGCGGGGTAGCCGCCGGTCGTCGCCGGCGTCGCTCAGTAGTCCGGGTCTCCCGGGAGCACGATCCGCGCGACCTCGCCCTCGAACAGCACGCGGGGCTCGACGGGCACGACCTCCCGCCCGCGAGCGTAGGCGAGCAGCTCCTCCACGGAGGCGAAGTCCCGCAGCTGCTCGAGGTGCTTGATGGTGGGGAACACGAGCGCGATCTCGCCGGCGGCGGAGGCCTCGAGTGCGCCCGCGGGGGTGAACCAGCCGACGTCCACACACTCCTCGCCGTCCACCCGGGGCTCCTGGCCCTCCGGCAGCACAGCCAGGAAGAAGTGCGTGTCGAAGCGGATCTCCACCACCGCGGGGGTGATCCAGCGCGAGAACCCGACGAGCTCGGAGGGGTCCTCGATGTCGATGCTCGCCTCCTCGCGCAGCTCGCGAACCGCGGCCGCGCGGTGGGCCTCCTCGCCGGCGCCCTCGACCGTGTCCACCGCGCCCCCGGGGAACACCCACACCCCGCCCATGAACCTGGCCTTCGGGGTGCGCCGCACGAGCAGCACCTCGAGCGCCTCCGCGCCGCCCCGCAGCACGATCACGCTGGCCGCCTGGCGCGGCCGCGCGGGGGCGCCGGTGTTCAGCCTCGTACCCGGCTCGACGCCCGCGGGAGCCGCGGGCCCGCCCGGGGGAGCCGCGGGCCCACCCGCGGGAGCCGCGGGCCCGCCCCCGGTCGCCGGTCCGGCCGACGGGTCCCTCTCGGTGTCCTCGTTCGAGCGCATCGGCTGAGGCTACCGGCCGATAGTCTGTGACGCCCACGTACCACCAAGGAGAGCTCCAGGAATGAGCACCACGACAGAGACCATGCAGCGCTGGATTTGCGAATCCTGCGGCTTCATCTACGACCCGGAGGAAGGCGATCCCGACGGCGGGATCCCCCCGGGGACGCCGTTCGAGGAGATTCCCGACACGTGGTTCTGCCCGGTCTGCGGAGCGCGCAAGGCCGAATTCGTCCTCTACGAGGACTAGGGCGCTGAGCGCGTCCCAGGCGCCGGAGGCGCTGCGGGGCGACTGGCCACGGCTGCTGGCGGTCGACGCCCGGAGCGTGTGGCACCCGTACGGGGCGCTGCCCGCGGCGGTGCCGTCCGTGCCCGTCGTCGGCGCCGACGGGGTGCGCCTGCAGCTCGCCGACGGGCGCGAGGCGATCGACGCGATGGCCTCGTGGTGGTGCGCGATCCACGGCTACCGCCACCCGGCCCTCGATGCGGCGGTCGTCGCGCAGCTGCAGAACATGGCGCACGTAATGTTCGGCGGTCTCACGCACGAGGGCGCGGTGCGCCTCTGCGAGCGCCTCTGCGAGCTGGCGCCCGCCGGCCTGGAGCGCGTGTTCCTGGCCGACTCCGGCTCGGTCTCGGTGGAGGTGGCGATCAAGCTGTGCCTGCAGTTCCAGCGCGCACGCGGAAAGCCGGGGCGAACGCGCCTGCTGACGGTGCGGGGCGGCTACCACGGCGACACCGCCGGGGCGATGGCGCTGTGCGACCCGGTCGGGGGGATGCACTCGCTGTTCACCGGGCTGCTCGCCAGCCACGTGTTCGCCGAGCGCCCGCCCGACGGGTTCCACGCGGGGCTGGACGACGCCTGGGCGGCCGGCGTGAGCGAGCTGGTGGAGCGCCACGCGCACGAGCTGGCGGGCGTCGTCGTCGAGCCCGTCGTGCAGGGCGCGGGCGGGATGCGGTTCCACTCCCCGGCCTGCGTGGCCCACCTGCGGGCGCTGTGCGACGAGCACGGCCTGCTGCTCGTGCTCGACGAGATCGCCACCGGCTTCGGACGCACCGGGGCGCTGTTCGCGAGCGAGCACGCGGGCGTGTCGCCCGACGTGATGTGCGTGGGCAAGGCGCTCACCGGCGGGTACATGACGATGGCGGCCGCGCTGTGCACCGGGGCGGTCGCCGAGGCCGTCTCCGCAGGCGAGGGCGGGGGGCTCATGCACGGTCCCACGTTCATGGCCAACCCGCTCGCCTGCGCGGTGTCGCTGGCGTCGCTGCAGCTGCTCGCGGACGGTCGCTGGCGCGAGCAGGTGGCCGGCATCGAGCGGGCCCTGCGCGCGGGCCTGGAGCCGGCGCGAGAGCTGGCAGCGGTCAGGGACGTGAGGGTCCTGGGGGCGATCGGCGTGATCGAGCTCGACCACCCGGTGGACGTCGCGGCGGCCACCGCAGCCGCGCTGGAGCTCGGCGTGTGGCTGCGCCCGTTTCGCGAGCTGGTCTATGCGATGCCGCCGTACGTGACCGGCGAGGAGGACCTGGCGCAGATCATCGACGCGATGCTGGCGGCCGCCCGCGCGGGGTGAGGGCGCGGCGCCGCGCGCGTGCGCCTCACAGCCACCGCCGCCACGGCAGCCGCTCGCCGGCCGCGCTCATCGCCGCAGGGTCGGGGCCCGGCAGACGCGGCAGGGTGAGCACCTCGACGGCCCCGAGCGCGGCGATCGTCTCCCGGTTGGAGCGTTCGAGCGCCGAGGGCGCGTCGGGCTCCGCGGGCCAGCCGCTGAGGAGCACCGCGGCGACCTCGAGCCCCGCTTGGCGGGCGGCTTTCAGGGTGAGCAGCGTGTGGTTGATCGTCCCCAGGCCCGGCCTGGCGACCACGAGCACCCGCAGGCCGAGCGCGGCGGCCAGATCGCACACGTCGAAGGAGCCGCTCAGCGGCACGAGCAGCCCGCCGACGCCCTCGACCACCAGCGTGTGCCCGTCCCCGAGCTCCCGCGCTCGCGCGATCAGCGCCTGCGGGTCGAGCTGCACGCCGGCCAGCGCGGCGGCCAGGTGGGGAGAGGCGGCCGCTCCGAAGCGCAGCGGGGCGACCTCCTCGGGGGGCATCCCGGCGGCGAGCGCGAGCAGCTCGTCGTCCGCGCGCCACGGCGCGGCAACGGGGTCGTCGATTCCGGTGAGCACCGGCTTGTAGGCGCGCACCGGCTCGCCGGCGGACCGCATCGACGCGAGCAGGCAGGCGCTCGCGACGCTCTTGCCGACGCCGGTGTCGGTGCCTGTGACGAACAGCCCGCGCACGCCGGGGCAGCGCCCGGGCTAGGCGGCGCGGGCGTCGCGCAGTGGCTCGCGTTCGCGCTCGAAGTCGAACACGTCGGTCGCCGAGCGCTCGCCCGGGGCCGGCTCGGCTGCACGCATCCCCTCGAAGTCGAACGGCTCCGGGGAGTCCCAGGAGCCCATGTCGTGCGCCGGGCCGAAGGCGACGCGCTCCTCGTGCAGGGGCCCCATGCGCGTGGGATCGAGGCCCAGCTCGCGGGAGCATTCCCCCAGCACGCCGGCGGCGTGGCGGAGCTCCTCCGGGCTGTGCGAGGCCATCACCGCCAGGCGCAGCCGGGCGGTGCCCGCCGGCACCGTCGGCGGCCTGATCGCCTGGGCGAAGATCCCGCGCTCCAGCGCCGCCTGGCAGAGGGCCATCGCGTCGCGCTCGCCGCCCACGACCAGCGGGACGATCTGCACCTCCCCGCCGGGCACCGGGAAGCCCTCGAGCTCGAGCTCGCTGCGCAGCACGCTGGCGTTCTCGCGCAGGCGGCGCACGCGCTGGGGCTCGCGCTGCAGCAGCTCCAGGGCAGCGAGCGCGCCGGCCAGCGCCGGCGGACCGGGAGCGGTCGAGAAGATCAGCGACCTGGCGGTGTTGATCATCAGCCGCACGACGTCGGCATCGGCGCACGCATACGCGCCGTAGGAGCCGAGCGCCTTGCCGAGCGTCCCGATCACCACGTCGACCTCGTCCTGCAGCCCCGCCTCCACGACGGCGCCACCCCCGCCCGGGCCGAGGCTGCCGATCGCGTGGGCCTCGTCGACGAGCACGCGGGCGCCGTGACGCCGTGCCAGCTCCACGATCCCCTCCAGCGGGGCCACGTCGCCGTCCATCGAGAAGAGCGAGTCGGTCACGATCAGGTGCCCGGCCCCCGCCTCGCGGCGGGGGGGATGGCGCTGCAGGCAGCGTTCGAGGTGGTCGAGGTCGCGGTGGCGGTAGACGTGGACATCGGCGCGCGCGAGCCGGCACGCGTCGATGATCGAGGCGTGGTTGAGCTCGTCGGAGAAGATCCTCCCGCCGCGCCCCGCGAGTGCCCCGATCGCGCCGATGTTGGCGAGGTAGCCGGAGCCGAACAGCACGCACGCCTCGCTGGAGGCGAACGCGGCCAGGCGCTCCTCCAGGCGCCCGTGGATCGTCATCGTCCCCGACACCAGCCGTGAGGCGCCGGCGCCGACGCCCCAGCGCATCGCTGCATCGGCCGCGGCGCGGCGCACGTCGGGGTGGTCGGCCAGGCCGAGGTAGTTGTTGGAGCACAGCAGCAGCACCGGCCGGCCTTCGAGCAGGACGGTCGGTCCCTGGGGTCCGTTGATCAGCCGCAGACGTCGGGCGAGCCCGAGGCGCTCGAGCTCCTCCAGGCGCTGGCGGACCTCGTTCAAGTCGCTCCCTGGCGTGCCACGGGGGCGCGGTTGGGTGCACCGTCGGGGCGCGGCGGGGCGGCCCCGCGCTTGGCCCGGAAGCGCAGCTGCGTGGATGGGTCCCAGAGGCGCACCGCCAGCTCGGCCGGGGGCGGCTCGGGCGCGGACGGCCTGCCGTCGCCGTCGAGCAGCTCCTCGACGACGTCTGGGGTCTCGCCGGACATCCACCCGCTGCGGTTGTCGGGCCGGGGGTCGGCCGCGTTGTCGGGCTGGCGGGCGACGTTCAGGCCGAGCTCGGTGAACATCTCGCGGTCGCTCTCGGGGGTGTTGCCGAGCGTCGTCAGGAAGTTGCCCATCATCACCCCGTTCAGGCCGGCCCTGACCGCGAGCGGCTGCAGCTCGCCGAGGTTCTCCACGCGTCCTCCGCAGAGGCGGAACAGGGCTTCGGGGAGGATCAGCCGGAAGATCGCGATCCACTTGACCGCCTCCCACGGATCCATGAACCCGCGGTCGCCGAACTTCGTGCCGGCACGCGGGTTGAGCATGTTGATGGGGACGCTCGTGGGGTTGATCGCCGCCAGCTCGAAGGCCATCTCCACGCGCTGGGCGCGGCTCTCGCCGAGGTTGAGGATCCCGCCCACGCACGTCTCCAGGCCCGCCTCGCGGACGGC
>DATJBO010000061.1:0-2072 GCA_035515315.1 Solirubrobacteraceae bacterium
GGCGACCGCGAACATCGCCCCCACGGGACTGCGCGGCGAGGGGGGCCGCTCCGGATCGCCGACGCCGCCCCGAGCTCCCGGGCCCAAGAAACGTGGAGTGCGGCTCGTGCGCGTGCTCGCTGTCGCCTCGGTGCTCACCGCGGTCGGGGCGTTCGGGCGGGAGAGTCGAGCCCGCGATGGAGGCAAAAGCCGGATTCGGCTGGCGTGGCGGGTGGATGGGGTGGGAGCGAGGGCGAACCCGGCGACCAGGACCCCAAACAGCACGAGCGGCAGGGCGATCATCAAGCCGCGGCGAGCCCAGACCGGCAC
This sequence comes from Solirubrobacteraceae bacterium, assembly GCA_035515315.1. Lineage (GTDB taxonomy): Bacteria > Actinomycetota > Thermoleophilia > Solirubrobacterales > Solirubrobacteraceae > Palsa-744. The sequence continues at coordinate 310 of DATJBO010000061.1, forward strand.
GCGGTCAAGCACGCTGCGTGGCCGCGCGCTCATCCCAGCGTGGTCGCGATCAGGTAGAGCGCGAGCAGACACGCCAATCCGTCGGCGAGCTCGCCGGGTACGAGCATTGCCTCGGCTGGGGTAGCCGCGATCGCGCGGGTGAGCGCGATCGCACACCCTCGCGCCTGGTCGACCAGGGGCCGCCGCGCATGCTCGAGATCGCGTGACAGCTGCGCGAGAGTGCGCTCCAGCGCCCGTTCGACCCACACACCTGGGTCGTAGCCGAGGTCGTGGGCGTGGGTCTCCAGCGCGTGGTGCGCGAGCCGCAGCGCGCCGGCCGCGATCTCCCCAAGGCGCGAGGCGACGATCGGCGGCATCGGCTCGACCGAGGGGTCCTCGTCCACCGCCTCCAGCAGGTACCCGTACAGGTAGAGATCCGGCAGCCGCAGCGCCGCCAGGGTCAGCAGCCGCAGCGTCCCGTGCGCGCTCTCCTCCTCGGACGTGCACAGGGTATTGGCCGCGCCGTGGGAGACTGCCCGCTCATACGATGACCGCAGCTCGGTCTCGTCGGCGGCCGCGGCGATCGCAACGGCCCGGTTCACGCTCATGTTCATCTGCGCGCTGCGTTCCTCATCACTCCCAGATCAGGTACCGGGCCCCCGCCGTGCTGGCCCCACCGCGCAGCGTGCCCGAGCCCTCAGTGCCGGCCGCTCGATCGGGCCGAGCCGGCCGCCCCACCGCCGCCCACGAACCTTAGGCACGCGTTGACCAACCTCGAGGCCGTCTACCGCCAACTCGCCCGCCCGTGGCCGGCCGACGAGCTCGACCAGCGCTACGCGGCCGCCTACGAGCGCGGCGCCAGAGACCTACCCGTCGGCGAGGACGCCCCGGAGCGCCCGATCATGCTCCTTGCGACTGCGATCCCACGTCTGATCAGCCTCGCTGTCGCCGCCAATGTCCTGCACCTCCTCCCAACCCGCACACACGACGCCGCCGCCCTCGCCCGGGAACTGATCGCGACGATCGACGCCACCGCCACCGGCAGCATTTACCGCTGCCACCTCGCCCTCCAATCCGACGGCGAATCCCGCGGCTACGACACCCACGAGTGGCTGCCGCTCGTCTACGAGCAGGCTGCCGACTGGCTCGAGCACGCCTCAGCCGCCGCCGACCCGCCACCCGCAATCGACCACGCCCAGCAGGCCGGCCGGTTCGCGGCGCTGGCGATCGGCTCCCTGGACAGCGACGCACCCAGCGTGCCCGAGGCGATCGCCGACTGCCTCGCACACCTCCTGTTCACCTGCGTGTTCGCCGACGCCGCCGCCCGCTATCGACCCGAGGGATAGCAACCCCCCGGAGCTTTCCGTGCTGAAGCTGGGCGAGGAGCTACGTCGCGAGGAATCCAGGCCTGGGTGAGGTCCCGGCGCCGGCTCTGAGCGCCGAAACAAGGCGATCAGGCGACACGACAAGCACGCCGTCCTCGACAGCCTCCAACCCGCGGGCACGCACGACGCATAGCACCGGGAACGCGCCGCGCCGGCACCAACGCCGCCGACGCCGGCGCAGCCACACGGCCGTGTCGCGGGCGTGGGCGAGGTGGCGCTCGTCGAACGTCCGTGTTTTGGTTTCGATCGTGAACGCGGCCCCGGTCGGGGCGATCGCGAGACTGTCGATATCTCCGCGCCCGCCCCACGCGAGCGAGTGCCGCAGCCGCCACCCCTCCGCCTCAAGCCCGCTCAGCGCTCGACGCACCGCGTCTTCAGACCGCGCCCCGACGCGGCTAC
>DATJBO010000062.1:0-24370 GCA_035515315.1 Solirubrobacteraceae bacterium
CTGTCATCGTTTCCTGCATGGCCGGACCCTTTCGTCTGGGGTCAGCCGGAGCCCGTCTCCGGCCAGACAAACCCCCGTACGTACGCGAGGGTCCGGCCAGCCTCAGACAGAAACCACGGCCTCAACGGCCATAGCGTCTAGGCCGGCGGCCAGCAGTCACAGAGGGGCCATCGGCCCGGCAGACTCGGCCCGGCAGACTCGGCCCGGCAGAGCTCGGCCCGACAGACGGGGCACGTCGGCCTACTGGCCGGTCAGCCACTCCGCGATCAGGCCGCCGATCAGGGGTCCCTGGTCCTCCTGGAGGAAGTGGCTCGCGTTCTCGATCGTGCGGGGGGGTTCCCGTCCGATCGCTTCGGCGAAGCGCTCGCCGGTGCTGAGCGGGATCACCGGGTCGGAGTCGGCCCACAGCATCAGCGTGGGGCGGCGGTCCTCGCGCAGCGCGTCGAGCACCCGCTGGCCCGCCTCGGCGCCGGGGGCGTCCGGGCTCGTGGGGAGCATCAGCGGAAACGCGCGCGCACCCGCCTTCGAGGCGGCGTTCGGATAGGGGGCTTCGTAGGCCGCGATCACCTCGTCGCCGGGGTCGGTCTTGCAGGCGCCCCTCACGAGCATCCCCACCGGCAGGTCCTCCGTGCGCTCGACGAAGTTGCGAAACGCGATCCACGCGTCGGTCATCTTCTGGTGGCCCGTGAACAGCCCGGTGTCGAGGATCACCAGCCGCGAGATCCGCTCGGGGTGCTCGACGGCCAGGCGCAGCCCGATCGGCCCGCCCCAGTCGTGCACGACCGCCGTCGCGTCCCGCAGGTCGAGGTCCTCGAGCAGCGTCGCCGCCAGTTCGGTGTGGCGGTCATAGGAGTAGAAGCCGAAGTCGGTCGGCTTGTCCGAGCGCCCGAAGCCGGCGAGATCGGGGGCCACGCATCGAAAGCCGGCGTCCCGCACGGGTGGGATCACCTTGCGCCACAGGAACGACCAGGTCGGCTCGCCGTGGAAGAAGATCACCGGAGCGCCCTCCCCGACGTCGAGGTGGGCCAGGCGCAGCCCTTTCACCTGCCGGTAGGTGGACTCGAACGGGAAGTCCGGAAGGCCCTCCAGCGCCCGCTCCTCGGTCTGCACTACCTCCTGGCTCACGGCGTCCCTCCCCCGATCGTCGGCCGGCGGAGCATAGCCGCTAGTCCATCGGCTAGGCTCGCGCGCTGACGTGCACGCGCTTGCCCTGCAGCTTGCCCCCGTTCTGGCGGCCGAGAAGAGCAAAACCGTCTTCTACATCCTCGGCGTTGTGCTGGTCGTGTGGGCCTTCGGCCTGGCTCTCGGGATCGGCACGCTGCGGCCCGACTTCCCGACCAACTCGCGCGGCGAGCGGCTCGTGATCACGATCAGCGTGGTGCTCGTGTTGGGCACGCTGGCGGCAGCGGTGGCGACGTCCGGCAGCCCCGAGAAGACCGAACCCGCGGCGGCCGCCGGCCCGGCGCGCGAATCGACTCCCGCCCAGCCGTCGGCTCCAAGCGCCCCGGCGGCGCCCGAAGGGAGCGGAGCGACCGGCGCCACCGGCTCCACGCCGGCGCATCCGAAGGCCGTCGCCCCGGCGCCCGCCACCAGCACCCACGAGCCGACCCCAAGCACGACCAAGCTCGCGCTGAGCGTGCCCGGGGCCCAGCTGGCCTACAACACCAAGCTGCTCACCGCGAAGGCGGGGGCGGTGACGATCACGATGACCAACATGAGCCCGATCGAACACAACGTGACGATCGCCGAAGGCTCGAAGGTGCTCGGCGCCACCCCGACCTTCACGAAAGGCGCGAAGGCGGTCACGCTGAACCTCAAGGCGGGCAGGTACACCTTCTACTGCTCCGTCCCGGGCCACCGCCAGGCGGGCATGGAAGGGACGCTGGTAGTCAAATGAAGCTTTACGTGTGCTGGGGGACGTTCCCGACGCCGCGTCCCGGCGGGCATCCCTGCGCGAACGCCTACCACGCGCTGCGCGACGCGGGCTACTCCCCGGAGGTCGTCAAGTCCTACGGCCTGGCGCCGCTACCGGGCGTCTTCAACAACACCCGCGGCCGCCGCGAGGTCCAAGAGCTGACCGGCAACCGCTGGGTGCCGACGCTGGTGCTCGACGACGGCACCGTCATCGAGGACTCGCACGCGATCGTGGACTGGGCGCGCGCCAACCCGGTGAGCGCCGCGTAGCTCCCGCTCCGTCGCCCCGGCGGCACGAGCGAGCACCAGCATCACGCTCGCCCAGAATGCGATCAGTGCGCCCGCGGAGGCCAGCAGGAAGTCGAGCGGAGAGATGGGAGAGGCGTTCTGCGCCCGTCTTCATCCTCCTGCCGGGCCCTCCATGGCCGTCCGCCACGAGAACAGGACGGCAGCCACCGCGGTCGCCAGGTTCAGGCTGGAGACGCCCTCGCGCATCGGGATCCGGATCAGCTCCTGCGCGTGCGCGGTCAGCTGCTCGCTGAGGCCGTGGCGCTCGGTGCCGAAGGCGAGCACCGACCGTGGGGGCAGGCGCCCGGGATGCAGGGGCGAGCCGTCGGGGTCGAGCGCCAGCAGCGGCCGGTCCGCGTCGGCGAGCTCGTCGAGGCTCACCAGCCGTGCCACCGGGAGCGCGAAGTGCAGCCCGGCGGCGCCCCGCAGCGCGTCGGGGTGCCACGGGTCGTGGGTGCCCGTGGTCAGCACCCCGGCGGCGTTGGCGGCTGCGGCCACCCGCACGCACGCCCCCATGTTGCCCAGGTCGCGGGGGTCCTCGAGCAGGATCACCGGCGCCGGGTGGGAGCTCGCCAGCACCGACGCGGCCCCCTCCCGGGGGCGCTCGGCGATCGCCAGCACCGGGGTGCTCGGCGTCAGCGGCGAGAGCTGGCCGAACAGCTCTGGGTCGACCACGTGCGCCGCGGCGAGCCGCGGCCCGAGGTCGGGAGCGAGCGCGCCGGCAAGCCGCTGCAGCTCCTCGGGGTCGCTTGTGACGAGCAGCTGCAGGCGCGCGCCGAAGCGCAGCGCGTGCTTGACCGGGTGGAACCCTTCGAGCACCGCCAGCGTCGGGTCCCGGCGGGCACGGCCGAACCGGGGGATCAGCGGACCGTCCTTCACGGGGCGATCATTCCAGCCCGTGCCCGCGTACTAGAGTTGACCGCGATGAAGCTGGAGGGCGTCCACCACATCACCGCGATCACCGGAGACGCCCCCCGGAACGTGGAGTTCTACACCGGCGTGCTCGGCCTGCGGATGGTCAAGCGCACGGTCAACCAGGACGACCCCACGGTGTACCACCTCTTCTACGGCGACGAGGACGGCTCGCCCGGGATGGACCTGACCTTCTTCGAGTACCCGGGAGCCGCCCCGGGGCGCCCGGGCGCGGGGATGGTCCACCGGATCCTGTGGCGGGTCGACTCGCCCGCGGCGCTCGACTTCTGGGAGGAGCGCCTCGGGGCGGCCGACGTGGCGAGCCGGCGCAGCGACGGCGGGCTGATGTTCGCCGATCCCGAGGGGCTCGATCACGAGCTCGTGGTGAGCAGCGTTCCCGACCGCCCGCTGAGCGCCGACTCGCCCGAGATCCCTCCCGAGCACGCCCTGCTGGGCTTTGAGGGCGCCCGCGCGTACGCCGCCGATCCGAGCCGCAGCGAGGGACTGCTCGAGCAGGCGCTCGGCTTCCACCGCCGCGGCGAGGGCAGCTGGGAGGTCCGCGGGGACGAACGTGGCGGCACCTGGGCCTACGACGCCCCGCCACCGGGCGTCGGGCACCAGGGCGCCGGCAGCGTGCACCACATCGCATTCGCCTCCCAGATGGCCGACCACGACGCCTGGCGCCAGCGCGCGATCGGGGGCGGTGCCCACCCCACGCCCGAGATCGACCGCTTCTACTTCCGCTCGATCTACTTCCGCGAACCCAGTGGCGTGCTGTTCGAGATCGCCACGATCGGCCCCGGCTTCGCCGTCGACGAGGACGAGGCGCACCTCGGCGAGGGGCTGTCGCTGCCGCCGAGGTTCGAGCCGCTGCGCGAGCAGCTCCAAGACGCGCTCACGCCGCTTCCCTATCCGCCGGCGTGGCGGCTGGCCGCCCGCACCTGAGCGTGCTCCGCCTCGTCACGATCCCGATCAGCCACTACTGCGAGAAGGCACGCTGGGCGCTCGACCGGGCCGGCATCGGCTACCGCGAGGAGCGCCACGTACAGGGGATCCACCAGCTCGCGGCCCGCCGCGCCGGGGGCGGGAGCACCGTGCCGGTGCTGGTCACCCCGGAGGAGTCGATCGGGGAGTCCGCCCAGATCCTCGAATGGGTCGACCGCAGAACCGACGAGTCATCGCGGCTGTTGGGAGGGTCCCGAGACGAGCAGCGCGAGGTGGCCGCGCTGTGTGCCCGCTTCGACGAGCTGCTCGGCCCCGCCGGGCGGCGCCTGGTGTACGTCCACATGTTCGGCCAGCGGGAGCTGATGCTGCGCTTCAACGACCAGGGTGTCCCCGCCTGGGAGGACCGCGTCCTGCGGATCGGGCTGCCCCTGTTCCAACGCCTGATCTCGCGGGTGCTGGACATCCGTCCGGGCGTGGAGCAGGGCGACGAGGCGCTCGTGTGGCAGGAGTTCGACCACGCCGCCGAGCTGCTGTCCGACGGGCGTCCGTGCCTGTGCGGGGAGCGCTTCACGGCGGCCGACCTCACGTTCGCGGCGCTGGCCGCCCCGGTGCTGATGCCGCCCGGTTACGGCGTGCCCCTGCCGCAGCCGGAGATCCTGCCCGAGGCGACCGCCCGGCTGGTGCGGCGCGCTCGCGAGCACCCGGCGGGGGCCCACGCGCTGCGCATGTACGCCGAGCAACGCCGCGCCGCGCCCGCGACGGAGGCGGTCGCGGCCGCCGGCTAGTAGGCCGAGGCCGGCCTTGAGCGCTCGCGAGCGGCGCCAGGCCCAGACGCCCTATCTCGACGCCCTCGTCGACTACGCCGGTCGCGACCCGGCGCGGCTGCACGTCCCCGGCCACAAGGGAGGACAGGGCGCGGACGAGGGGCTCATCGAGGCGCTCGGCGGGCGGGCGCTGGCGCTCGACATCCCGGCGCTCACCTACGGCGTCGACGTCGGGCCCGAGCCGACGCCGTTCGCACTTGCCCAGACGCTCGCCGCCGAGGCGTGGGGTGCGCGCCGGGCGTGGTTCCTGGTCAACGGCGCCTCCCAGGGCAACCTAGCGGCAGGGCTCGCGCTGGCGCACCGCGGCGAGCAGGTGATCGTCCAGCGCAACGCCCACTCGAGCACGATCGACGCGCTCGTCCTGTCGGGGATGCGCCCCACGTTCGCCGCCCCCGAGGTCGACGACGAGCTCGGCATCGCCCACTGCCTGGCTCCTGACACGCTGCGCGAGGCGCTCGAGCGCACCCCCGGCGCAGCCGGCGCCTGGATCGTGTCACCCACCTACTTCGGCGCGGTCGCCGACGTGCGCGCGCTGGCCGAGCTCGCCCACGGGTGCGGAGTCCCGTTGATCGTCGACGAGGCCTGGGGCGCGCACCTGGCCTTCCACGAGCAGCTGCCCGAGCACGCCCTCGCGGCCGGCGCCGACCTCGTCATCTCGAGCACCCACAAGATCGTCGGGAGCCTCACCCAGTCGGCCGTGCTGCACCTCGCCCACGACTCGCTGATGAACGAGCAGGAGGTCGACCGCGCGGTCACGCTGACCGAGTCCACGAGCCCCAGCTCGCTGCTGCTCGGCTCGCTCGACGCCGCCCGGCGTGCGGCCGTGACGTCGGGTCGCGCCCACCTCTCCCAGACGATGGACGCGCTCGCGCGGGCGCGAGTGGAGATCCGCGCGATCGACGGGCTCGACGTCCTCGACGAGCGGCTCGTGGGCCGCCCCGGCGTGTTCGCCTACGACCCACTGCGGCTCGCGATCGACGTGCGGGGCGTCGCCGCCAGCGGGTACGAGCTGGGGCCGCTGCTTCGGGAGCTCGACGACGTCAACCTCGAGCTGTACGGCCAGAACGTGCTCGTCGCCGTGTTCGGGATGGCCGAGCGCTCGCTGGTCGAGGTCGATCGCCTGGTGGTGTCGCTGCGCGCCGCCGTCGCCGAGGTCGGCGTCGAACCGTCGGGCCTGCGGTCGAGCTTCGCCGCGGCGCCGCCGTGGGGGGAGCTGGCGATGACTCCCCGCGCCGCCTACCTGGGACCCCAGGAGGTCGTTCCCGCCGCGCGGGCCGCCGGCAGGATCGCGGCGGAGTCGCTGGCGACGTACCCGCCGGGGATCCCCAACGTGCTGCCGGGGGAGCGGCTGACGGGCGAGACGCTCGAGTACGTGCGCAGCGCCCTCGAGCAGGGGGGAAGCGTGCGCGGCGCCAGCGACCGGCTCCTGCACACCGTGCGCGTGGTCGTCGAGTGACTACACTCGCCGCGCCCAACGACCGACACGGAGGCCCGATGCGCGCGGTGGTGATCCACGAAACCGGAGGCGTCGATGTGCTGCGCCTCGAGGAGGTCGAGCGTCCGGTGCCGGGCGAGGGCGAGGTGCTGGTGCGGGTGCAAGCGGCGTCGGTGAACCCGATCGACTGGAAGCTCCGGCGCGGGCTGATGCCCAAGCGGCTTCCGGCGATCCTCGGCAGCGACGCCTCGGGCGTCGTCGAGGTCTCGAACGCCGAAGGGTTCGGCGAGGGCGAAGAGGTGTTCGGCTTCCTCGGCAGCGGCTCCTACGCAGAGTTCGGCACTGCCGTGCCGGCCACGCTCGCCCACAAGCCCGACCACCTCACGCACGAACAGGCCGCGGCGTTGCCGGTCGCGGCGCTCACGGCGTGGCAGGCGCTGTTCGAGCGGGGCGGCCTGGAGCGCGGCCAGAAGGTGCTCATCACGGGTGCCTCGGGTGGGGTGGGGCACCTTGCCGTGCAGCTGGCCGCGGAGGCGGGGGCGGAGGTGCTCGGCACGGGCTCGCCCCGCAGCCGCGAGTTCGTCCTCGGCCTCGGCGCCGAGCGGTTCATCGACTACACCAGCGAAGACCTCGCCACCGCCGCGAGCGACGTCGACCTCGTGTTCGACGCCGTCGGCCATGACACGCAGAAGCTGCTGCAGGTGATCCGTCCCGGCGGCAGGATGGTCGTGATCGCGTCGGCCCCGCCGGAGGGGGCGGCCGAGCGCGACGTGGACGCGCAGCTGCTCGTGATGAGCCCCGACTCCGCCCGGCTCGAGCACCTGGCGCAGCTCGTGGCCGACGAGGTGATCAGGGTGGAGATCGACCAGGTGATGCCGCTCGCCGACGTCCAGCGCGCCCACGCCCTCAGCGAGTCCGGTCACGCGCGGGGCAAGATCGTGCTGACGGTCTGAGCCCGGCCCCGGCGGCGCCCTGCTCGCCCGCCCGCAGACCAGCTCGCAGTTTGCGAGACATTCATTCGGCCTTTCGATGTTTGTCTTCGCGAGTTCCGGGATAACGAGCGGTCGCGACGGCCCACTACGAGCTATCACTCCAACGGTGGGGCCGTGCGTCGTGTGCATACGGATGGCCGCTCGCGTGCATGCAGGCAACCATCCGTCCGACGATCGGGCCTTTTTCTAGATGAGCTTCAGCGCAGACGAGCAGTACCGGTCCCGCCAGGATGGGGTGCTGCTCACCGGCGCCACGGGGTTTCTCGGGATGGAGCTCCTGGCGCGCTACCTCGAGCACACCGATCGCCCCGTCTACGCGCTCGTGCGGGCAACCGACCAGGGCATGGCCGCCCGCCGGCTGCGCCGCACCCTGCATTGCCTGTTCGGCGCCGATCACCCGTACGGCGAACGGGTGGTTGCCGTGCGGGGGGACATCACCAAGGAGGGTCTCGGCATCGGCCGGCAGGCGTGGCAGCTGGCCGACCGGGTCGACGAGATCGTCCACGGCGCCGCCACGGTGTCCTTCGACCTGCCGATCGCCGGCTCCCGCGCGATCAACGTCGGCGGAACCCGCCGGATGCTCGAGTTCGCCGAGCTGTGCCAGGCCTCCGGCGAGGGCCTGAGGCGCTTCACGTACTTCTCGACCGCCTACGTCGCGGGCGAGCACGGTGGCACCTTCAGCGAGGACGACCTCGACGTCGGGCAGGGCTTCCGCAACCCGTATGAGCGCTCCAAGTTCGAGGCCGAGGGGATCGTCAAACGCTGGCGCTCGCGGATGCCGATCACGGTCGTGCGCCCGAGCATCGTGGTGGGCGAGCGCGACAGCGGCTGGACACCCGTGTTCAACGTCATCTACTGGCCGCTGCGCGCCTTCTCGCGCGGCGCCTACAAGGTGATCCCGGCCCGTGCCTCGGCTCCCGTGGACGTGGTCTCCGTCGACTACGTGGCCGACGCGGCCTTCGCGCTCAGCCAGGCTCCGCACGCGGTCGGGGCGACGCTCAATCTCTCTGCCGGCAGGCACGTCAGCAGCGTCGGCGAACTCGTCGAGATGGCGCGGACCCTCTTCGCCCGCCCGGCCCCGCGGCTGATCGAGCCCGAGTTCTACCGGCGGGTCGTCCACCCGGTGATCGTGCGCGCCAGCCGTGACGAACGCCAGCGCCAGGCGCTGCGGCGCAGCGAGATCTTCTTCCCCTACTTCAACGCCCGCGTGCACTACGACGACCGCAGGACGCGGGCGCTGCTCCACGGCAGCGGGATCGAACCCTCGCCGCTGTGGGAGTACTTCGACCGGCTGATCTCGTTCGCGATGGCGGCCGAATGGGGCAAGCGGGAACTGCCGCGGTCCGGGCTCGCGGTGGGGCGCCCGCCGGCCCACCGCCGGCTGCCCGAGGTGGGTCCCGAGCAGTGGCTGTGGGGACGCTCTCAGCAACCGCTGTTCGCATGATGGGAACCTCCCGCCTGTCAGGACTCGACGCCTCCTTCCTCGCGGTCGAGACGCCGGCCGCCCACATGCACGTCGGCTGGGTGGCGGTGTTCTCCGGGAGCTCCGGCCAGCCGCTGCCGTCGTTCGGCGAGCTGCGCGAGCACATCGAGCGGCGGCTCGTACGCGCTCCCCGCTACCGGCAGAAGCTCGCTCCGGTGCCGTTCAACATCAACGCCCCGGAGTGGATCGATGACGAGAGCTTCGCGATCGAGCGCCATCTCTACTGGGCTCCGGGGCCGCTGCCGGGGCTGGTCGACGAAGTCATGTCGATGCCGCTGCGCCGCGACCGGCCGCTGTGGGAGATGTGGGTCTGCCAGGAACCCGAGGATGACCGCTTCGCGTTGATCGGCAAGGCCCACCATTGCATGGTGGACGGCCTCGCCGCGGTGGAGCTCGGGTCGCTGCTGCTCGATACCTCGCCCCACACGGAGGCTCCGCCCGCCGAGTCGTGGAGCCCCGAGCCCGAGCCCGGCGGCGAGCGGCTGCTGGTACGCGGGCTGCGCGACCTGCTGGCCGCCGAGGCGACCCTGCTGCAGGCGCCGGTGCGGGTCGCCACCTCGCCGGCCCGGGCCGCCCGCTCGGTGGCGGGCGGGGCCGCGCGGGTGACGCGGGCGATCGGGCACTCGCTGCTCAGCGGCGCTCCCTCGAGCGCCCTGAACCGGTCCCTCTCGCCGTTGCGGCGGCTGGCGTGGGCCGAGCGGCCGCTGGAGGACCTGAGGCGTATCAAGCAGGCCTACGGGACCACCATCAACGACGTGATGCTGGCGGCGGTGGCGGGCGGGATGAGGACCTACCTGGCCGAGCACGGCGAGCAGCCGGTTGCGCTGAAGGCGATGGTGCCGGTCAGCGTCCGCAGCGACAAGGACGTGCTGGGCAACCACATCTCTTTCGTGTTCGCCGAGCTCCCGTGCGACATCCCTGACCCGCTGGCGCGGCTGTTCCGCGTCCACGACACGATGAGCTCGCGCAAGCAGCACCGCGAGCCGGAGGGCGCGGACCTGGCCCTGAAGGCCGCCGAACTCGGACCGGGGATCGTCCAGAGCGCCTTCTCGCGCGTGATCGCGAGCCCGCGCACTTACAACCTGGTCGTCTCGAACATCCCCGGCCCGCCGCAGCCGATGTACATGCACGGCTGCCGGCTGGAGTCCGTCTACCCGGTGGTGCCCCTGTCCGACCGCCACCGCGTGTCGGTCGGCATGACCACCGTCTGCCACCGCGCGTGCTTCGGGGTGTACGCCGACCGTGAGGCGCTCCCCGATGCCCACATGCTGGCCCACGACATCGACGTGGCGATCAGCGAGCTGCTGGCCTGCACCTGAGGCGGCCTGCACCCGACACGCGCCGAGGACCCCCTCAGCGCAGCGACAGCTGGCCGATGCAGGCTCGCTGGGCCGCGCGCAGCTGGGGAGTGGGCTTCGCCCGGCCGGCGGGGAACAGGGGGCCGTTCCCCGACGTGTTCGGTTCGGGGAAGCTCGGCACGCCGTGCGTGCGCATGCAGTGGGTGAAGCGCACCAGGGCTTTGCGGTAGGCCGGCCTGGTGAGCAGCTGGCGACGCAGCGCCGAAGATCGCTTGGGGGGCCGCGGGAGCGCCGTCCGGCCGCAGCGCTTCAGCGCCGCCGCAAGCTGGCCCCGGGCGGCGCCCTTGGATTTCGAGGAGCCGGGCTTGACGCCGTTCTGTTCCAGACAGCGGCGCAGGGTCGCGCTCTTCACGCGGCCGGCCGCCACGCGTCTCTTGACCTTCGAGCCCTTCGCTCTGGTCGCTTTCTTGACACGCCGGTTGGCCTCGTCCGGCTTGGTAGAGCCGGTCGTGCCGCTCGTGCCGGTCGTGCGGGCGCTCGCGGACCCCGTCGTGGAGCCGCCCGCGGCGGTGGACCCGCTGGTCTTCGAGCTCGTCCCGACGCTCGCGGAGGAGGAGGACGAGGAGGACGAGCCCCCGCAGGCCGCCACACCGAGCACGGTGAGGAGAGCGACCGCGGCGAGGACGAGGAACCTGGCTGGATGCTTCATGGTCGGGGTCCGAGGCATGGTCGCAAGGAGGGTGGTCGCCACCCGGTCGGTCCCGGCGGCGGCGAACATGATTGATCGGCCGCATAACCCGCAGATAAGGGAGCGCGGGGCCTGGATCCGGGAGGATCACCCGGCGCCGCGGCGAAGTCCTACGCCGATGCGCTGGGTGCTTCTCGCTGCAAGCCTGCTGGCATGTGCCGCGGCGGTGTCCGCCTGCGGCTCGTCGAACTCGAGCTCCGAAGGCGGCTCCGGAAGCCTGTCCACCGCCCAGACGAGGGCGGCGATCGAAGAAAGCATCCTGCGCGAGCGCCACATCCACGCGACGGTCACGTGCCCCGCCGAAGTCGTCAAGGAAAAGGGCGCTACCTTCCAGTGCGTGGCGGTGTCCTCCAACGGCGCCCGGACGACCTTCCACGTGATCGAGGTCAACGCTCGCGGCGGCGTGAGGTACTCCTCGCCGCCCGCGCCGCCGCCCACTGTCGAATAGCGCCCGACTCCCCCGGCCCCGCCCTCAGCGGCGCCGGCGCAGCACGATCACTTGGTGCAGGGCGAGCACCCGCCGCGCGGGATGCAGCGCGCGCTCCAGCGCCTTCAGGGCCCCGGCGCTGCGGCGCGGGACGAGCTGGCGGAAGTTGAGGCCTCCCGACAGCAGGTAGCGCACCCAGTTGGCCAGCGGATCGGTTCCCACCAACTCGAGCCCCGGAAGCTCCTTTTCGAAGATCGCCCGATCGCGCACGAAGACGATGTAGGAGAGCGCCTGGTTGGCGCCGTGCATGCTGCCCGTGGCGGCGGTGCGCCAGCCGGGCATGTCCTTGTCGAAGCCCTCCGTGGCGAACAGGCGCCTGTACACGAGCGAGGCGGCCGGACCGTAGTAGGGCTCGATCAGCACGAGCCCGCCACCGGGGGCCAGCACACGTTCGGCCTCCCTGAGGAACCTGAGCGGGTCCGGAAAGTGGTGGAAGCAGTTCTGGCCGAACAGGACCCGCACCGAGGCGTCGGGGAGCTCCATGTCCTGCGCGTCGAGCACCCGGTCGAGCCCCGGACCGGCGACCACGTCGGTGGCGAGCACCTCCGGGAAGCTCATCGAGACCGGCGCGACGCCCGCACCCAGCTCCACCCGCAGCCCCGCGGTGGATCCGAACGTGCGCCGGTCGAGGTCCATCAGCAACTCGTGGTCCTCGCGGAACACGTCGCGCAGCAGCGGCTTGCGCTCCAGCACGCGTTTGTGGACGACCAGCCGCTCGGCGTCCTCGACGTCCAGCCCGACAGTCCCGGGCGCGGCCAGCAGGCGCCGGAGCACGGCTTCCTAGGCCGTCCGGCGCACGATCTCGACCCAGTCCAGCTCGCGGCCGCACAGCCGCCGGGCCTGGGCCGGAGCGACCGCGATCAGCGCGCGCGGAGGCCGCACGGTCGGTTCGAGCGCGATCGCCTCGAGGTAGGTGAACTGGCCCCACGCGCTGCCGGGGCGCATGCTCGAGTGGGGATAGGTGAGCTGGATCGTATGGACGCCGGATTCCAGGAACAGGGTCGCGATGTACACGTAGCCGGCGAAGGGCTGCAGCTGGTTGCGTACGGTCCCGAGGTGGCGCCCGTCGACGCTGACCTCGAAACCGCGCGCGAAGCTCCCGCCGAGCCACAGTTCATACGGTTCTGAGCTCGCCACCGCGATGTGGCTCGTGGCCGTGCCCGGGAAGGTGGGGACGAGGGTGTGTTCTTCTGTTTCGTGCAGCCACCCGGCGGGCCACAACATCTGGTCGCCCCGCGCCACGATCGGCGCGGGCCGCTGATAGGCCACGAGCTGGCCGTGCACGCTCGCGGCCCGGCGCCCGAGGGCTTCGATGCGGCTGCACGGCGGGATCGCGACGGGATTGATCGAGCACAGCGGCTGGTAGGGCCCGTCCTGGGCGCGGCCGCAGTAGGGAAGCATCAGCGATTCGCCGAGCGGGACGTGCGCCACGATCGTGGTTTCGGGCTGTGCCGGGCGGCGCCAGAGCTGGTAGTAGGTGCCCTGCCACGCCAACCGGTAGGTCGACGGGGGTCGCGATTCGACGGGGGAGCGGCGGGTGACGACCGAGCGGTACGGCTCGAGGGTCGAGAGGGGGAACGAGTCGAGGTCGGCCCAGGCGGCGTCGGTGAGCGCGATGCCGTTGCGCAGGGGGAGCGTCACGCTGCGGTACTCGGCCGGCTCGACCGGTGCTCCTTCGCGCAGGAAGTGCCGGTCGGCATAGACTTCGTACTGGTTGATGAAGGTCGGCCCCCTGCCGGCCACCAGCTTGCCGAGTTGCTGCAGCTCCGCGAGCGAGGCCCGGGGGGCGAGCGTCACGTTGTGGTAGGCCAGCGCGTCGGACCACAGCACCCCGCCCGCCAGCGCGGCGATCACCAGCGCGCCGGGGAGGTGCCGCCGTACGAACAGGACCCCGCCGCCCGCCAACGCGGCGGCCAGCAGCGCCGGCGAGGAGAGCGCCATCGCCTTCGCCGTCACCCACGGCGTGCCGCCCGACAGGTACACGACCGCGCATCCGACGAGCGCCACGCCCACGTAGAAGGGGATACCGAAGCGCCGCCGGCGGATGCTCACGAACAGCGCGCCGGCGGCGGCCAGCAGCGTCAGCCCGATCCACAGCGCGCTCGGGATCGTCGGGGCGGTGAGGCGGAAGTCGCCGACCGGCCAGATGCCGGCGAGCTGGAAGATCTTGAGCGGGGCGTAGAGGTTGCCGAGCTTGGTATGTGTCGACTGGCCGCTGGAGAACAGCTGGTCGATGAGGTTCCCCTGGTTGGACAGGAAGTCGGAGAGCACCACCCACAGGGGGATCACGGCCACGGCGGTCAGCGCCGCCGCCCAGCCGAGCGAGACCAGCCCGGCGCGCCGTTCGCGGGCGCCGCGCCGGCGCACCAGCCAGCCGGCCGCGAGCGCCAACAGGGCCGCCGCGATCCACCCGGCGGCCCCCACCCCGAGGGTCTGGATCAGCGCTCCGGCGGCCAGCGCCAGCGGGATCAGCGCTCGCCAGCTCGGGGGGCGCTCTCGCAGCAGGGCCGCCGCCAGGGTCGCGCCCAGCGCCAGCAGGAAGGCCGCGGTCAGCTCCTTGATGCCTCCCCACAGGGAGTAGCCGTACAGCAGCGAGGCCTGCGCACCGAGGAACGCGAGCACCGCCCGTAGGCGCGCAGAGGCGATCAGCGGCGCCATCAGCGCGTGCAGGCACATCGCCAGGGCGGCGGCGCAGCACGCCAGATATGGCTGGAACACCCAGGCGATGTCGATCCCGGTGAGCGCGCGCCCGACGCCCGGGAGCATGAACGCGCCCAGGGGATAGGCGGGGTTTGCGGTTTCGAAGTTCAGCCGGTAGGTGGACGGCGGCAGCTGCGCCACCGAGCGGCCGTGGCCCATCACGTTGTCGATCACGTTGAACCAGGTCGCGGTGTCGTCGAGCTTGATGTAGCCGGTGAACGTCGCGTGGCCGGAGGCCAGGACGGGGGCGCCGTAGACGAGGAGCACGCCCAGCGCCGCCAGCAGGGGCCAGCCCCCGGGCCAGCGCCGCCCGCGCCAGGCGAGCACCAGCCCGACGACGCCTCCCGCAGCCACGACGGTGACCGCAGCCGGCGCGATCGTGCTGGACGCCGTGACGGTGCCGGCGACCACGAGCGCCGTGGCCAGCCCCAGCGGGATCAGCAACGCTCCGTCGAGCGCCGTGGAGCTTGCGCGCTCGGTGAGCGCTCCCCAGCCGAGACCGACGGCTCCGAGCACCAGCGGGAACAGTCCCCAGGCGAGGATCAGCGACACGGCGCGTCCACCGAGTGCCCTACGGTGAAGCCGCTCACCCGTCGATACCTTACTGGCATATGCCCGGGAAACTCGCGATAGTGCCCGCGCACAACGAGGCGGGGGCGGTCGGTCCGACGGTTGCGGAGATCCGCCGGTGGGCTCCCGGGTTCGACGTACTGGTCGTGGACGACGGCTCCACCGACGCCACCGCGGTGCGGGCGCGCGAGGCCGGGGCGACGGTCCTGACCCTGCCCTTCAACCTCGGCATCGGCGGGGCGATGCAGGCCGGCTACCTGTACGCGCGAGAGCGCGGCTACGAGGTGGCCGTCCAGGTGGACGGCGACGGTCAGCACGACCCGCGCTTCATCAAGGACCTGCTGGCGCGGCTGGATGCCGATGCGACGCTGAACATGGTCACGGGCTCCCGCTTCCTGGACACGGAGGGCGACGGCTACCGCTCCTCGGCGGTCCGGCGGGTGGGGATCCGGGTGTTCTCACGCGTGGTCTCGCTGATCACGCGCCGGCGGGTGACCGACCCGACGTCGGGCTTTCGCATGACCGACCGGCACGGGATCGAGCTGTTCGCACGGGACTACCCGCACGACTATCCCGAGATCGAGGCGATCCTGCTGATGCACGCGCACCGCCTCAGCAGCTGTGAGATACCCGTGGCGATGCGGGCCCGCACCACCGGCTCCTCCGCGATCTCGTCGAGCCAGTCGATCTACTATATGGTCAAGGTGCTGCTCGCTGTGTTCGTCGGCCTGTTTCGAGAGCAGCCCGCGGCGTCCGCGGCCGGTGACGGCGAGGTGTCGCCGCCCGGCGAGGACCGGGCGGCAATGGTGGCGGAGCGCACCACATGATGCTGCTCGCCGCGCACACGAGCGGAGGCAACTCGTTCGAGCAGCGGGTGGAGATCGTCGTGGTCTCGCTGGTCATCTGCGGCCTCATCTTCGAGCTGATCAGGCGCAAGCGGCTGATGGAGCGCTACGCGATCCTGTGGCTGTTCGCCGGCGTCACCGTGGTCGTCCTCTCGGTGGGTCAGGACTTGCTGGTGAAACTCACACATGCCGCCGGGATCTCCTACGCGCCATCGGCCGTGTTCGCGATCGCGTTCCTGTTCGTGCTCGCGATGCTCGTGCAGTTCTCGATGACGATCTCCCGTCTCTCCGACCAGAACACCGCTCTGGCGCAGAGGATCGCGCTGTTGCAGGAGCGCCTCGACCGGGGCGAGGGGGGCGATGCTCCCCGGTCGCATGCCTCGCAGCGGCTCAGCGCTCCCACAGATCCCGACTGAGCGGGGGAAACGTCAGGGGCGGCCGATCCAGCGCCGCCAGCTCGTCCAGCGGCGCGGGGTTGATCAGCGAGAGCAGGCTGTCGCTGCGGTAGGGGACCGGCAGCCCGGCCGTCTCGGCCAGCCTCAACGCCGCGAGCACGGCTCGCGGGGGGATCGGGACGAGTCGCACGCGCCCGCCTCGGGCGGCGGCTATCAGTTCGACGATCGAGCGCAGCGTCGTGGGCCGCTCGTGAGCCGCGAAGATCGTGCGCTGACGGGCGGAGCCGGCGCCGGCGAGCTCGGCGAACAGCTTCCCGAGGTGCTCGTCGTGCGTCACGAACAGCCGCTCGGAGCCGCCCACGATCGGCATCACGGATCCCCGGGAGGACGTGTTCACCAAGCTCCCGAACAGGCCCCCGGCTGCCGCGCCGAATACCAGCCCGGGCCGGACGGCGAGCCCGCCGCGGCGCTGCACGGCCTGCTCGAGCGCGTACTTGGCGCGACCGTAGCGAGAGCGGGCCGCGGGGAAGGCGGACAGCGTGGAGACCAGCAGCAGACGCCCGCCTCGGTCGGCGACGCCGTCGAGCAGCGGGAGGCTTCCCTCGGTATTCACGGCAGCGACCTCGTCGCCCCTCACGGACGCGTCCCATGCCGCGTGGATCACCGTGTCCACGCCCTCGAGCGTGTCCGCCGCGAGGGGCTCGCCGAGCACGAAGCGGCGTGACGGCCCGGAGCACTCGTCGGGTCTGCGCACCAGCGCCACCGTCTCCATTCCGCCGGCACGCAGGTGGGCGATGATCCGGCCCCCGACGTACCCGTTGGCGCCGGTGACCGCGATCACGACTGCTCGCCGCTCGCCGCTGCGCTCGCGATGCGGTGGGCGTTGGCCATCGCCGTGAGCGTGATCGCCCCGCCGGGGACCGACGGGAAGCACGAGGAGTCGACCACGTGGATCCTGCCGCAGCCGGCCGGCCGCCCGAGGGTGTCGGTCTGTCCCAAGCCTGCGTGGCCGTGCATGGGAGCAGACCCGCCGTAGTGGTAGCCGCCCCCCACCGGGGCCTGCTCCGCGAAGGGGGCCAGCGGCACGATGCCGAGCGGAGCCAGCGAGCGCGCCAGCGCGCGCGTGAAGCGCCGGATGACCTGTGCCCTGCCCGGGTTCGACACCGGGTCGAGACGCACGGAGCCGCTGGAGGCGTCCCACAGGCTGACGACGCTGTCGGAGTCGTCGCTGTGGAAGAAGCAGATCGCCACGAGCAGCCGCCGCGTGAGTCCCTCCAGGGCCGGACCGAGCACGCGGCTGATCAGCGGGTGTGCGCTTCGCGCGCGCTCCGCCACGCCTCCGCTGTAGGTGTAGAACGTGAGGTGGACGGGGTTGCCGGCGACCCCCGGATCGTCGAGCACCATCGTGACCTGGGCTAGGGTGTGTCCCGCTTCACGGCCGGTCTGCCCGACCCTGCCGATCCACGCGAACGGCAGGTACAGCGCCTGGCTGTCCAGGATCTCGCACCGCTGCGGGAGCAGCCCCGAGCGCTGCAGGATGATGGTGCTCGAGATCGCGCCGGCGGCGAGGAAGGCACGCTCGGCCTGGAGGTGCACGCCGGTGCCATCGGCGACCGAGGTGGCCTCGATGGACACGCCGCCGTCCGTCTCGCGGAGGCGATCGACGTGGAGGCCGGGGCGGTACTCGATCGCCCCGCCGCGGTTGAGCTCGGACACGGTCTGGGCGGCGTTGTAGATGTGCCCGTAGGGGCAGCCGTCGAGGCAGTGCCCGCAGTACACGCATCCGTTCGCGGGGGCCGGGTGCCCCACGCGCACCGCCAGGCGGGGCGCGCCGAACACGTACCCAGAACCGCCGAGCACGGTCGCGTGGCGGCGCAGGCGGCCGAGCAGCTCCTCGCCCGCCCGCGTGCGAAGCAGCGGTCCGTCGGGCGGGATGAACAGCGGGTATCGACGCGCGAGCTCGTCGTCCTCCCCGGCGAACGGCAGCAGCTCCAGCACGGCTCGGTAGCCGGCGGCGAGGTCGGCTGCCGACAGCGGCCAGCCGAGGAGGTCCTCCTCCGTATAGGGCAGCAGTCCGGAGCCCCACACGTTGGAGAGTCCGCCCGACGCGTAGGACGGCCGGGCACCGACGTCCTCCGAGAGCTCCAGCGGGAGCACGCCGTCGTCTCTGAAGGCGACGTCGGAGCCGAACAGCTGCTTGTAGTTGGACGCGCGTTCGTCGCCCGCCGAGAAGGACGTGAGCGCGAGGTCCTCCGGGCGCCACTCCGGCGGCGAGGTGCTCGCCATCCGCTGCCTCGCCGCCTCGCGTGCGGGCTCGAGCGTGAGCCCGGGATCGATCACGACCACGCGTCTGCCGGCACCGGCCAGTGCGCTGGCCGTGGCCGCCCCGGCGGGACCTGAGCCGACCACGATCCACGGTCCTCCGCCGCCCGTGCCCACCGGATCGCCAGCGAGTCCAGTCAGGGGATCAGGAACGGGTCACCGCGGGACGTGGAAGATCCACCAGCGCACCACCGAGAACCCGACCAGGGAGAGGACCAGCGCGGTGACCACGAACACGAGCTGCTGCGATACCCCGAGCGCCTGTGGAACGGTGGTCACGATCAGGCTGGTCAGCGCGTAGTTGCACGCCGTAGCGAAGATGTAACGCCGCAGCTGCGTCCCCGCCGTGAGCGCGAAGGTCTCGTGGTCGAGGAACACGAAGTGGCGCTGCATCGTGAAGTTCACCGCCAGCGCGAGACACAGCGCAATTCCGATCGCGAGCACGATCGGTAGGCCCAGTGGCCCCGACAACAGCAGCGTGCCGCCCGTGTAGATGCCGAACACGAACGCGCCCGTTAGGCCGAAGCGCATCAGCTGCAGGGTCACCTGCCGGTACGGGGCCGCCCGTAAACGGGCACGTGGACGTCCTTGTCCTGGAACCCCCACCTGCTCGGTCATCGCTCAATGGTATGACGACA
Organism: Solirubrobacteraceae bacterium; assembly: GCA_035515315.1. Lineage (GTDB taxonomy): Bacteria > Actinomycetota > Thermoleophilia > Solirubrobacterales > Solirubrobacteraceae > Palsa-744. Next base: position 18,797 of record DATJBO010000062.1, read on the forward strand.
CCGGATGGGCCCCCAAATCCAGACAGCGCCGGTGCCGGAGCCTTCAGCGTGCCGCTGACGGTGACGTTCGACCTCGAGGACAACCGCAGCTCCCCCGCGCAGGAGCCGCGGTACGTCGCGATGAGCCACCGCTTCCTCGACTTCCTGCAGGAGCGCGGGATCAGGGCCACGGTGTTCGTCGTCGGCGAGCTGGCAAGGGCCAGTCCCGACCTGGTTCGGCGAGCGGCGGCGGACGGGCACGAGGTCGGCCTCCACGGTTTGCGCCACGTCCCGCTCTCGAGCGTCGGGCCGGGCCGGCTGCGGGACGAGCTCGAGGAGGGGCGCGGGCTCCTCGAGGACGTGGCAGGTGCGGCGGTGCGAGGGTTTCGGGCGCCGATCTTCTCGCTCACCCCCGCCAGCGCGTGGGCCATCGAGGAGATCGCAGCCGCCGGATTCGGCTATTCCTCGAGCGTGCTGCCCGCCAGGAACCCCCTGCACGGCTGGCCGGGCGCTCCCCGCCGGCCCTACCGCTGGCACAATGGCCTGCTCGAGCTCCCGTGTCCGGTGGCCGGCGCGGGAAAGCTCCAGGTGCCGTTCCTCGGCGGGATCTACCTGCGCTACTTCCCGCTCGTGCTGTCACGGCGGTTTCTGCGCCGCCTCGAGGACGCTTCGACGCTGTGGAGCTACGTGCATCCCTACGACATCGACACGGACGAGCAGTTCTGGGTGATGCCCCACGCCGGCTGGCTGGTCAGCCGCGTCGTCCATACGCGCCGGGGCGTCACGCTGGGGCGGCTCGATGCGGTGCTGGATGTCTGCGGAGGGCCCGGCAGGCCGCTGGGTGAGATCGCCGCGGAGCTTGAGCCGGGCGACCTGCCGAGCATTGGTCCGGGGATGGAAGGGGTGAACGGGTGACCGAGCTTGCGCCGACCGCGGCGTTGCTGTCGGAGGTGTTTCCCGGCAGCCACGTCTCCAGCCCCGAGTATCTGCGCTGGCTATACCGGGAATCGCCGTTCGGGCCGGTCATCGAGTCCAACCTGGACGACGACGACGGTCGTGCCGCCCACTACGCGCTGGTCCCCGTCACGATCGCCCGCGACCGAGACGACTACCCCGCGGCGCTGTCACTCAACACCGCGGTCCACGAACGAGCCCGCGGCGGGGGAGTGTTCGTGAAGCTCGGGGAGCAGACGGTGAACAAGGCAGCCGCGCTCGGGGTGCAGAGCGTGGTCGGCGTCGCCAATGCGAACTCGACCCCCGGGTTCATCAAGCGGCTGGGCTTTCAGCTGCTGACGCCGCTGCCGGCCAACGTGATGCTGCCGGTGCCCGGACTCTCGGCGGGAATCCGCAGCGAGCAGCTCCGCGACGGCGTGTCCGGTCGCGGGCTGGACGCCGACGCCGAGTCGCTGCTCGGCGTGCCGCGTCGCGGTGAAGCGCGCCGCTGGACCGCCGAGACGCTGGGCTGGCGACTGCGGCGCCCGGGGGCGAGCTACGCGATCCATCGCGGCCGCACCCTCCTCGCCGTCACCTGTCACGAGCGCAGGGCGGGCTTGCGCGTCGCGATCATCCTGAAGGTGTTCGCCGCGGACCCGCTGTCGGCGAGCGAGACCCGCGCCCTCGTGCGCGCAGCGTGCCGTCATCATCGGGCTGCGGTCGCGCTGCACGTGGGGGTGAACGATCTGGTCGACTTTCACGGCATCGCATTGCCCGAACGGCTGCGCGCCTCACCCCTCAACCTGATCTACCGCAGCCTGCTCACCCCGCCGCGCGATCCGTCGATCGCGCGTTTCGAATTTCTCGACTTCGACGCGTACTGACGGGCATGGCGGCGAGGTGTCCCCGCGTGCGGCGAGCGGGTATCGTGGCGAGGGATGCGTGGGCAGGGAGCAGTCTCGACAGGCGGCCGGGGGAGCTGAGATGGCCGCCTGGACCATGAGCGAGAAGGTCATCCTGATCACCGGCGGCGCCCGCGGCATCGGAGCGGGGACGGCCGTCGAGCTCGCGCGACGGGGAGCGAAGGTCGTGCTCGCCGACCTCGACGCGGAGGCGATGGCCGACACCGCGCGGGGGATCTCGCCAACGCCGATCACGATCGAGCTGGACGTCACCGACGGTCCGGCCTGCGAGGCGGCGGTCCAGCGGGTGCTGTCCGAGCACGGCCGGCTGGACCTCGCGTGGGCGAACGCGGGCATCGCCTCGTTCGGGCCGCTGGCGCTGACGGCGCCCAGCGCCTTCCGGCGGACGGTCGAAGTGAACCTCCTCGGCGCCTACAACACCCTCAGGGCGGCGCTCCCCGCGGTGTGCGAGCGGCGCGGATACCTCGCGGTGACGGCATCGCTTGCGTCCTTCGCCCACGCGCCCGGCCTGTCGGCGTACGCCGCCACGAAGGCCGGCGTGGAGGCGATGTGCAACTCGCTGCGCAACGAGGTGGCCCACCTCGGCGTCGACGTGGGGACGATCCACCCCAGCTGGATAGACACCGACATGGTCCGCGAGGGCGACGACACCCAGCGCTCCTTCCTGCGGCTGCGGGAATCGATGAAAGAACCCTTCAGGCGCACCCATCCGCTCGAGCGGGCGGTGGCGGACATCGTCGCCGGCTTCGAAGCACGCAAGCGCCGCATCTGCAGCCCACGCTTCGTGGTGCTGGCGCACTGGCTGCGTCCGCTGCTGACGACCTCGATGTTCGAGCGCGACCAGCGCAAGGCGGCTCCGGAGATCACCCGGCTGTTCGAAGCCGAGCTCGCCGAACGCGGCGCCGAGGGAGCCTCCACCAGCGAGCGCGTGGCCGAGCAGCTCAGGGCGCACCAGCCGAGCGGCATCTCCTGAGCGGCGCCGCGCCGATACAGGGCAGCTGCGACGCGCGCTTCGCGGCGGTCCGGGAGGCGCTGCTGGAGAACCTACGCGAGCGGCACGAGCTGGGTGCCGCCGTCGCGGTCGTGCTCGACGGGCACCTGGTCGTGGATCTGTGGTGCGGCTTCACCGACGCCGGACGCTCGCGTCCCTGGCGGCGGGAGACGGTCGTCAGCGCCTTCTCGGTGGGCAAGGCCTTCGCGGCGCTGTGCCTGCTGATGCTCGTATCCAGGGGGGCCGCGGACCTCGACGACCCGGTTGCACGACACTGGCCGGAGTTCTCCGCAGCCGGCAAGGACGGGGTGACGGTGAGGCAGCTGCTCAGCCACCGCGCGGGCCTGGCGGCGATCAGCGAGCCGCTCCCGGTCGAGGCGCTGTACGAGTGGGAGCGGATGACGACGGCGCTCGCCGCGCAGGAGCCGTGGTGGGCGCCCGGGACCGCCCACGGCTACCACGTGCACACGTTCGGCTTCCTGGTCGGGGAGCTCGTCCGGCGCCTCGGCGGTGAGCCGATCGGGGTCTACCTCGAGCGCGAGATCGCCCAGAGGCTGGGCGTTCGAGTGAGCTTCGGGCTGCCCGAGCGTGAGCGTTCCTGGCGAGCTGACTTCGTGTTCGACGCGGACCTTTCCGAGCGCAGGCAGGCGCAGTTCAAGCCGTTCGCAGGCGAGGGCCTGCGAGCCCAGGCCTACCTCAACCCACCCGGCGCGACAGGTTTGGGGACCGTCAACACGCTCGCGTGGCAGCAGGCCGAGATTCCGTCAGCGAACCTGCACGCGGACGCGCGTGGGGTGGCGTGGGTGTATGCGGCGCTCGCCCGAGAGGATCCATCCCTGCTATCGAGAGACGTGCTGGCAGAAGCGACGCGAGAGCACTCCGTTGGCACCGACCTGGTGCTCGAACGTCCTTCTCGGTTCGGGCTGGGGTTTCAGCTGACCCAGCCGGAGCGTCCCTTCGGTCCTCACCAGGGCGGGTTCGGCCACTTCGGCGCCGGCGGTTCGGTCGGCTTCGCGGATCCCCGTGAGCGGCTCGGCTTCGCGTACCTCATGAACCGGGGTGGGCCACAGTGGCAGGACCCGCGCAACCGAGCCCTGATCGAGGCGACGTACGCGTCACTGTGAGGGCCACCGAGACGTGCTGGTCGCGGTAGAGGTGAACGGCCAAGGGCTGTCACAAATATGCCCTGCCGCCCTCGGCATAAGCGGTAATCACTGACAAAAGTTACGCAAAGTGCGCTTGACAGCACCCAGGGGCGTTGGTACCTTCCCGCGAAATTCACGTCGGAAGCTGCCTGGAGGGAGCTGTCCGAGTGACTCTGGCAACGCATGGATGCGACGCCAGCTTGATGGCTACCACGGAGGGAGAATCGAACATGGAAGTTCGGCCTGGGATTGGTTCGCGCAATCGCGTCAGCGCGAGTACGTATTCCCCCCTCCGCGCCATCGCCAATTGCGGGCGGCTGGGCAAGTGGGTGGCACGGGTGACCGCGGTCCTGGCCGTGCTGGCTGTACCCGTTTTCGCGGGTGTCACAACCGCGGCTGCCTACGAAGGGACCTCTCGTAGCGAACCGACGAGCCTGAACAAGGCCGAAGGATGTCCCGGGGACCAGATCGAACTCAAAGGATTCTTCGAAAACAACGGCGGCAAGAACCGCGAAGGCGAACAGGTTCTATGGCACGCGTTGCCGCGTCCGGGCAGTGAACACTGGCTCGAATTCTTCAACCTCGCGAGTAGCCCGATCGAATTTCCTGCCACCGCCAAAGGCAAGACCAGCTCGAGCGCCTTCGTCTATGTTCCCCTGTTCCTGATCCTCGAAAGCGCCGCCAAGGGCGAAGTCAGGGGTCCGCACAACTTCAACTCGCCGTTCACCTTCAAGACCATCACGGAATGCATGGCCAGGGAAGGCAAAGAAGGCAAGCAGGGGCCGGCCGGCCCCGCGGGTGCCACGGGCCCCGCCGGGCCTGAAGGCAAAGCTGGGTCGAACGGCCCGACGGGCGCCGCCGGAGCAATCGGTGCAACCGGCCCTCAAGGCGAACGCGGCGGAGCGGGGCCGACGGGTCCCACCGGCGAAAAGGGCGCCAGTGGTGCCGCGGGTGAAAAGGGCGACCGCGGGAACGACGGAGCCACGGGCGCAACCGGCGTGAAAGGTGAACGCGGCGAAGCGGGCGCGACCGGTGCCACAGGCGAAACGGGCGCGACGGGTGCCGCGGGCGAAAAGGGCGACCGCGGGAACGACGGAGCCACCGGCGCGACGGGCGAAACCGGCGAACGGGGTGAAACCGGCGAACGCGGCGAACGCGGCGAAACCGGCGCGACCGGCCCGGCCGGCGAACGCGGCGAAATCGGCGCGACGGGCGAAACGGGCGAACAGGGCCTGCAGGGTGTGACCGGGGCGACGGGGCCGACTGGGGCCACCGGGCCTGAAGGCGCCACGGGCGCGACTGGCGAAGCCGGCGAACGCGGCGAAGCGGGCGCGACCGGCGAACAGGGCGAACAGGGCGAAGCGGGCCCGACAGGCCTGACGGGTGCCACTGGCGAAACCGGTGCGACGGGTGCGACCGGCGAAACCGGCGAACGGGGCGAAGCCGGTGTGGCGGGCGAAAAAGGCGAACAGGGCTTGCAGGGTGTCATCGGCGCGACAGGGCCGACTGGAGCGACGGGCCCTGAAGGTGCCACCGGCGCGACGGGCGAACAAGGCGAACGCGGCGAAGCGGGCGCGACCGGCGCGACCGGCGAAACGGGCGC
>DATJBO010000063.1:0-2070 GCA_035515315.1 Solirubrobacteraceae bacterium
TGTCGCAAGCGCTCACAGCCGATGCGCCTCGCCGGGACCGTGAACTGGAAGACGGGCCGGTACGCGCGGATCGTCGACGCCGACTTCCAGATGACGCCGTACTCGCCCGAAGCGCTCGTCGGCGACCTCCCCGACCCCCCATGGGCCACCGGCCACCACGCCGTGCGCATCCCCCGTGGCGGCAGCGAGCGGGACCCCTACAAGCGGATCCCGCCGCCGGTGTACTTCGAAGCACTCGCCGGGATCACCGTGCCGGCGACCGGCGGCAGGGTGCGCTGCCCGGTCTCAACTCACAGCGACCGGCATCCATCCTGCGATGTCAGCGGCCGGCCCGAGACGGGCTGGTACTGCCGATCCTGCGAGGCCGGCGGCGCGATCTACGACCTCGCCTCGGTCCTGCTCGGCGGCCCCCACGGCCGTCAGCTGCGCGGCGAGCCATTCAACAACGCCCGCGCCTACGTCGCCGACATCTTCGGCGAGCTCACCTGACACCAAGCAACCCACATGAAGGGAGCCTCGATGCTCACGCTCACACCCGACACGGCCGTCCCGCAGCCGGTGCGCGCCCTCGGCATCGCCAACACCCGCCGTAGCGCAGCTGCCGTGCTGAAGACCAGGCTGCGCAGGCAAGAGATCACGCTGCGCGAGATCCTCGAGCACCCGCCCGCCGAGCTCGAGCGGCAGATGACCTGGGAGGTGCTGCTATGGGCGCCCGGGATCGGCCGCACACGACTGCGAACCCTGAACGTCCGTGCGATCCGCGAGGGGCACGTCAACCTCGCCGCCCCGCTCGGCGCGCTGACCGAACGCCAGCGCGACTGGCTCGCCGACCGCCTGTGCCGGTGAGCACCCCGGCCACAACCGACGGGCTGGTAGTCGTACACGTCCGCGATCAGGTCGACGTGACACTCGCGGGCCACGACGGACGCGAGTACACCAGCCCGCCACACCGGCGCGCGGACGCGCTCGCTCTCGTCGCGCTGCTGCTCGGGCGCCCCGCCCAACCCGATGGAAACGGGGAGTGCATCTGGAGCTGCCCGCTCGCCGGCGGACAGCGCACGATCACGCTCGACCCCGTCTCCGGCCATCCGCACCCGGCCGCCGACACGGGCCGCTGACCCACCCGCGCGCCGCATGGCCGCCGACGCTCGCCGCACGCCCGCGGCCCCACAAGGCCAACGCCGGCCCGGCGCATTGCCGCGCGCCGCCCGAGTCCGGGCGGCCGCGTTCATCGCACAACCCAACCGCCACTGGAGGTGAGAGATGACGCACCCGATCGCGGGTGCCCAGCCCACTCCCGCCGGGCCGGGGCAGGACGCGCTGCTCGAGGGGCTCACGCCCGAGCAGTCGCAGGCCGTCCGCCACGGCCCCGGACCCCTGTTGCTCATCGCCGGTCCCGGCGCCGGCAAGACCAAGACGCTCATCCACCGGATCGCCCGGCTGCTGCAGACCGGTGCCGCGCAGCCGTGGGAGATCCTGGCCGTCACCTTCTCGGTGCGCGCGGCCGGTGAGCTGCGATTGCGGCTCGCCGACCTGCTCGGCGAGCAGATCGCACGCGTCGTCACCGCGGCCACGTTTCACTCGATCTGCGCGCGGATGCTGCGGGAGCACGCCAGCGTGTTCGGCCGCACCGAGAACTACACCGTCTACGACCAGACGGACGTGCGACGGGTGATCGAATGGCTGCTCTCCGACCAGCAGCGCGGGCAGATCCAGCAGGCGCTCGCCGACTACGGGCAGCCCGCGGCCGCCGAGGTGCTCGCCGAGATCTCGTTGGCGAAGAACCGGCTGCTGTCCCCCGACAGCTACCAGCAGCAGGCGCGGCACACGGCGGCGCCGCTGATCGCCGCCGTGTGGCGGGAGGCCGAGATCGAGCTGCAGCGCTCGAACGCGTGGGACTTCGATGACCTGCTCACACACGCGGTGCGGCTGCTCGCCGAGCACCCGCACCGGCTCGCGTTCTACCGCCAACGCTGGAAATGGCTGGTGGTCGACGAGTACCAGGACACCAACGAGGCCCAGAGCATGCTCGTCGCCCTGCTGGCGGGCGCCGGCGGCAACGTGTGCTGC
>DATJBO010000064.1:0-9200 GCA_035515315.1 Solirubrobacteraceae bacterium
GAGGGGTCCGCGCAAAGTAGATAGCTCCACTATTTACTTTTAGATGAGGCTGCGCTAGCGTCGCCGACACGGGGCCGCGAGTCCGCCCTGCACACTTGCCCTCCAAGAGCACGAACAGGAGACCGTCCCCATGGCCGCAACCGCCGCGAGCGTCCTGAAGCCGGACCACAGCGCGAGCCGCAAGCACTTCATCTTCACCGACGAGCACGAACAGCTGCGGGAGTCGATCCGCAACTTCGCCCTCAAAGAGCTCGCCCCCCACTCCGAGGAGTGGGAGGAGACCACGTTCCCGGACTCGGTGTTCCCGCGGATGGGAGAACTCGGCTTCCTCGGCCTCGACAAGCCCGAGCAGTACGGCGGCCAGGGCGGCGACTACTACACCAGCCTCGTGCTCGCGGAGGAGATCACCAACGCCAACTCCGGCGGGCTGGCGATGGGGCTGGCGGTGCACACCGACATGGCCATGCCCCCGATCCTCGCGTTCGGGACCGAGGAGCAGAAGCAGCAGTGGGTGGTGCCGGCGATCAAGGGCCAGAAGATCCTCTGCCTCGGGATCACCGAGCCGGACGCCGGGTCCGACGTCTCGGGCATCAAGACCCGCGCCGTCCGGGACGGCGATGACTTCGTCATCAACGGCTCCAAGACCTACATCACCAACGGCCACCGGGCCGACGTGATCGTGCTCGTCACCAAGACCGACCCCGACGCGGGTTACGACGGCTTCACGCTGTTCCTGGTGCCGATGGACTCCCCCGGGGTGATCCGCGAGAAGCGCCTGGAAAAGCTGGGCATGCACGCCTCCGACACGGCCCTGCTCGCCTTCCAGGACGTGCGGGTGCCCGCCTCGGCGATGCTCGGACAGGAAGGCAAGGGCTTCTACCACATCATGTGGGAGCTCCAGGGGGAGCGGCTGATCGGGGCCGCGGGCTGCGTGGCGGGAGCCCAGAAATGCTTCGAACGTACGCTCACCTACGCCCACGAGCGCAAGGCGTTCGGCCGTGAAATCGGCAAGTTCCAGGTGATCCGCCACAAGTTCGCCGAGATGGCCACGAAGATCGAGTCGGCCCGCCAGATGGTCTACGTGACGGCCTGGCGCTTCCAGAACGGCGAGTACCCGGTGCGGGAGATCTCGATGGCGAAGCTCCACTCCGCGAGGGTCGCCTGCGAAGTCGCCGACGAGTGCATCCAGATCCACGGGGGCGCCGGCTACATGCGCGAGTACGGCGTCGAGCGGGTGTGGCGCGACATGCGCCTGAACCGGATCGGCGCGGGCACCGACGAGATCATGCTCGACGTGATCGGCCGCTCCTACGGCCTGTAGGCGCCGCGCCCGCCCGGAGCCGGTCCGCCGGCGATGCCCGCCACGCCTCCCTTCACCGACGAGCACGAGCAGCTGCGCGAATCCGCGCGCGGCTTCATCGAGCGTGAGCTGGCCCCGCACGCCCAGGAGTGGGAGGAGGAGCGCTGGTTCCCGAACGAGGTGTTTCCCAAGCTGGCGGCGCAAGGCCTGCTGGGGCTGAAGTACCCGCAGGAGTACGGGGGGCAGGGCGGCGACTACCTGCACGAGGCGGTGCTGTGCGAGGAGATGGCGCGGACCGGCTCGGGCGGCACCGCGGCCGGCATCGGCGCCCACATCAACATCGCCACGCCGCCGATCTGGAAGTTCGGCACCGACGAGCAGAAACGGCGCTACCTCGTCCCGTCGATCGCCGGCGAGCTGATCGGCGCGCTGGGCATCACCGAGCCCGGGGCCGGATCGGACGTGGCCGGGCTCTCCACACGCGCCGAGCGCGTCGACGGCGGTTTCGTGGTCAACGGGGAGAAGACCTACATCACCAACGGCGTGCGCGCGGACTTCATCGTGACGGCCGTGAAGACGACGCCCGAGGGCGGCCACCACGGCATCTCGTTCCTGATCGTCGATCGCGGCGAGGGCGTCAGCTCATCGAAGCTGCAGAAGCTCGGCTGGCACGCGTCGGACACGGCGACGATCGCCTACCAGGACGTGTTCGTGCCCGAACAGAACCTGCTCGGGGAGCTCAACGAGGGCTTCAAGCTGATCATGGCCAACTTCCAGTGGGAGCGCCTGGCGATGGCGCTCGGGGCGGTCGGCGCGATGACGGTCGCGTGGGAGCGCACGGCCGCCTTCGCGCGCGAGCGCCGGGCCTTCGGCAGGCCCCTGTCGGGGCACCAGGCGATCCGCCACCGGCTCGCCGATCTGGCCACCTCCGTCTACACCTGCCGCTGCGTCACCTACGACGCGCTGCGGCGGTTCGTAGCCGGGGAGGAGCCGCTGAAGGAGGTCACGATGGCCAAGCTGCTGACCCAACGGGCCTCCTTCGACTTGATGGACGCCTGCCTGCAGATCCACGGCGGTGCCGGCTACATGCGCGAGTACTGGGTCGAGCGCGCCGCCCGCGACGCCCGCCTCGGTCCGATCGGCGGCGGCACCGACGAGATCATGCGTGAAATCCTCGGGCGCACGCTTCAGCTGTAGCCCGCCCCCGGCCGCGGCGAACCTGAACAAACGTCCTCATCGCTCAAGGCCATGCCGCGGCGGGCCGATACGCGGCGCGTGCAGAGAACGCGACAGCTCTGGGCCGCTGTCCTGCTGGTGGGCGCGCTGTGCCTGCTCACCCCCACCTCGGCGCTTGCCCGCACCCACGCGCGCAAGGCCCGCAGCCACGTCCGCAAGGCGCACCTTCACCGGCTGTGCGCCCGCTCCCGCACGCACGGACGGCTGCGCGGAAAGCGGTCCCGGCGACACTCACGGCGGCGAGCGCACCGGGCCGCGCGTCCGCACCGCTGTTCAGGGAGAACCCGCACCCATCGGCGCTCCGCCAGCGCCCGCAGCCGCCCCGGCCGCCACAGGCGCTCGCCCGCCCGGCGCGTCTCGCACGCGCCGCACGCGCCGCTCACCACAAGCGTGGGGAGCTGTCAGAACGCGACGCTCGTGCCCGGCGAATACAACGTGACGCTCGTACGCGAAGCCATCCTGTGCCTGGTCGACCGCGAACGCGCCCGCGCCGGTGAGCAGCCGCTGCGGGAAGACGGGGCGCTCGCGCAGGCCGCCCAGGCGCACTCCACCAGCATGGCTCTTCACGGCTACTTCGAACACGTCTCACCGGGCGGCGGCACGCCGCTGGAGCGAATGCGTGAAAGCGGCTACCTGTCGAGCTCGACGCCCGGCTACGAGGTCGGCGAGAACATCGCCTGGGGCAGCTACGGCGACTCGACCCCCGCCGCGACCGTGGCCGGCTGGATGGCCTCCCCGCCCCACCGAGCCAACATCCTCGACTCCAGCTTCCGCGACAGCGGCATCGGCGTCTCGCCCCGCCTGCCGAGCAGCTTCGCGAGTGGCGCCGCGGGCGCCATCTACACCCAGGACTTCGGCGTCAAGATCGGCTCCTGAGCGGCCGGGGCGACGGCGAGCAGATATAACTTCCGCTCCCCGACCACGACCACAAGCGAGGAGCGATGGGAGTACTCGACGGGAAGTCTGCGATCGTCACCGGCTCGGCGCGCGGGATCGGTCGCGCGACCGCCGAGCTGCTCTGTGAACAGGGCGCCCAGGTCCTGGTCAACGACCTCGACGGCGAGGTCGCCGAGCAGGCAGCGTCCGAGATCAAGGGCGAGACGGCGGTGTTCGCCGGCGACCTGACGAAGCCGGGAGCGGCCGATGAGCTCGTCCAGAAGGCGATCGAGGCGTTCGGGAAGATCGACATCATCGTCAACAACGCCGGCTACACGCTCGACGCGCCGATCCACAAGATGTCCGACGAGGACTTCCAGGCGATGCTCGACATCCACACGATCGTCCCCTTCCGGGTGATCCGCGCGGCCGCCCCGCACCTGCGCGAGCCCGCCAAGCAGGAGCGCGAGGAAGGCAAGGAGGTGTTCCGCAAGATCGTCAACGTCTCCTCCACCTCGGGCACCTTCGGCAACGCCGGCCAGGCCAACTACTCCTCCGCCAAGGCCGGCGTGGTGGGCCTCACCAAAACGATCGCGAAGGAGTGGGGACAGTTCAAGGTGAACGTCAACGCGGTCGCGTTTGGCTTCATCGACACGCGCCTGACCCAGCCCAAGGTCGACGAGAACACGATGGAGAAAGAGGGGCAGAAGATCCAGCTCGGGATCCCCGACCAGATGCGCCAGATGGCCTCGATGCTGATCCCCCTCGGTCGCCCCGCCCAGCCGGCCGAGGCCGCCGGCGGGATCTTCTTCCTGTGCTCGCCGTGGTCGAACTACGTCCACGGCCAGACGCTGCACATCACCGGCGGGCTGTTCGGCGGGATGACGGGCTAGCGGCCGTCGCCGTCCAGCGTCATCACGCAGCCCGAGAAATAGGAGCCGGCCGGCGAGGCGAGGTAGGCGCACAGCGCCGCCAGCGACTGCACCGGCGTCTGCGCCCCGGGGGCGATTGCGAGGGTCCCGATGCCGTAGCGCGCCCACTCGATCGAGACCGTCCGCGCGAGGTTCTCGAGCCCCGCGCGCGTGGCGCGCGCGTACTCCCGGACCTCCGGCGCGCCGGTCCCGGCGGCGGGCGCGAGCAGGACGATGCGCCCCGGACGCTCTTGCTCGATCAGCGCGCCGGCCACCGTCCGCGTGACCTCCCAGGTCAGCAACATCGTCCGCCCCAGCGCGTCTCGCGCCGGCTCTCCCGCGGCCTCGAACACCCCGCCGGCGTCGACCACCAGCAGGTCCGGCGCTCCGTCCTCGCGCAGGCGCTGCGCGAGGACCTCCTCATCGACCGGCAGCGGACACTCGCCGAGGCTCGCCGACAGCGCGCCGGCGCCCTGTGCGAGTGCGTCGCGCAGCGGCGAGCCGTCCTGCACGGCCCCGGCTCCGTCGTCAGCGTCGGCCCCGGCGTGGGCGTCGGCCCCGGCATGCGCGTCGGCCCCGGCAAGCGCGAGCATCATCGAGACGCCCTCGAGCAGCCCGGGACGCAGCAGCTGCGCCGAGGAGAAGGAGCTCACCCCGCGGGCGATGGATCCTGCGTGGCCGGGCGGGCCCGCAGCTCGAAGTACAGGACGGCCGCCGCCAGCGCCGACAACGGCGCGCTCAGCACGCCCACGATCACCCGTGCCACGATGCCGACACCGGTTCCCGCCGAGGCTGCCAGCGCGTCGATGATGTTCCCGGCCGCCCCCACGAAAACGACCAGGATCATGATCACCGCGAACACCTGCCACCCGTTTCCCCTCACCAGCAGCCGGCTGCGGCGCAGCGCGGGGAACACCCCGGGGTTCTCGATCACCACCACCGGCGCCGCCACCGACCACAGCGTGAGCAGGATCAGCCCGGGGACCACGAGCAGGATGAAGCCGGCCATGATCCCGAGCGCGGCCACCACCCCGACCAGGATCAGCTGACCGAGCACCGGGGTCGCGGCGCGCAGCAGCTGTCCCGGGGTGGCGTCGCGGCGCCCGTCCTGGACGTCGGCCACGAGCCTCACCACCATCCCCGTGAACAGGGTGACGGCGACGAGGTCGATCGCGACCGCCAGCACCGCGAGCCCGGGGCTGGCGACGATCAGGACCCCGGCGACGATGCCCGTGAGCACGAACACCGCGGCCGCCGCCGGCATCAGCACCGACGCCCGCTCGAAGTAGATGTCGAACACCCGGCGGAGCACGGCGCCGATGTCCAGGCGAGCATCCACCACAGCCGCCGCCAGCTCGCTGTCAGCGCGCCGAGGTCGGCGCGGTGGTGGGCGGGGTGCCGCCTCCGGCCTGCCCCCGGATCCGCCGCAGGATCCCCTTGCGCCCGTACTGCTCGAGGCCCGCGTGCAGGCGCCTGATCTCGCCCTGGATCTCGTCGGCGACCGCCTGCTGCTGCTCGCGCGTGGACCCCTCGAGGACCTCCCAGCGCAGTGGCTCGCCGAACTGGACGGTGACCTCCGGGAACTGCAGCCGGCGCCAGTTTCGCACCCGCTGGGAGCCGTGGATCGCGATCGGGACCACCGGGGCGCCGCTCTCCAGCGCCAGGCGCCCGATGCCCGGCTTGGCCTTGTCGGCCAGCTTGCCGGTGCGCGAGCGCCCGCCTTCGCAGTACATCGCCACCGCCCCTCCCCGCGCGAGGATCGTCTCGGCGGTGATGAACGTCTCGTCGTCGCGGGCCCCGCGGCGCACCGGGAAGGTCCCGCCGCGAGAGAAGACCTCCTGGAGTGGGAACTTGAACATCTGCGACTTGGCCATGAAGTGGATCTTCCGGCGCATGTAGCAGCCCATCAGGAAGTGGTCCATGAACGAGAAGTGGTTGGGCGCGAGGATCACCGGGCCGGCGCCGGGGACGTTGTCCACCGAGATCGCCCGCGCGCGCAGGAGCGTGTAGGCGTACAGCGACACGGGCACCCGCACCGCCTCGTACATCCAGCTCGGTTCGGTGTTGCGAACGCGCTCGTGGAAACGGTCGAAGTGCTCCTTCGGGCGCGGGTCGCGGTAGACCTGCTCGCGCATCGGCGCGAGATCACTCGGCTGGCTCATCCTGTTCGCAGTACCTCCCTGGGGCGGCAAGGTTACGCAGCGCCGCCCGCGCGGGAAGCGTACGCGCGCAACAGATCGAGCAGCTGCCACGCACGGTGGGTGAAGCCCGCCGGCGTGCGCCCGCTGACCCGGTGGTGCAGCGGCAGCTCGAGCTCGGCCACCCGCGCTCCCGCGCGCACCGCGTCGATCGTGATACCCAGCTCCATCCCGTAGCCGCCGGCCAACGGCAGGACCCGCCCGAGCAGCTCGGCGCCGAGGGCGCGCTGGCCGCTGAGCGGCGCCTCCAACTCCACGCCGCAACCGCGGCGGATGGCCCACCGCGCGAAGCCCCGCACGAGCCCGAAGCCGCCGCCCCGGCGCTCGCGGAAGGCGGCGATCGCCAGCTCGGCGCGCCCGTCGCCCACCGCCCGCACGAGTGCGGCGAGCTCGCCCGCGCAGTCGCCGAGGTCGCCGTCACACAGCAGGAACAGCTCGCGCTCGGGCGGCCGCTCGGCCGGGCCGGTCGCCGCGTGCGGGCCGGGCCCCGCTCGGCCCGGGGGGCCCGCTCGGCCCGCGAGCGCCAGGCGCGCGGCGGCGCTCACCGCGGCGCCCTTGCCGGCGTGCCGTCGGCCCGAGACGACCCGCGCCCCCGCCGCCCGGGCGAGCTCGGCCGTGTCGTCCCGGCTGGCGTCGTCGGCCACCCACAGCTCGGCCCGCGGCAGCGCCCGGCGCAGCGAGGCGAGCGTCGACTCGATCCGCGCCCCCTCGTTGCGCGCGGCGACGACCACCTTCACACGCGCGCGCGAGGCAACCTCGCCCGCCGCGCCCTCGCCGCACGCGCCCTCGCCCGGCGAGTCCGCTCCGGCATCGGGGCCGGTGTCTATTGTTGCGCCCCTACTTCTGTCGTTGTCCGCGGAGGAGCGATGCCCCAGGTTGAGGCTCATATCACCGGCACGGTATGGAAAATCGAGTGCGCCGTCGGAGACGAGATCGAGGAGGGGGACACCGTGGCGATCCTCGAGTCGATGAAGATGGAGATGCCCGTCGAGGCCGAGGACTCCGGCACGGTCACCGAAATCTGCTGTGAGGAGGGCCAGGCCGTCAGCGAGGGCGACACGCTCGTCGTGCTCGAGTAGGGCTTGTCGAGCGCCTCCACCCCACAGGAGCTCGCCGGCGGGAAGCTGCTGCTGGACGAGCCGGCGGCCGGCGTCGCCCGCCTGACGATCTCCAACCCGGCCAAGCGCAACGCGCTCGACCATCCGATCCTCGACGCCCTCACCGCAACGCTGCAGCGGCTGGCGCAGGACCAGGACGCGGCCAGGTGCCTGATCGTGACGGGCTCCCACGGGATGTTCTCCGCCGGCTATGACATCGGCGAGATCCCCGACGAGGAGTTCGAGGAGCGCGCCGAGCGCCTCGTCGCCCACCCCTTCACCCAGGCGATCGACGCGCTCGAGGCGTTCCCGACGCCGACGCTGGCGGCGCTCGGAGGGCACACGATCGGAGGGGGGCTCGAGATGGCGCTGGCGTGCGACCTGCGCGTCGCCGCCGACGGCGTGAAACTGGGGATGCCCCCCGCGAAGCTCGGCCTCGTCTATTCGCACACCGGCCTGCGCCGCTTCATCGACACGATCGGCGCGCCCCGCACCAGGGAGCTGTTCCTGCTCGGGCGCAACGTCGAGGCCGACACCGCGCTGGCGTGGGGGCTGGTGAACCGCATCTGCCCCGAGCCGGAGCTCGAGGCCGCGGCGCACGAGCTGGCCGGGGAGATGGCGGGTAACGCCCCGCTGTCGCAGCGGGGCAACAAGCGCGTGATCGGCGAGCTGCTGAGGGCCGGCGCCCAGCTGGATCCCGAACTCGAACAGCTGCTGATCGAGCTGCGCCGCGCGTCGTTCTCCTCGCAGGACATGCGCGAGGGGGTCCGCGCCTTCGCGGAGCGCCGCCCTCCGCGCTGGCAGGGCCGCTGAGGGCGCCCGGGCGGGGCCCCGCCGGAGGCGTCCGGGAGTCCGCGCCGCCCCGCAGGGCGGCCAGGGCGTCCGCGCCGCCCCATACCGTTGCGCCATGGCGCCGCTGATCACGCGCGAGGAGGCCAGGCGCCTCGGCGAGGTCGAGGGCCATGCCGAGATCGAAGCGATGGTCGAGCGGGCATGGCGGGCCCGCGTGGAGCGCTTCGCGGACTCGACCGACATGTGCTCGCTGGTGAACTCCAAGTCCGGCGGCTGCGCCGAGGACTGCGGCTTCTGCGCGCAGTCGCGATTCGCCGACGCCGAAACGCCGATGCACGCGATGATGGAGCCCGAGCAGGTCCTCGAACACGCGCGCGCGGCCGAGGCGGCGGGCGCCCACCGCTTCTGCATGGTCACCCAGGGCCAGGGCCTCTCCAAGCGCGACTTCACCAAGTACCTCGAGGGCGTGCGGCTGGTGGCCCGCCACACCAACCTCAAGCGCTGCGCGTCGGTCGGCCACCTGTCAGCCGAGCGCGCCCGCCAGCTGCGCGAGGCCGGCGTCCAGCGCGTCCACCACAACGTCGAGACCGCCCGCAGCTACTACGACGAGGTCACCACGACCGTCCGCTACGAGGGGCGCATGCGGACGATCGCGGCCGTCCGCGAGGCGGGCCTGGAGACGTGCGTGGGCGGGATCCTCAACCTCGGCGAGAGCCGCGCCCAGCGCGTGGAGATGGCCTTCGAGCTGGCGGCGATCAACCCCACGAGCGTCCCCATCAACATGCTCAAC
>DATJBO010000065.1:0-3255 GCA_035515315.1 Solirubrobacteraceae bacterium
GCCCGGGAAGCCGATCCCCAGGATGGAGCCGATGTTGGCGTCCGCGGCGGTCTCGATCACGCCCTCGTCGAGGCACTTGACGGCCTCGATCGACTCGATGAACAGCATCCGCTCCTCGAGGTCGCGCAGCGACAGCGACGACGGGTCCTCGACCTCCGGGAACAGCTCTTTGAGCCCCTTCCACAGGCCGACGCGCTTGCCGTCCTCGTAGTCGTAGTAGCCGGCGCCCGCGAGCCTGCCGCCGCGGCCTTCTTCGAGCAGCTTGTCGACGACCTGGAAGGACGCGCGATCCTCGAACACGCCCCCCTCGGCCTCGATCGCCGCCTTCGTGGCTTCGCGGATCTTGCGCGCGAGGTTGAGGTTGAGCTCGTCGCTGAGCTGCAGCACCGGGGCGGGGTAGCCCGCCTGGCTGGAGGCCTGCTCGATCGAGGCCGCCGGCACGCCCTCCAGGAGCATGCCCACGCCCTCGTTGATGAACGTCCCGATCACGCGGCTGGTGAAGAAGCCGCGCGAGTCGTTGACGACGATCGGGGTCTTCTTGATCTGCCTGGCGAGGTCGAGCGCCCGGTAGAGCGTCTCGTCGCTGGTCTTCTCGCCCTTGATGATCTCCAGCAGCGGCATCTTGTCCACCGGGCTGAAGAAGTGCAGCCCGATGAAGTCCGCCGGCCGGGTGACGCCCTCGGCGAGCCCGGTGATCGGCAGCGTCGAGGTGTTAGAGCCCAGCAGCGCGTCAGGCAGCAGCTGTGGCTCGATCTCCGCGAACACCTGCGCCTTGACCGCGGGGTCCTCGAACACCGCCTCGATCACGAGGTCGGCGCCGTCGGCCGCCGCGGGGTCGTCGGTGGGGGTGATCCGGGCCAGCAGCTCGTCGCCCTTCTGCTGCGTGGAGCGCCCCCGTGAGACGGCCTTCTCGACGAGCCCGGCCGAGTAGCCCTTGCCGCGCTCGGCCGCCTCCATCGAGACGTCCTTCAGGACCACCTCGATGCCGGCTTTCGCGCACACGTAGGCGATCGCCGCGCCCATCATCCCCGCACCGAGGACCACGACCTTGCGGGCCCGGTAGGGCTCGAGCCCCTCGGGCCGGCCCCGCTCGCCACTGACGGCCTGCATGTCGAAGAAGAACGCCTGGATCATGTTCTTGGCTACCTGGCTGGTGAGCAAATCGACGAAGTAGCGGCCCTCGATCTCGATCGCGGTGTCGAAGTCGACCTGGGCGCCCTCGACGGCCGCGGCCATGATGTGGTGCGGCGCGGGGTAGTTGGCGCCCTTGAGCTGCTTGCGCAGGTTGGCCGGGAACGCCGGCAGGTTCTGGGCGAGCTTGGGGTTCGACGGGGCGCCGCCGGGGAGCTTGTAGCCCTTCACGTCCCACGGCTGCACGACCGGCTCCTCCTCCGCCGCCCGCTGCTTGACCCACGCCTTCGCGGCCGCCACGAGCTCGTCCGGGGTGGCCACCACCTCGTCGAGGATGCCCGCCTCCATCGCCTGTGCCGGACGCAGCCGCTGGCCCTGCATCAGGAGCTTCAACAGCGCGTCGGCGATGCCGAGCATGCGCACCGTGCGCACGACCCCGCCGGCCCCGGGAAGCAGGCCGAGCTGCACCTCGGGAAAGCCCATCTGCACCTTCGGGTCATCGACCGCGATCCGGTGGTGACACGCCAGGCACAGCTCCAGGCCGCCGCCCAGCGCGGCGCCGTTGATGGCCGCGCAGACGGGGACTCCGAGCGTCTCCAGGCGCCGCAGCTGGGCCTTGCCCGCCCGCACCATCTCGGCCAGCTCGGGCGCGTCGTCCTTGCCGGCTGCCTTCAGGTCGTTCAGGTCGCCCCCCGCGAAGAAGGTGTTCTTCGCCGAGGTGATCACCACGCCGGTGATCTCGTCCTTCTCGGCCTCGAGACGCTCGAGCGTCGCCGCCATCGACTCCGCGTAGGCGCGGTTCATCGTGTTCGCCGACTGGTTCGGGTCGTCGAGCGTGAGCACGACAACTCCGTCGGCGTCCTTGTCCCATCTGATCGTTGTGCTCTCAGCCATCAGATCGCCTCCACGACGGTCGCGATTCCCATGCCGCCGCCGACGCACAGGGTCGCCAGGCCGTAGCGGCCGCCCGTGCGGTGCAGCTCGTCGATCAGCGTGCCGAGGATCATTCCCCCGGTCGCACCCAGCGGGTGGCCCATCGCGATCGCGCCGCCGTTGACGTTCACCTTCTCCATGTCCAGGCCCATGTCGCGCACGAAGCGCAGCACGACCGCGGCGAACGCCTCGTTGATCTCGATCAGGTCGAGGTCGTCCACCGTCAGGCCCGCCTTCGCCAGCGCCTTGCGGCTGGCGGGTGCAGGGCCGGTGAGCATGATCGTCGGGTCGGCTCCCGACAGCGCCGTCGCGAGGATCCGCGCGCGCGGCTTCATCCCCATCTCGGCGCCGGTCTGCTCGTTGCCGATCGTCAGCAGCGAAGCACCGTCCACGATCCCCGACGAGTTGCCGGGGGTGTGCACGTGGTTGATCTTCTCGACCCAGTGGTACTTCTGCAGCGCGACCGCGTCGAACCCGCCCATCTCGCCGATCGCGGCGAAGGATGGCTTCAGGCCGCCGAGCGTCTCCACTGTCGTGCCCGGGCGGATGAACTCCTCGTGGTCGAGCACGACGTTCTCGTTGAGGTCCTTGACGGGGATCACGCTGTCGGCGAAGCGCCCGTCGGCCTCGGCCGCGGAGGCCTTCTCCTGGGAGCGCGCGGCGTAGCCGTCCACGTCCTCGCGGCTGAACTCCTCGATCGTGGCGATCAGGTCGGCGCTGATCCCCTGGGGGATGAACGACGTGTCGTAGTTCGTCTCCGGGTCCATCGCCCAGGCGCCGCCGTCGGAGCCCATCGGCACGCGCGACATCGACTCCACCCCCCCGGCGAACACGAGGTCCTCCCAGCCGGAGGCGACCTTCTGTGCGGCCACGTTGACGGCCTCAAGGCCCGAGGCGCAGAAGCGGTTGAGCTGGACACCGGCGACGGTGTCGGGCAGCCCGGCCTTGATCGCCGCGGTCTTGGCGATGTCGGCGCCCTGGTCGCCCACCGGCGAGACGCAGCCGAGCACCACGTCGTCGACCCGCGAGGGGTCGAGTTTCTCGTTGCGTACGAGCGTCTCGTGCATCAGGCCGACCACCAGGTCGACCGGCTTGGTGCCGTGCAGCGATCCGTTGAACTTGCCCTTGCCGCGCGGCGTTCGGATCGCGTCGAACACCAGCGCCTCTGCGGCTGCCATCTGTGGGACCTCC
>DATJBO010000066.1:0-12751 GCA_035515315.1 Solirubrobacteraceae bacterium
GTTCATCATGGCCGCCAACTCGTGGATGCAGCACCCCGTCGGCTACAAGATGAACGCCAAGGGCGAGCCGACGCTGGACAACGTCGGGGCGCTGTTCACGAACCCGACCTTCCTGTGGGGCTACGTGCACGTGATCCTCGCGTCGCTGGTCACCGGGGCGCTCGTGATGCTGGCCGTCTCGGCCTGGCAGATCCGCAAGCAGCGAGAGGCGGAGGGCTTTCGCCACACGGCCCGCCTCTCGCTCGTGGTGCTGCTGCCGTCGATCGTGCTGGCGCTGTTCGTGGGCAGTGAGCTCGGCGTGATCGAGGCGCGCTACCAGCCGATGAAGATCGCCGCCGCCGAGGCGCAGTGGAAGACCTGCAAGCCGTGCTCCTTCTCCCTGTTCCAGATCGGCGGGGGCAAGAACGACCACACGCCCTCGCAGATCATCGAAATCCCCCACGTGCTCTCGTTGCTGGCGACGAACTCCTGGGACGGCGAAGTCAAGGGCCTGGGACCGCTGCAGAAGGAATACGAACGGAAATACGGACCCGGGGAATACGTGCCGAACGTGTTCCTGCAGTACTGGTCGATGCGGATCATGGCGTACATCGCCGCGGCCGTGCTGCTGTTCACGCTATGGGGGGCGTGGCTGCTCCATCGCGGGACGCTCGAGCGCTCGAAGTGGTTCCTGCGATTGGGCGTCTGGGCCGTGGTGACGCCGTTCTTGATGAACACGGCCGGCTGGATGCTCACCGAGAACGGGCGCCAGCCGTGGATCGTGCAGGGACTGATGAAGACCGTCAAGGCCAACTCGCCGTCGGTCAGCGCCGGCGAAGTGTGGGCGAGCCTGATCGGCTTCGTGCTGATCTTCGCCGCGCTCGGGGCCGCCGACGTGTACCTGATGCTCCGCTACGCCCGCAAAGGGCTGCCGGTCGAAGAGCCGCAGCCCGCGCGCACCCTGCCCCCGTCGACCCCGGTGCTCACCTACTAGGGAGCAGCGTTGCTCGCCCTCCACACGCTCTGGTTCATCGTCCTGGCGATCCTGTGGGTCGGGTTCTTCGTGCTCGAGGGCTTCGACCTCGGGGTCGGGGCGCTGCACACCGTGGTCGGGCGGACCGACGCCGAGCAGAGGGTCGCGATCAACTCGATCGGGCCGTGGTGGGATGGCAACGAGGTGTGGCTCATCGTCGCCGGAGCGGGGACGTTCGCGGCCTTCCCGACGTGGTACGCGACGTGGTTCTCCGCGCTGTACCTGGCGCTGCTGCTGCTGCTCGCCGCGCTGATGGCGCGCGGGGTGGCATTCGAGTTCCGCGGCAAACGCGACGACCCGCGCTGGCGGCGGGCGTGGAGCCGCTGCCTGACGATCGGCAGCGTGCTGATCGCGCTGCTGCTCGGCGTCGGCCTCGGCGACCTGCTGACGGGGCTTCCGATCAACGCCGAACACGAGTTCACGGGCAACTTCTTCGACCTGCTGAGGCCGTACGGGCTGTTCACCGGGGTCACGCTGCTCGTCCTGTGCCTGCTGCACGGGTGCACGTTCCTGCGCCTGCGCACCGTCGCGCCGATCGCCGATCGCGCCCGCGCGCTCGCCGGGCCGCTGGGATGGACCTCGGTGGCAATCGTGGTCGGCTTCGTGATCTGGACCCGCGCCGAAGTGGGAAAGGCGGTCCCCGACCCCGTGCAGGCGCTCGCGATCCTCGCGATCATCTTCGCGGCGGTGCTCGCCACGCGTGAGCACACCGGGTGGGCGTTCACCTGCTCGGCGGTGGCGATCGCCGCGACCGTGGGCTCGCTGTTCATCCACCTGTACCCGGACGTGATGGTCTCGAGCACGAACGCCGCCTATGACCTGACCGTCAGCAACGCCGCCTCCGGTCACTACGCGCTAGTGGTGATGACGGTGGTGACGGTCATCTTGCTGCCGGTCGTGCTCCTCTACCAGGGGTGGTCCTTCTACGTCTTCCGCGCGCGCGTGCGGCTGCCCGGGGACGACGGGAGCAGCGGTGCTCCCTCTCAGCCACCCGCCGCCGGACCCGACAGCGCCCAGCGCGCCGCGTAGCGCCCCCCGAGCGCGAGCAGCTCCCGATGGGTGCCCCGCTCGAGGACCCGCCCGCCGTCGAGCAGCACGATCTCGTCCATCGCCTCGAGACCCTCGAGGCGATGTGTGATCAGCAGCACCGTGCGCCCCGCGGCTCCGTCGAGGAGATCCGCCGTGAGCGCCCGTGCGGTCGGCGGGTCGAGGTGCTCGGCCGGCTCGTCGAGGATCAGCACCGGGAAAGCGGCGAGCAGCACCCGTGCCAGCGCGAGCCGCTGGCGCTGGCCGCCGGACATGCGCCCGCCGTGCTCCCCCACCTCGGTCGCCAACCCGGCCGGCAGCGAGCGCACCCAGTCGAGCAGGCGGGCCGCCGCGAGCGCCCGCAGCAGATCGGCCTCGCCGGCGTCGCGTCGCGCGAGCCTGAGATTCTCCTCGATGGTCGTGTCGAACACGTGGGCGTCCTGCGCCACCAGGCCAACCACCTCGCGGACGTCCTCGCCTGCGAGCTCGTCGATCTCGACGCCGTCGAGCGTGATCGAGCCGCGGTAGGGCAGGAAGCGCAGCAGCGCCCAGGCGAGCGTCGTCTTGCCCGCCCCGCTGGGGCCGACCAGGGCCACGCGCGCGCCGGCAGGCAGGTCGAGGTCCACGTTCGCCACGGCCCAGCGCTCCTGGCCCGGGTGGCGGACCCGCAGGTCGCGAACGCGCAATGAGCCATGCCCCGACGCCCGCGCCCGCGGCCGCACCGGGTCGCTGACGGGAACGGGTGCGTCGAGCACCTGCGCCAGGCGAGCGCTCGAGCTGCGCACCCCCTCGAGCGCCTGGGTGGCCGCGGGAAGCGGGCTTGTCAGTTCGAAGGCGGCGAGCGGCACCAGCGCCAGCCCCGCCAGCAGCACGCCGTCGGTGTGACCGCTGGCGACGGCCGCCACGCCGACCGCCAGGGAGCCCCACATGGCGATCCCCGACAGCGCGCTCGCGAGGCCCTGGCCGATCCCCGCGGTGCGCCCGGCCGCTCGCGCGAGCCGCGCGAGCTCGGCGTCGGCGTCGGCGGCGCGCGCGAGCGCGGTGCCGATCGTGCCGTTGACGGTCAGCTCGGGCGTGCCCTCCAGCAGCTCCACCACCGAGGCGTACAGCTCGCCGCGGGCGCCCGCCTCGCGTGCCGCCGTACGTGCCGCGAGGCGACCCGTCAGCCACGGCACCGCGGTGAGCGCGGTCGCCAGCGTCACGGCGAGGATCGCGGCGGCCGCGGGCAGCATCGGGATCTCGATCGCCACCGCCAGCCCGCCGACGAGCACAGCGATCGCGAACGCCGGCAGCACGCGCAGCAGCAGGTCCTGGATCGAGTCGACGTCGTCCACCAGGCGGGCCAGCAGCTCGCCACTGCGGAACACCGGAAGCCCGGCGGGGGCGAGGGGCTCTAGCCGCTCGTAGATGCGCACCCGCATCCGCTCCAGCACCCTGAAGGCGGCGTCGTGGGCGACGAGCCGTTCCACGTACCGGAGCAGTCCCCGCCCGAGTGCGAACGCCTGCACGGCGACGATCGCGACCGCCAGCGCCGACTGCTCCGGTCGCTGCGACGAGCGCGAGATCAGCCATGCCGAGGTCGCCGTCAGGCCGATCGCACACGCCATCGCCCCCGCCCCCACCAGCGTCGCCAGCGCAAGCCTGCGGGCGGCCGGCCGCGCCGCGGAGAGCATCGTCCTCACCGCGCCGACACCTCCTGCGGCGCGAGCCGGACGACGCGATCGGCGAGCGTCAGCAGCGCCGGGCGATGGGCGGCGATCACCACGGTGCGCCCGCGTGCGATCCGGCGGATCGCATCGATCACGCCCTGCTCGGTGGCGCCGTCGAGTCCCGCCGTCGGCTCGTCGAGCAGCAGCAGCGGCACGTCGCGCACGAACGCGCGAGCGAGCGCCAGCCGCTGGCGCTCCCCCGCGGACAGTCCCGCCCCGCGCTCGCCGAGCGGCGTGTGCAGTCCCCGTGGAAGCGTCTCGACGACCTCGAGCAGGCCGGCCGCGGCGAGCGCCGCACGGACCTCCGCCTCCGAGGCCCCGGCGCGGCCCGCACGCACGTTGGCGAGGATCGAGGCGCTGAACAGGTAGGGCCGCTGCGGCACCCACGCCAGCTGCCCGTGCCAGGCCCGCGTGTCGATGTCGGCCAGCGGGATCCCGCCGACCCGCACCGACCCCTCGTCGGGCGCGATCAGACCGAGCAGCACGCCGATCAGCGTCGACTTGCCGCAGCCGCTGGGCCCCGCCAACGCCAGCGTCTCCCCCCCGTGCACCGTCAGCGACAGGCACTCCAGCGCGGGCTGCCGCCTTCCCGGATAACGCACGGTGACCGCGTCCAGGACGATCTCCGAGCCGGCAGCCGCCGCCGCGCCCGTCCCCGCCGCCGCGCCCGTCCCCGCGGCCTCGCCCCCCGGCACGTCGCCCCCCGGCACGTCGATGATCGCGAACGCCTGCTCGGCGGCGGCGATGCCCTCGGAGCTGGCGTGGTAGTTGGCGCCGAGTCGACGCAGCGGCAGATACGCCTCCGGCGCGAGCACCAGCGCGAACAGTCCTGCTCGCAGGCCCAGGCTGCCGGCCGTCAGCCGCAGCCCGATCGCAACGGCCACGATCGCCACCGCCAGGGTCGCAACCAGCTCCAGGACCAGCGAGGAGAGGAAGGTGACCCTCAGCGTCGAGAGCGCGTTCTCGCGGTAGCGCTCCGTCACCTGCGCGATCGCGCCGACCTGCGCGCGGGAGCGCCCGAACACCTTCAGCGTGGCGAGCCCCGAGACGACATCGAGGAAATGGCCGGCGAGCCGCTGCAGGGAGCGCAGCTCACGCTCGGTGCGCTCCTTCGTCAGCGACCCCACGAGCGCCATGAACAGCGGGATCAGGGGGATCGTGAACGCGATGATCGCGGCCGACACCCAATCGTCGGCGAGCACCGCCACGAGTATCACGACCGGCACGATCAGCGCGAGCACGAGCTGTGGCAGGTACAGCGCGAAGTAGCCGTCGAGCGCGTCGAGGCCGCGGCTGGCGAGCACGGCCAGCTCGCCGGTGCGCTCCTCGCGACTGCCGTACGGGATCAGGCGGCTCGCGCGCTCCAGCAGCGCCCCGCGCAGCTGGGACTTGGCGAGCGCCGAGCTGCGCGTGGCGAGCAGCTCGGCGGCCCACACGACGGTCGCGCGCGCGAGCACGACGGCGAGCAGGGCCGCCAGTGCGCCGTGCAGGGGGCCGAGCCCGCGGCCGTGCAGGAAGGCTTCGCAGACGACGTCCGTCAGTAGCCATGCCTGCGCCACGATCAGCAGCGCCCCGAGCGTCCCGAGGGCCACGGACGAGAGGATGAACGTCCGCGTCGCCCGCGCGTAGCGCAGCAGCCGGGGGTCCACGACGCGCGAGGCGCCCCGCGGCCGGGGCGGGCGTGCCGGAGGCGCGACGGAGGTGCTGAGCGCAGGTGGTGTAGGCCGGGCCGGGTCGAGCGCGGCGCCCGCGCCGGCCATCACGCGCGCGCGCCGGGGGGCGCGCCGATGCTGTCCAGCTCCCCGTCGATGACCTGGTCCTGGGGGTTGCCCAAGCGAGTGTTGATCCAGTCGACCAGGACCTTCAGGCGGTGCCCGGTGCCGACCCCCGTCAGGTAGTACATGTGCACCGTCAGATAGGTGAAGAAGGCGGGGCGCCCCCACAGTTCGTGGCCACGGATCTCGCAGATCGCTCTGCCCCGCCCGACGACCGCCAGGGCGCCCTTGTCGAAGTAGCGAAACGCGCCCTCGGCGCCGGGGCGGCCGCGGCGGATACCGCGCGCGACGTGGCGGGCCTGCTGGATCGCGACCGTCGCGAGACCCGGCAGGGGCCTTCCGTCCGGACCGGCCAGCCGGCTCGCGTCGCCGATCACCGAGATCTCCGGGTGGCCGGCCAGGGCGAGGTCCTCGCCGACCGGCAGCCGCCCCGCTCGATCGCCCTCGACGCCGGTGGCGGAGGAGACGCTGCCGGCGAAGCCCGCGGCCTGCACGCCGGCTGCCCACACGACCGTGGGCGTGTCGATCCGCCGCTGCTCACCGTCGACCTCGAAGCTGACGCCGTGCTCGTCGATGCTGCTCACGCGGGCCCCGGAGTGAACGCTGACGCCGAGGTCCCTCAGGTAGCCGTCCACCTTCGCCGACAGTCGCTCGCTGAAGGCCGCCACCGGTCTCGCCCCCGCGTCCAGCAGGATCACCTTTGCCTCGCCGGGCTGCATGCGCCGGTAGTAGCCCTTCATCGTGTATCTCGCGATGATCGACAGCTCGCCCGCGAGCTCGACCCCGGTGGGTCCCCCGCCGACGACCACGAACGTCAGCCACCGCTCCCGCTCGGCGGGGTCCTCGGCACGCTCGGCCTCCTCGAAGGCGCTGTAGATGCGGTTGCGCAGGGCCACGCTGTCGGCGAGCGTCTTCAGCCCGTAGCAGTGGTCGCACCACCGGTCGTTGCCGAAGAAGCTCGTCTCGGCGCCGCAGGCCAGGATCAGCGAGTCATAGGGCAGCCGCTGGTCGCGGTCGACCAGCAGCTCGCGCCGCCCGGCGTCGAGGCCGACGGCGGTGCCCATCAACACGTTCACGTTGCCGGCGCGCCGGACCGCCGCCCGGATCGGGGTCGCGCACTCGGAGGGCGACAGTCCCCCGGTCGCGAGCTGGTAGAGCAGCGGCTGGAACAGGTGGTGGCTGTGGCGGTCGACGAGCGTCACCTCGACGTCGGCGCCGCCGAGCGTCCGTGCCGCCACCAGCCCGCCGAAGCCCCCGCCGACGATCACCACCCGGCGGCGGCCCGCTCCCGTCCGCCGCCCGTTGTGCTCAGCCGCCATCGGCGCCGTCGCAGCGATCCATCGCCCTACAGCTCTGCGGTGAGCTCGGAGAGGATGATCCGCCCCGCGGCCTCGATCAGCGCCAGGTGGGAGAAGGCCTGGGGAAAGTTGCCCAGGTGCCGGCCCGTGCTCGTGTCGAACTCCTCGGCGTACAGGCCCAGCGGCGAGCCCACCCGCAGCAGGCGTTCCATCAGATCCCGCGCCTGCTGGGTCTCGCCTACGATCGCCAGCGCGGACACCAGCCAGAAGGAGCCGATCAGGAAGCTCCCCTCCTTGCCGCTGAGCCCGTCGTCGGTCTCGTCGGTGCGGTAGCGCAGCACGAAGCCGTCCTCGGTGAGCTCGTTGGCGATCGCCATCACGGTCGCGTGCAGGCGCTCGTCGTCCCTGGGCAGGAAGCCGAAGATCGCCGCCAGCAGCGTGGACGCGTCAAGCGAGTCGGTTTCGTAGTGCTGGCGCAGCACCCCCGCCTCGGTGACGCCCTTGGCGAGGATGTCCTCCCGGATCTCCTGTGCGGTGTGCCCCCACTCGGCCTGAAACTGGGAGTCGCCGCGCATCGCCGCCAGCTGTGAGGCGCGGTCCATCGCCACCCAGCACATGATCTTCGAGGACACGTAGTGGCGCGGTTTGCCCCGCGCCTCCCAGATCCCCTGGTCGGGCTTCGTCCACACGCGTTTGGCGCAGGTCGCCTGGGCCTCGACCATCGGCCACAGCCGCCGGGGCAGCCGCTGGCTGCGACGGGTGTGCAGCAGGACCGAGTCCAGCGCGGCGCCGAACACGTCGTTCTGCCGCTGGCTGTAGGCGCCGTTGCCGACCCGCACCGGCCGTGCGCCGGCGTATCCGGTGAGCTCCCCACGGATCGACTCGCTGAGGTCGCGCCGCCCGTCGATCCCGTACATGATCTGCAGCGCCCCGTCGTCGTTGGGCTCCAGGTCGGCGATGAACTGCATGAACTCCTCGGCCTCCCAGTCGAGGTTCAGGTAGTGCAGCGCCTGCAACGTGAACGTGCTGTCGCGCAGCCACGTGTAGCGGTAGTCCCAGTTGCGCTCCCCGCCGGGGGTCTCCGGCAGCGAGGTGGTGAGCGCGGCCACCGTGGCCCCTGTGGGCATGTATGTGAGGCCCTTGATCGTCAGGGTGGAGCGCTGGATCGGTTCGCGCCAGCGGTGATCGGGAATGCGGGCGTTCTTGATCCAGCGCCGCCAGAACGAGACCGTGGCGGCCATCCGGGCGTTGGCCTCGTCGACGTCCGCGGGCAGTGGGACCTGGTCGCTCCAGGACAGCGCGCAGTAGGCCTGCTCGCCCTTGCGCAGCACGTGCCTGCCCCGCGCCCGGTCGCCCTCGATGCCGAGCGCCAGGTTCGTGGCCAGCGAGAGGGTGGAGCCCGCGGCGCTGACCTGCGCGAAACCCTCGTCGCCGAGCGTCCACGTGCCCGGCTCGCTGCAGTAGTCGAAGACGGGTTCGCAGCTGAGCTCCATCTCGACCTCGTCCTCGAGGCACACGACGACGCGCACCAGCATGTGCTCGGCGTCGTCGTCGGCGGGGGGCCGCGTGTGCGGGGTGGTGCGGTCGACGCCCTGCCGCGGGCCCATCGTCAGTGCGTCCCTGACGAGCACCCATCCAGTGGGTGTCTTCCAGGTGGTCGCGAGCACGTTGGTGCCCGGCTCGTAGATGCGCGCCGAGGGGGCGTTGATCCCGAACGGCGCGAAGCGGAAAGAGCCACCCTGGCGGTCCAGCAGCGTCCCGAACACGCTGGGCGAGTCGAAGCGGGGAACACACAGCCAGTCGATCGCGCCGTCGGGCGCCACCAGGGCCCCGGTGTGGCAGTTGGACAGGAACGCGTAGTCTGCGATCGGCGGGAACGGCGACATCGCGGCCGCGCTCTGCCCGGGCCCGGCGACGGCGCCCGGCGCGTTGCCGTCGCCCGGCGCGGTGCCGTCGCGCGCGGCGCCGGCGGCCGAGGGGGAGCGCGTGCCTTTGCCGCGGGCGGCGCGGGCGCTCATCGGGGCATCCACGAGCTCGGATCCCAGGGGCCCAGCCAGTGCCCGCCGTGGCCGGCGAGCAGCTCGTCCGCCTGCTTCGGGCCCCAGCTGGCGGACGCGTAGGCGTGCACCGGCGGCGGCGTGTCGAGCAGCGGCTGGAAGATGCGCCAGGTCTCTTCGACCCCGTCCTGGCGGGTGAAGCGCGAGCTCTCGCCGCGGATCGCGTCGAGCAGCAGCACCTCGTAGGGGGTTGGCCCCTCGCCGCCCTCCACCGCGAACTCCATGTCCAGCGTGATCGCCTGCGGGCCCTCCTTGTCGGCGCGGTGGGCCTCCCACACCAGCCGCACCCCGGTGGAGGGGTCGAGCTTGATGACGAGCTGGTTGGGCTCGGGACGGCGGTGCCACTGGTCCATGAACATCAGCCTCGGCGGCGCCCGGAACACTGCCCGCAGCTCGGTCTCGGTGACCGGCAGGCGCTTGCCCGTGCGGATGAACCACGGGACCCCCGACCAGCGCCAGTTGTCGATCACCAGGCGCATCGCGGCGTAGGTCTCGGTGCTCGAGTCGGGTGCGACCCCATCGATCTCGCGGTAGCCGTCGTACTGGCCGCGCACGTAGTGGGCGGGGTCGGCGTCCTCGATCGCGCGGAACAGCGAGTACTTTGCGTCCTTCAGCGTCTTCGCGTCGCTGCCGGATGGCGCCTCCATCGCTGCCACCGCGACGAGCTGCATCAGGTGGTTGACGACCACGTCGCGCAGCGCACCGACCGGGTCGTAGAAGTGCCCGCGATCCTCGACCCCGAAGTCCTCGGCCATCGTGATCTGCACCGAGGCGACGTGGTTGCGGTTCCAGATCGGCTCGATCATCGTGTTGCCGAAGCGCAGGTACAGCAGCTCGTCGGTGCCCATCTTCCCGAGGAAGTGGTCGATCCTGTACAGCTGGCTCTCGTCGATGTACTTGTGGATTTCCTGCGCGAGCGCGCGCGCCGAGGCGAGGTCGTGGCCGAACGGCTTCTCGACCACCACGCGTGCCCCGCCGGTCAGCCCCGCGCCAGCGAGGTGCCCGATCACCATCCCGAACAGCGAGGGCGGGATCTCCAGGTAGAAGACCGGATGCTCGGCCGCGCCGATCGCGTCGCGCAGCCGCCCGTACGTGTCCTCGCTGGCGAAGTCCCCGGCCACGTACGAGAGGCGCCCCGCGAGCCGCGCGAACGCCGTCTCGTCGATCGTCTCGGTGCATGCTTCGATCGAGCTGCGTGCGCGCTCGCGCAGCTGCTCGACCGTCCAGTCGTCGCCCGCCACGCCGATGATCGGGCAGTCCAACAGCTCGCGCTGCTCCAGGCGGTAGAGCGAATGGAAGGTCATCACCTTCGCGAGGTCCCCGGTGATCCCGAAGATCACGAGCCGGTCGGCGAGCGCCTGTTCGCCCCCGCCCGCCGCCCGCGTGGATGCCGTCTCCTGCGTGCTCGCCATGCCGAGTCGCCTCCAACGATACGCCGGTCGCAGAGGCTGCGCGCCCCGCGACCGGACGCACCGCCGGGCGCGGCGGGGCGAGCGGACGCACCGTCGGGCGCGGCGGGTGGACCGAACGCACCGTCGGGCGCGGCGGGGCGAGCGGACGCAACCGTCGGGCGCGGCGGGTGGACCGAACGCACCGCCGGGTGCGGCGGGTGCGCCCTGGCGGTAGCGTCCGGTCGCGAGCGTGAGCGGCTACGTCGAGGTGCCGGAGGGGTGGGAGCGCCTGGGCGCGGAAGGGCCCGGCCCGTTCGTCACCGCGGAGCGCTTCAGGACGCCCGACGGCCGGGTCGTGCGCTGGCGCTCGCGCCCCCACCGCAAGTCCTCCCCCGGCCGGCGTCGCGTCGCTCGGGAGGGGCAGGACGCGCACCGCGAAGGCGTGTGGTGGCGACCGCGGCGGCGGCAGTGGTGGATGGCCGTCCTGTTCGTGATCGGCTCGTTCTGCTTCCTGCTCGGCGGCGTGGCGGCACAGTGGTCCAAGACCTCGCGGCCGGCGATCGGCGTGGTGTTCTTCGTCGGCTCGATCTTCTTCACCTGCGCCGCCTACCTGCAGTACGCGGAGGCGGTCAACGTCGAGCGCACGGTCGAGCCGGCGCCCGGGAGCCGCCACGCGGGGCTCTGGCGGCCGGTGTCGTGGGAGCCACGCAGGATCGACTGGCTGGCGGCGCTCGTGCAGTTCGTCGGCACGCTGTTCTTCAACGTGACGACCTTCGCCGGCATGAAACACGGCTTCACGGTCCACCAGAGCAACGCCAGGGTGTGGGCGCCCGACGCGGCCGGCTCGATCGCCTTCCTCGTCTCCAGCGAGCTCGCCTACGCGGAGGTCTGCCACCGGTGGCTCGGGTGGCGGTGGACCTCGCTGTCGTGGCGGATCGTCGCGCTGAACCTGCTCGGATCGATCGCGTTCGGGGTCTCGGCGGTCGCCTCGTTCGTCGAGCCCGCCACCGGCGAGCCGCTCAGCGCCCGCCTGGCCAACGGAGGGACCTCGCTCGGCGGGCTGTGCTTTCTCGTGGGGGCGCTGCTGCTGATGCCCGAGGCGACCACCGGGGAGCGTGCCGCCGAAGCACCACCGTCGGGGAGCCCGGGCATCCTGCCCGCCTCGTTCTGAACGAGCGCACGCGCGCGGCGGTGGTGGTGCCATCGCCCGCGAGCGCCGTGAGCCCACGGTTGCGCGAGAATCCGCGACATGTGTCGATGGATGGCGTGGCACGGGCAGCCGGTCGTGATGGAGGAGCTGCTGTTCAAGACCAAGCACGGGTTGATCGACCAGAGCCTGCACTCGAAGCTCGGCGCCGAGACGACCAACGGAGACGGGAACGGCGTCGGGTGGTACGGCAGCGGCGAGGGCCCGGGCGTGTACCGCAGCATCTCCCCCGGGTGGGCCGACACGAACCTCCGCCACATCGCGGCCCACATCGAAACCCCCCTGTTCCTGGCCCACGTCCGGGCCAGCTCGGGGACGGCCGTGCAGCAGAGCAACTGCCACCCCTTCTCCCACGGGAAATGGCTGTTCGTCCACAACGGGCTGGTCAACCAGTTCCACGCCGTCCGCCGGGACCTGATGCTCGCGCTCGACGCACAGTCGGTCGGAGACATCGAAGGCTCCGCCGATTCCGAGGTGCTGTTTCACCT
This sequence comes from Solirubrobacteraceae bacterium, assembly GCA_035515315.1. GTDB lineage: Bacteria > Actinomycetota > Thermoleophilia > Solirubrobacterales > Solirubrobacteraceae > Palsa-744. The sequence goes on from DATJBO010000066.1 coordinate 11,964, forward strand.
CGCGCTCGGCTTCGGCCTGGAAGACGACCCCGTCGGGGCGCTCGAGCGGGTAGTGGGCTTCGTCGAGCAGACGCTGCGCGGGAAAGCGATCGAGCCGGCCGTCCAGGCCAGCATCGGCGTCAGCGACGGGGAGCGACTGTGGGCCGTGCGCTACTCGACCGAAGGCAGATCGCGAACGCTGTTCCGCTCCCGGGACGTCGAGACCATCAAGCGTCTGCACCCCGACGACGAGCGCATCGAGCGCCTGCTCGATAGCGACCGGATCGTCGTCTCCGAGCCGTTCTCCGATCTGCCGGGGGACTGGCACGAGATCCCCGAGGCGACCGCGCTGACGATCGCCCCCGGGGGCGCGTGGGAGACGCGGCCGTTCGCTCCGCGCCCGTAACGGCGGACGGCGCCGGCGTGCGAGTATCCGCGCTGCCCGAGCTTGAACTCGGATCCGGATCTGACCGAAGGGAGGCTGGAGTGGACGAACAGGGCTACACACCGGTCGTGTGCTCGATCGTGCGGGAGGAGCGGCTGGAGGGTCTGCCGCGCGACAGGCTCCAGCAATCGGGGACGGGCAGCGAGGTGGCCTTCGACATCATCACCAACGAGCTGCTGCTCGACGGCAGCGCGCGGCTGAACCTGGCGACCTTCGTAAGCACCTGGATGCCTCCCCAGGCCGGGCTCCTGATGGGGCTCACCGCGGACAAGAACATGATCGACAAGGACGAGTACCCGCAGACGGCCGAGATCGAGAAGCGGTGCGTGAACATGATCGGAAACCTGTGGAACGTGCGCGGCGA
>DATJBO010000067.1:0-4174 GCA_035515315.1 Solirubrobacteraceae bacterium
GCGGATCTTCGTGAGCCGCCCGGCCCCGAAACGCTCCGCCTCGAGCCGCGGGTACAGGTGGGCGGTGATCGCCAGCCCGAGCACGCTGTCGCCGAGGAACGCCAGGCGCGCGTAGGAGTCGGCCCTGCGCTCGCTCCAGGAGGCGTGCGTGAAGACCTGCCTCGAAAGAGCGTCCGGGAGTTCGTCCAACAGCTGTGCAAGCAGCGTCATCCTCGGGCATCGTCGCCTTCATTCGTGGGCGAGCACGAAGTCCACGGCCTCACCGACGGTCAGGGTCCGGGCTGCCTGCTCGTCGGTCATGCTCACCCCGTATGTGTCCTCCAGCTCCTGTACGAGCGTATACAGATCCAGCGAGTCCGCCTCGAGATCCTCCTTGAAGCGCGTCTGCTCGGCAATCAGGCTCGGGTCCAGGTCGAGCTCGTCCGCCAGGTGGGAGCGGATCAGCTCGAACACCTGCTCGCGGGTGCGGACGCTCATGGGCCGGGGAGGCTAACGGGCTGCACGGACACGGGTGAGCGCTTGAGGGCGTCCGCCGCCTCGAGCGCGCGCTGGGTGGCGCCGACCAGGTCTTCGCGCGCGCCGAGGTCGGCGCGCACGATCGCGTTGGCGAAGCCGCGGCGGGTGAAGCGCCCGTGGGGGACGACGCCGAGGCGGCGCAGCCCCAGCAGGTAGGCGCCCCCCGGCGCCTCGGGATCGATGTCCTCACGGAAGCCGCCGAGCGCGCCGCGCAGCAGCAGCCCGCCGGCCCGGCCCCGCACGGAGGAGCGGGCGGCTGTGCGGATCGCCGCGAGGATCGTCTGCGAGACGCCCTCGATCAGCTTCAGCGCGACGTTGCCGGTGAAGCCGTCGGTGACGATCACGTCGGCGCGGCCGGCGACCACGTCGTCGCCCTCGACGTTGCCGACGAACTCCAGGATGCCGCCCCCGTCGCCGGCGCCCTCGGCCAGCGCGGCGTGCGTCTCGAGCACGAGCGCGCTGCCGCGGCCGGACTCCTCGCCGTTGGACAGCAGGCCCACGCGCGGGCGCTCGACGCCGAGCACCGAGCTCGCCAGCGCGGCGCCCATGTAGGCGAACTGGACGAGGTGCTCGCGCCGCGCCTCGGCGTTGGCGCCGACGTCGAGCAGCGTGACGGGGTGCTCGGGGACCGGCAGCGGCAGCGCCAGGGCCGGGCGGTAGATCCCCGGGGCGCGCTTGATGTTGAAGATCCCTGCCGCCAGCGCGGCCCCCGTCCCGCCGGCGCACACGAGCGCGTCGGCGCGTCCCTCGGCCACCGCGCGGGACGCCCTGACGATCGAGGCCTCCGGCGTGGCGCGCGCGGCCTTCACCGGGTCGGGCGCCTTCGCGATCGACACGGGCGCGTCCTCGATCTCGACGCCGTCGGGCGGATCTCCGAGGCTCGCGGCGGGGCCGAACAGCAGGACCCGCACGCCCTGCTCGGCCGCCAGGGCCGCTCCCGCGGCGACCTCGCCCGGGCCGAGGTCGGCGCCGTTGCAGTCGACCGCGACGACGGGTTGCCCCCCGCCGTGGCCGCGCCCGAAGGGGGGCGGGCCCTCAGCGCTCATCGCGCTCAGGAGTGCTCGTGATCGTGCTCGTGATCGGAGGAGCCCGCGCTGAGGACCTCGCGCCCGGCGTAGTGGCCGCAGTTGAGGCAGACCCGGTGCGGTCGCCGCGGTTCGTGGCACTGCGGGCAGAGGTTCAGCGCCGGCGCGTCGATCCGGTGCTGGGCGCGCCGCTTGGCGGTGCGGCTGTGCGACTGCTTTTTCTTAGGTACCGCCATCGGAGCGAGGAAGGCTACCAGCAGCCTCCGGCCCGCTACTCGAGTCGCAGCTCGCGGAGCTTCGCCCAGCGCGGGTCGGGCGCGCTCTCGTGATGGTGGTCGGGGCCGGCCTCGTTGAGGTCGACCGCGCACACCGGGCACAGCCCCGCGCAGTCCTCGCGGCAGAGGATCTTCACCGGCATCGCGAGCGCCAGCGCGTCGCGCGTCCACGCGCCGAGGTCGAGCGTCTCGTCCTCGACGTAGGGGCTGTCGAGCTCCTCGCCCCCGCCGGGGCGGTCGACCTCGCGGGCCTCGACCTCGACCAGCGGGGCCGCCTCCCCGAGGCAGCGCATGCAGGGCCCGGCGACCGCGGCCGTGAAGCGCAGCAGCAGCGCGTAGCCGCCCCCGCTCATGCGCGAGACGGTCAGCTGCACCGGGATCGGGGAGGGCTCGGCGCGGTAGCTCTGGCTGCCGAGGTGCAGCGGCTCGATCGGCACCTCGAGATCGAGGCGGCGACCCTCTCCGGGGCTCAGCCGCAGCGAACCGAGATCCAGCTGCAGGGTCACGGCGGCCATAGGGCCTAGGCTAGCGCTGCTCAGCCGCCGTCCTGCAGCTCCCGCTTGACCACCTTTCCGGTGGCGTTGCGCGGGAGCCGCTCGATGAAGATCACCTCGCGGGGGACCTTGAAGCGGGCGAGGTTCGCGCGCACGTGGGCCTGTACCTCGGACTCGCTGATCTCGCACCCGGCGCGCCGCACCACGAACGCGCGCAGCCGCTGACCGAACTCGTCGTCCGCCACACCCACCACGGCGACCTCCTCGACACACTCGTGGTCGGCCAGCAGGTCCTCGACCTCGCGCGGGAACACGTTCTCGCCGCCGCTGACGATCATTTCGTCGTCGCGCCCTTCCACGAACAGGCGCCCCGCCTCGTCCAGGCGCCCGACGTCGCCGGTGCTCATCAGCCCGTCGACGACCTCCTTTCCGCCACCGCCGGTGTAGCCCTCGAAGACCATCTCGTTGCCGACGAAGATCCTCCCGGTCTGCCCGGGCGCGACCTCCCGGCCGCCCTCGTCGAGCAGCTTCACCACCGTGCCGAGCGGGGGCCTGCCGGCCGTCCCCGGGGCGGCGCGCAGGTCCTCGGGTGTCGCGATCGTGGCCCACGCGACCTCGGTCGAGCCGTACAGGTTGTAGAGCACGTCCCCGAACACGTCCATCGCGCGCGTGGCGAGCTCGCCGGGGAGCGCCGAGCCGCTGAGCGCGATGATCCTCAGCGAGCCGGTGTCGTAGCGGGCGATCGTCTCCTCGCCGAGCTCGAGGATCCGCTGCAGCATCACCGGCACGACCACGAGCGTGCTCGCTGCGTGCTCTGCGACCGCGCGCAGGGTGTCCTCCGGATCGAAGCGGCGCCTGAGCACGAGCGTGGAGGACAGCGGCATCGCGAGGGTGAAGTGGGCGAAGCCCCACGAGTGGAACAGGGGCGCGGCGATCATCGTCGTCTCGCGCGCCCGCAGGGGGATCTTCGAGAACAGCGCCGCGGCGGGCTCGATCGAATCCGGTTGCCGGCGCGCCGCCCCCTTGGGGGTGCCCGTGGTGCCCGAGGTGAGGATCACGACGCGACCGCGCTCGGCGGGCGCCTGCAGCGGCGAGTCGTCGCATCGATCGATCGGCTCCTGCAGGGGCGGCGCATCGTCGTCCCGCGCACGGGCGCCGTCCGGCTCGCTCCACGAGAGCCACCGTTTGCGCCCGCTGGCACCCTTCGCCACCAGGTCCTCGAACTCCTCGTCGTAGATCACCGCCACCGGGTCCTCGCGGGCGAGCACGTCTGCGATCTGTGGGCCCGCGAAGGCCGTGTTGAGATACAGGGCGCCGGCCCCGAGCTTGGAGACCGCGACGGTGGCCTCGATGAAGCCCCGGTGGTTGCGGGCCATGATCGCGACGCCGTCGCTTTCGGTGACCCCGGCCTGCGCCAGCCCGCGTGCGAGCGCGTTCGTGCGCCGGTCGATCTGCGCGAAGCTGAGCGTGCCGCGCTCGTCCACGAGCGCCGTCCGGTCGGGGTAGCGGATCGCCGAGCTGCGATACGCCGCCGCCGGGGTGAACCCCCAGTTGCGGATCGCCCCCAGCGTGCGGATCGTGCGGTCCGGCCGGGTCGGCGCCAGCATGCCGGTGTCGAGCAGCGCCTTGGCCGCCTTGATCCGCTGGGTCACCGCGCGGGTGTCCACGGGTGTGACGCTACCCCCCCGCCGCCTGCCGCGTCACCGCGCGCGCCGGCGCGAGGCGGCTCGCCTAGCCGACTTCCGCCGGCTCCTCCTTGCCCTGCAGGCGCTCCCTGCCCCGCTGCACGGCCGCGATGAACTTCGACAGGTTGATCTCCAGCGTGTTGAGGATCTCGTCCGCGTAGTCCTCCGCGCCGAGCCTG
>DATJBO010000068.1:0-3258 GCA_035515315.1 Solirubrobacteraceae bacterium
CGAGGAGACGATCCGCGCGGCCGACCACATCGTGGACCTCGGGCCCCGGGCGGGCCGGCACGGCGGCGAGGTGGTTGTCGAAGGCACGCTCGAGCAGGTGCTCGCCCATCAGGCGTCGCTCACCGGCCGCTATCTCCGGCGCGAGCTGCGCATCCCGACGCCCGCGTCGCGCCGCACTCCTGAGAAAGGCAAGGCGCTCCGCCTGCTGGGCGCGCGCGAGCACAACCTCAAGAACCTCACGGTGGACTTCCCGCTCGGCCTGTTCATCGCCGTCACCGGCGTGTCGGGCTCGGGCAAGTCGAGCCTCGTGACCGACATTCTCTACCAGGCGCTGGCCCGCCACTTCTACGGCGCGAAGGTGATCCCCGGCGCGCACGACCGCATCGAGGGCCTCGGCCTGGTGGACAAGGTGATCGACATCGACCAGAGCCCCATCGGCCGCACGCCGCGCTCGAACCCGGCCACCTACACCGGGCTGTTCGGGCCCATCCGCGAGATCTTCACCGAGCTGCCCGAGGCCAAGATGCGCGGCTACGGGCCTGGCCGCTTCTCCTTCAACGTGAAGGGCGGCCGCTGCGAGGCGTGCCAGGGCGACGGCCTCGTGAAGATCGAGATGCACTTTCTCCCGGACGTCTACGTGCCGTGCGACGTGTGCCGCGGGCGGCGCTACAACCGCGAGACGCTCGAAGTGCGCTTCAAGGGCAAGAACATCGCGGACGTGCTCGATCTCACCGTGGCGGAGGGGCTGGAGTACTTCGCCAACCAGCCGCGGGTGCACGCCAAGCTCGAGACGCTGAACGACGTGGGCCTCGGCTACATCCACCTGGGCCAGAGCGCCACCACCCTGTCGGGCGGGGAGGCGCAGCGCGTGAAGCTGGCCACCGAGCTGTCGAAGCGGGACACGGGACGCACGCTCTACATCCTCGACGAGCCGACGACCGGACTGCACTTCGAGGACGTGCGGCTGCTGCTCGAGGTGCTCCACCGCCTGGTCGAGAAGGGCAACACGGTGGTGGTCATCGAGCACAACCTCGACGTCGTGAAGACGGCCGACTGGGTGATTGACCTGGGACCGGAAGGGGGCGACGCCGGGGGCCGGGTGGTAGCCTCCGGGTCGCCCGAAGACGTGGTCCGCCAGGCCGCCTCCCACACCGGTCGCGCGCTCGCTCCGTTGCTGGCGGCGGGTCGCAAGTCGGCCTAGATTGGCGGCTTAGGCGAAACTTTCGGGGTCGCCGGCCCGTCATGGCGGACAGGGCTCTGGCTCGAGGGGGACCCGATTCTGGCACCTGGTGAAATCGCGGCACTGGTGATGACCGGTGTGGTCGGCGTCTCGGTCCTGACGCTGGTCGCCGCCTACGCCAAGCGCATCGGAGGCGGGCGCGGGCGCCACGCGCTTGGCCCGGGCGACACCGACCCCGGCGCACAGGATGCCGTGCGGCAGTTGGCGGCCGAGGTGGATGCGCTGCGCGAGGAAGTGACGGGGGTACGGCGCGAGCTGGACGAGGCGCAGAACCGCCTCGACTTCACCGAGCGGCTGCTGGCCCAGGTAAAGGAACGCGGGCTCCTGAGCCCGCCCAAGGAGCGCTGATGGCGCGCGGCGAGGGAGCCTCCGATTAACGGGCCCGACGCCATGGTGGCGTTGGTGGTGTTCGGCAGCGCGGGTGGCGTCGCGATGACGCTCGCGCGCGCCTGGGCCAGGCGGATCTCCGGGGGCGCGCCGGGCTCGAAGGAGATCGAGGCGCTGCGCGACGAAGTGGCGCAACTCACGGCCGAGGTGGACGATCTGCGCGGCCGCGTGGCACAGGTGGACGAGATCCAGAACCGCCTCGACTTCGCCGAACGGCTGCTGGCGCAGGTGAGGGAGCGCGGCCAACTGGGCGCGCCGAAGGAGCGTTGAGCGTGGGTGCCCCCGAACTCGTGCCGATCGTCGTGTTCTCGGTGCTGGGGCTCGTCGGGATGTCGTTCAGCCCGATGGCTCGAGCCCTGGCGCGGCGGATCTCGGGTGAGGCGGGGCCGCCCCGCGACGCCGCCGAGGTGGATGCGCTGGCCGGCGATGTCGCCGAGCTGCGGCGTGAGTTGGACGAGGTGCACAACCGCCTGGATTTCGCCGAGCGGCTGCTGGCGCAGGTGAAGGAGCGCGGGTTGCTGAACGCGCCGAAGGAGCGCTGATGGGCGATCCCGGACCGGTCATCGCGAGCGTGGCGTTCTTCATCACCGTGCTCGGCAGCATCCTGCTCATCGGTCCGATCGGGCGCGCTTTCGCCGACCGGCTGCGCGGCAAGGGCAGGGAGCGCGGGTTGGACAGCGGGGAGGTCGAGGCGCTCCGGGACGAAGTGTCCAACCTGCGCCAGCAGGTGTCCGAGTTGGCCGAGCGGCAGGACTTCGCCGAGCGGTTGCTGTCGCAGGTGCGCGAGAAGGGCCTGCTGCAGGCCCCCAAGGAACGGTAGGCGCGGCATGGACTGGGTCGGTCTGGTCGCCGTCGTGATGGTGTTCGGTACGGGGATGGTGGGCACGGTGGCGTTCAGCCCCATCGGCCGCGCGATCGCCAATGCCATCCAGAAGAAGAGCGGGGTGACGCTCGCGCCCGAGGTGCAGGACGCACTGGCCGAGCAGGCGGACCGGCTGGAGGCGTTGCAGCAGCAGGTGGCGGAGCTGGCCGAGCGGCAGGACTTCGCCGAGCGGATGCTGGCCAAGGCGCGCGAGCAGGGCAAGCTGCCGGCGGGAGGAGCGTCGTGATGCAGGGTCCGTCGCCGCAGGACATGGTCCCCATCGTCATCCCGATCTTCGGGATGATCACGGGCATCGTCATCACGGGGTTCGTGGTGATCGGCCCGGTCGGCCGCGCGATCGGCCGGGTGATCATGCACCTGTTCGGCGTGGAGCGGACCCCGGCGCTGTCGTCGGGCGAGGTGGCGGATCTCCGGGCGCTGGTGGACGAGCAGGGCGAGCGGCTCGAGTCGCAGCAGCGGCAGATCGGCGAAATGGCCGAGCGCCTGGATTTCGCCGAGCGGATGCTGGCCAAGGCGCGCGAGAAGGGCCTGCCGCCGGGCGGCGGATCGGGGAAGTAGCGGCGCGGCGGATCGCGCCGCCATCTGGCGCCAAGGACGCCGCCGGGTGAAACATTGATGGTGGCCCCGAGGGGCCGCCGTCCCTAAGGAGTGGCCATGGTCAGTCGGGAGGACATCGAGGGCTTCATCGCGCGGCTGGAGGCCGAAGGGGTCCACGCGCGCGAGATCGAGCCCGGCCTCTGGGTCCTGA
>DATJBO010000069.1:0-2299 GCA_035515315.1 Solirubrobacteraceae bacterium
GCGCACGAGCTCGCGGTCCCAGCCGCCGAGGCGCATGTGCTCGGCGAAGCGCTCGAGACCGGCGGCCTCCGCGCGGATGTGCTCGGGCGGGTCGTGTAGCAGCTCGGCGACTCCGCGGTGGACTGCGAACTCGCACGCGCACAGCCGGCAGCGCAGCCGGCCCTCGCGCCACTCGCGCCCGTCGCCGGCTTCGGCGCACAGCGTGAACGAGTGCTCGCCGCCGCAGGCGGGGCAGCGCAGCGCCGCGACGAACCCGTCCCTCACGGTGACCGGCGGGAGGGTCGGCGGCGCACCTCACCGCGCCTTTCGCTGCAGCGCCGGCTCCGCGCTGTGCTCCTCGAGTCTCAGTGGCCGCGGCCGGGCGACCGAGTCCAGGAACCGTTCGAGCGCGTCGATCCGCCGCTCCCACGTGTAGTCCCGGGCCGTCTCGATGCCGGCCTCGCCCAGGCGGCGGCGCAGCGGCGCATCCTCCAGCAGCCGCCGCATCGCGCCCGACACCGACGCGACGTCGGGCTCGGGCATCAGGCAGTTCTCGCCGTCGGTGCAGAAGTCGCGATTGCCGTGGGCGTCGGTGCACACGACCGCTCCGCCGGTCGCCATCGACTCCAGGGGCGGCAGCGCGAACCCCTCGTGGGTGGAGGTCTGGATGAAGATCGTCGCCTCGTTGAAGAGCTCGTTGACCTCCTCGTCGCTCGGGGAGACCACGTAGCGCATGCCCTCCTCGCCGGCGGCGAGCTCGGGCTCGATGCCGAACATGCACAGCTGCGGCCTCGGCGCCGGCAGGGCGCGCCAGGCGTCGATCGTGAGCGGCAGGTTCTTGAGCGGGTTGGTGCGCCCGATCGCCAGCACCACGTCGTCCCGGCGCTCCACCTCCGCCAACGGGCGGAAGGTGTCGAGATCGATCCCCGGCGGGATCAGCTCCGCCTCCAGGCCGAGCTCGCGCAGCCGCTCGCGGTTCCACGAGGAGATCGTCATGTAGCGGAACTCGGGCCGGTATGAGTCGATCACCGCGTGGCGCACGGACTCGTCGTCGGGGTAGTAGGAGGTCTCGATGTCCTGCACGAAGTACACGGGGATGCCCCGCAGGACGCTGGCCTGCCAGACGGGCGCGGCGGTGTTCCACCAGGTGGCGACCTTGATCGCGTCGACGCCGGCCAGCTGCTGCACGAGTTCGTCGTAGAACTCGAAGCTGTGCACGGGAGCCCGCAGCGGGAACCAGTCCGGCTGGTCGCCCAGGGTGTACAGCGTGACCTCGTGGCCGCGGTCGAGCAGGCGGTTGAGGTGCTCGAAGATGTCGCGGTGGCCGCCGCCGATGCCGGTGTCCTCGGTCACGTACACGACCCGCAGACGTCCCTCCGGCGTGCGTACGTCGCGGGCGTTGAAGAACTCATCCCAGCGTTCCCAGAACACGCGCTGCGAGGCACGCTCGCGCTCGCCGACCTCGCTCCCGCGCGTGACCGACTCGTGGTGGTAGAGACTCGCCCCCGGGAAGTACAGGACGCGCAGCCCCTCCCGCCAGGCACGCAGGCACAGGTCGACGTCCTCGTAGGCCATCGGGAAGGACTCGTCGAACGTCCCGACCCGCTCGATCGCCCGGCGCGTGATGTACATGCAGGCGCCGGTGACCGCCAGCACCGGACCGGGTATCGCGGCCGGGCCCCAGTTCTCGGGCTTGAAGCGGTAGCGATGGTCGAACCACTCCGGGGCGCCGAGGTTGCGGACCGTGCCGCCGAACTGGATCCGCCCGTCGGGGTACAGCAGCCGGGCGCCGACGATCCCCACGTCCTGCTCCTGGGAGGCTGCGTACTGCAGGCAGGCGAGCCAGCCCGCGCGCGCCACCGTGTCCGAGTTCAGCACCACCACGTCGCGGTCGGGGCGGGTGGCCCGCAGGCCGCGGTTGACGTTCGCGGCGAAGCCTTCGTTGTGCTCCCCGGCGACCACCTCGACCCCCTCGATCGCCGCCAGCCTGGCCACGTGCTCGGCGCCGCTCGCGTCGTCGGCGACCAGCACCCGCGCCATCCCCTCGGGGACGGTGGCGCGGATCGAGGCAACGAGCTGCTCGACCTCCTGGGCGTCGCGGTAGCTCGGGATCACGACGTCGACCGCCCGCCCGTGCTCGCGGTACCAGGCCACGGCGCGGCGGTAGGCGTCGTTGTCCGCGGCCGAGCGCAGGCGCAGCCGCCGTTTCAGGGGCGTGAAGCGCAGCGGGAACGTGACGAGCCGGAACAGCAGCGTGCGCCAGCCGAGGTAGTGGTAGGTCAGGTAGATCCGCCGCCGCAGGCCGGCGAGGGGGCCGCTG
>DATJBO010000070.1:0-10504 GCA_035515315.1 Solirubrobacteraceae bacterium
CGAACAGCGCCTCGGGGTCCTCGATCATGCGATCCAGGGATTCGTGGCTGGGGTGCATCCACAGCTCGCACCCGGCCGCCTCGACGATCAGCGGTCCCTGGCCACAGTGGTCGGTGTGGGCGTGGGTGCAGACCACCAGGCAGGCGTCCTCCAGGCGCAGGTCGCACATTGCCAGCGCCCGCTCGAGCTGCTCCATCGAGTCCGGCTCGTACATGCCGGTGTCGAACAGCACGAAGCCGCCGTCGCTGCGGACGGCCCAGGCGTTGCAGTGGGGGACGCCCGGCCAGGGCAGGGGAAGGCGCAGGCGGTAGACGCCCGGCAGGACGCGCTCCCCCCGTCCGAGCTCGCGCTTGCGCGCCACATCGGCCACCGGCCGGAGACTAGACTACGTCTCTCGCTCGGTCCTGGAAGGAGACGGGGATGGCAGATCGGCAGAGTTCAAGCGCCACCAGCAGCAAGGTGCAGGAGGTGGCGGAAAACATGCAGGAGCTGGCGGGCAAACGCAAACGTATCTCCCCCGCCAAGGCCGAGGGGGTGGCTCGCCGCTACTTCGAGGCGATCGACGCCCGCGACCTCGACGGCGCGGTGGCCCTGTGGGCCGAGGGAGGCCGCGAGAACGTCCGCGGCCAGCTCGACGTGCTCGCCCCCGAGGGCGTGCGGGCGTTCGTCTCGGAAATGCTGGGGGCCTTCCCGGACCTGCAGATGAAGATCGTCTCGACGACCGCCCAGGGGGACCGCTGCGCCGTCCACTGGCACCTGCACGGCACCTTCGCCGGGCCCGGTAGCTTCGGCGGCATCAGCCCCACGGGCAGCGTCGTGGACCTCGAAGGCTGCGACCTGCTGACGATCCGAGACGGGCTGATCCAGGCCAACGACGCCTTCGCCGACGGCATGAGCTTCGCCCGCGAGATCGGCATGATGCCCCCCCAGGACTCCGCGGCCGAACAGCGCATGACCGGCGCCTTCAACGCCAAGACGCGCGTCACCGGCAGGCTCGTGGGCGGCGAGGCCGAGCTCGTGGCCCAGGGCGTGTGGGTGGTCCAGGGACAGCCCGGCCGCTGCAACGTGTACCTGATCGAGGATGACGGACAGGTGACGCTGTTCGACGCCGGCGCGCGCACGATGACGCGGGCGGTGGCCACCGCCGCGGCCAAGCTCGGCGGCATCCGCCAGATCGTGCTCGGTCACGGCCACACCGACCACCGCGGCACGGCACCGGCGCTCGGGGCGCCGGTCGTGTGCCACCCCGACGAAGTGCAGGACGCCGAAGGCAGCGGCGGGTGGCGCTACTGGCCCGAGGGCCTGAGGGGGCTGCCGTTCCCCCACCGCCAGCTGCATCGGGTGCTCCACCGCTACGCCTGGGATGGCGGCCCTGTGAAGATCTCGGGCACCGTCAAGGAGGGCGACGAGGTCGCCGGCTTCAAGGTGATCGAGCTCCCCGGACACGCGCCGGGGCAGATCGGGCTGTGGCGCGAGAGCGACCGCGTGGCGCTCACCAGCGACACCTTCTACACGATCGACTTCTGGGGCCGGGACGCCCCGGCCCATGTCCCCGAGGAGCTCTACAACTACGACACCGAGCAGGCCCGGGCCAGCATCCGCAAGCTCGCCGCGCTGGAGCCGGCGGTGGCGTGGCCGGGGCACGCGGGGTCGATCAGCGGGGACGTCCGCGGCCAGCTCGAACGCGCCGCCGAGGCGCCGTAGGACATTGGGCCGGCGCTCGCGGCGCCAGCCCAGGCTGCGCGCCGCCGGCAGCGACTACCGCGACCCGGAGGGCAACGTGCTCACGCTGCGCGGATCGCTCACCCCCGGCGCGCGCAGCGAGTACGGGCGCGTGCTGGCAGGCACGGACATGTCGGCCGCGAGCACCCAGGAGGACGCCTGGCAGCGTGCGCTCGAGCTGCTGTTCGAGCGGCTCGCCAGCCGGTGGGTGATCGCGGGGGCCCCGATCGAGCGCCAGCGCGAGCTGCTCGCCCGCTTCCGCGCCGCCTCCCCCGCCGAGCGGGGGTGGGTGCGCGACGTGATGCGCGAGCACTGCGCCGAGCACTTCCCCGAGCTGCAGGCTCCATAGGAGCCGTACACACACCCTTGCGCCGCCGGTGACCGGCTGGTTAGAGTGGCCCATGCACGGCCGCTGGGGACAGGCCACGGGATGGCCACAGCCGAATCGGAGGCGAACCACATGGTGCGAGCTCTCGGCCTTTCCTGCCTGTCCATCCTCGCCGTCACGCTGGCGATCGCGGCGCCGGCCGAGGCCTTCCCTGAATGGGAACAGAAGCCACCCCCGACCTGGGGGCCGGTGACCGCCGACCCGGCCAGTATCGGAACCGGGTCGATCAAAATCTTCATCGACGCCAAACCGAACCACTGCGGGTTCAAAGGCACCGCGCTCGCGGAAAACACGGGCGGGCACGGGTACCTGCGCACCCAAGGCGTCAACGGCGGCTGCCTCGGCTACACCGGCAACCACGAATGCACTCCCGCGTCGAACCTGAAACTCCTCTTCAAGAACTGGGAAGCAGAACTGGTCGGGGCCGTGTTCGCGCTCTCTTCGCCCTCGACCGAACTTGAAGTGGTATGCGGCTCAGGAACGCCCGGCCCCGCAATCGGCCTGTACACGGGCTCGCTGGACCCGGAAGTGAAACCCGACAAACTCAAATTCCTCGGGGCCAGCTCCGGGACGCTCAATCTCGGCGTCCATACGCTGTACCTGAAAGGCGCCGTGAAACTGATCCCGATGCCCCCAGCGACCAAACTGAGGGGCTAGGAGAGCTCCAGGCGCGGCCCGCCGGCGTTCCCCTCGGCGAGGAACCTGGCGCTGGCCCGGTTGAGCACGAAGTCGAGCAGCTCGCCGCGGTCGTCGCGCACCCGCAGGCGCCTGCCGTCGTCCTCCACGGCCACGATCGTGGCCGGCTCATAGGCGCCCCCGAAGCGGGCGATGCGTACCCGTGCGCCGACGCGGGGCAGCGGTCGCGAGGGTCCCAGCACCGCCCGATCTTAAGGTGCCCGCCGCCGCCCTGCGGGAATGGCCCGGACGGACCGATACCTTGGGAGCGTGCGGCGTACCAAGATCGTGGCCACCATCGGACCGGCCTCGCGCGAGCCGGCGACGCTCGTGCGGCTCGTGGAGGCGGGCATGGACGTCGCGCGGCTGAACTACTCGCACGGGACCCTCGAGGAGCACGCGGAGACCGTCCGCCGCGTGCGCGACGCCGCCGGGCGGGTGGGGCGGCCGGTGGCGATCCTCCAGGACCTGCCGGGGCCGAAGCTGCGCATCGGGCCGCTGGCGGAGGACCTCGTCGAGCTCACTCCCGGCGAGCACCTCACGTTCTCCTGCGGAGACGGGGAACGCCCCGGCGATGCGCACCAGATGAGCGTCTCGTGGGCCGGGCTCCCCGAGGTCGTGCAGCCAGACTCGATCCTGTACCTGGCCGATGGCTCGGTGCGCCTGCGGGTCACCGGCGTGGGCCTCGAGCGCCACGAGGTGCACGCCGAGGTCGAAGTGGGCGGCGCCGTTGCCTCTCGCCAGGGCCTGAACATCCCCGGGCCGGTGGCGGGGCTGCCGGTGTTGCCCGAGGAGGACCTCCATCTGCTACGCCACGGCGAGCAGGTCGGCGTGGACATGGTCGCCCTGTCGTTCGTGCAGTCCCCCGAAGACGTCGAACACGTGCGCCAGCACACGCGGCTGCCGCTGATCGCCAAGATGGAGAAGCCGCAGGCGGTGGAGCGCGCCAGCGAGATCATGAAAGCCGCCGACTGCGTGATGGTGGCGCGCGGGGACCTCGGCATCGAGCTGCCGATCGCCCACGTGCCGATCGTGCAGAAGCAGCTGCTCGAGCTGGCCGGCTGGATGGCCCGGCCGTCGATCACCGCCACCCAGATGCTCGACTCGATGGTCGCCTCCTCGCGCCCGACCCGCGCCGAGGTGGCCGACGTCGCCAACGCGATCCTCGACGGCACCGACGCCGTGATGCTCTCCCAGGAGACCGCGATCGGGGCCTACCCGGTCGAGGCCGTGGAGATGATGGCGGCGGTGGCCGAGCAGGCCGAGTCGATCGCCCCGTATGAGCGCTGGAACGAGTCGCGCGTGAACCGCACCTCCTCCGACCCCGCCTACACGCTCGCCCACAACCTCTGCGACGCGGCGCGCGAGCTGCGCCTCGACGCGCTGGTCATCCCCACCCTGTCGGGCCGCTCGGCCCGGCTGGTCTCGGCACACCGCCCGACGGTCCCCATCTACGCGCTGTCCCCCGGCCGTGAGACGGTCCGCCGCTGCGGGCTGATGTGGGGCGTGCAGGCGGCCTCGATGCGCCGCCACGAGACCACCGAGGCGCTGATCGCCGACGCCGCCCGCCGGGTCATCGAGCTCGGCTGGTGCAGCCCCGGCCAGCGCGTGGGGGTCACCGCCGGGCTGCCGTCGGGACGCCCCGGCACGACCAGCCTGGTGCAGATCCAGACCCTGTAGGGAGCGGCCGGTCGACGGGCCCCGGCCGGCCGGCGCGGCTTCCCAGCCCCCAGCCCGTTGGGCGCAGCTTCTCAGCCCGTCGGGCGCAGCTCGCGGGGGCCGTAGAACTCGGCCTCCTGGCGACCCAGCTCGGTCACAGGGTCCTCCCCGTACATCCACTCGCGGGCGATCCGGTGCCAGTTCGCGCTGGCGCGCAGCTGGGACAGCACCGCGAGCGTGAGCATCTCCATGCGCCGGCCGAACAGGTGCTCCGGGCGCATCGCCTGGTGGCGCATCTCGCGGAAGTAGCTCGAGCGGGGGTCGGAGCTCTCGATCATCACCTGGGTGGCGATCTCGGGGGTGAGCTGAACGGGTTCGTCGGCCGTCGTGTACCACCAGATCGCTTCCGTGACGAACGCGAGCAGGTGCTCGGGGTCGACGCGCTCGGGTTCGGGCAGGAACCCCGATTTCGCGAGCAGCTCGTGCAGCTTCGCCGGGTCGCCCTCGACGACGGCCCGCTGGGCGGCGATCTCGAGTTCCACGGGCGCCGGCTCCATGCGCTTGAACAGGCCGAAGTCCAGGAACGCCACCCGCTCGTCCTCGAGCAGCAGGAAGTTGCCGGGGTGAGGGTCGCCCGAGAACTGGCGGTGGCGGTACAGGCTGCCGAGGAAGAAGCGGAAGACGATCTCGCCGAGGCGGTCGCGCTCGTCCTGATCGCGTTCCTTGAGGGCCTCGAAGCCGACTCCGTGGACGAACTCGCTGACGAGCACCCGCTCGCGGGACAGCGAGCTGATCACCGGGGGGACGAAGATGAACGGGTGGCCGGCGTAGATCCGCGCCAGCGAGCGCTGGTTCTGCGCCTCGAGCTCGTAGTCGAGCTCCTCCACGATCCGCTCCCGGATCTCCTCGGTGATCGCTTCGGCGTCGAGGCCGGGGGTCATCCGCTTGAGCAGGCGCATGATCATGTCGAGGTTCTGCAGGTCCGCCCTGACGGCCCCGGACACGCCCGGATACTGGACCTTGACCGCCACCTCACGCCCGTCCTCGGCGAGCCTGGCGCGGTAGACCTGGCCGATCGAGGCCGCCGCGATCGGCTCCTCCTCGAAGCTCTCGAACACCTCCTCGACCGGATCTTCGAGGTCCTCCTCGATCACGCGGCGCATCTGCTTGAACGACACCGTGGGAGCGGCGTCGCGAAGCTTGGCCAGCTCGCGCTGGAACTCGTCACGGTGCTCCTCCGGCACGAGCCCGACGTCCAGGAAGGACATCACCTGGCCGAGCTTCATGGCGGCACCCTTCATCGTCCCGAGCACGGCCACGATCTGCTTGGCCGTCTCCAGCTGACGGCGCGACATCGCCTCCTCTGCGGCCTGCTCGTCGCGCGCGAGGTTCGCCGCCCGGGTGCCGAACTGCTTGACGGCCTCGCTCGCCGCCAGCGTGGCCACCGTTGCCGTACGCCGCGCGCGCGAGCTCGGGATCTTCTCGTCCTCGCGCGCCATTCGCCCCCTTATGCTACTCGGCACAAGGCGAGAACTCGCCTGTGGGAGCAGTGTTTCGCGTGTGTGGCCGGCAGCGGCTAGGGGGTGGAGACCTGCGAGCCGGGGACGATGTCGTCGCTGCCGTCCTCCCAGCGCACCCACGCCTTGGTGCCCCCGTCGTAGTCGGGGGCGCGTAGCACGAGCGTCGCCGGACGATCCATCGCGGTGCACCGCTCGGTTCCCTCGGGGTCCAGCCCGCGCCAGACACGGATGAACGGGTTCGACTCCCACTCGTCGGCGACCGTCGTCGTGTCGGCGTGGCCGGGGTAGATGACGGTCGCCTGGGGCAGCTGCATCAGCGTCCCCATGATCGACTCGCGGAGGTCCCCGTAGGTGCTGTGACCCGGGGCCCGGACGCCCCCGACGGAGTCCTTGAAGAGGGTGTCACCCGTGAACACGGCGCCCGGCACGGGCGAGCCCGACCCGCCGTCCGGCGCGCCGGCGTGCTCGCTCACCAGGAACGAGAGCATCCCGGAGGTGTGGCCGGGGGTGGCCAGCGCCTGCACCTCGAGCCTGCCCAGCGGCAGCCGTTCGCCGGCTTCGATCTCCCACAGCTCCCCCACCTCCACGCCGGTGGCCTGCAGCAGCTCGTGCTCGCGCGGGCTGATCAGCACGCGCAGGCCGGGCCAGCGCTCGCGCAGCTTCGCGGTCTCGCTGACGTGGTCGAAGTGGTGGTGGGTCAGCAGCACGTGCGAGGGAGCCAGACCCAGGCGCTCGGCGGCCTCCACCAGGGGCTCCACCGGGCCACCCGCGTCGACGAAGAAGGCGGGGCCGCCGTCGCCGTCGGCGAGCAGGTAGGTGTTGGAGACGAATTGGGGGTGGGTCGAGGTCTCGACGATCATCTAGAGCGCGGAATGCTCGCAGGTCTCAACCAGGCGGCGCAGCCCCCGCAGGTAGCGTTCGTCGCCGACCTCGCGGCGCCACTCGAGCACGGGCACGGTCTCGGCGCACCGCGCGACCCGCTCGCGCGCCTGCTCCAATGAGGGCGCCGTACTCGCGAACGCCACCGCCCGGGAGGTGCCCACGGTGCGGTAGCGGTTCTCGCCGCTGGCCACCGCCGAGGAGAAGAACACGTGGCACCCCTCGCCTTCGACGCGGGCGGCATCGAGCGTGAACTCGTACGGGGGCCCCTTGCGCAGCGCATAGTCCGGCGAGACCAGGTACAGCACCACCGAGGCCTCGTTGCGCAACGTCACCGCGTCGGGCGTGAGCCTCCCCTCGCTGACCTGGCGCATCACCTCCGTCCAGCTCCCCTCGAACAGGCTCATGATGTTCATGCACTCGGGGTCGCCGAAGCGCGCGTTGAACTCGATCACCTTGACCCCCTCGGCGGTCGCGAAGAAGCCGCTGTTCATGACGCCGCTGAAGTGACGGCCTTCGGCGCGCAGGCGCCCGATCACCAGCTCGACGATCTCGCAGGCCCGCCGGTAGTGGGCCTCGGTCATGAACGGCAGGGCCCGCTCCGGCATCGACAGCGAACCCATCCCGCCGGTGCCGGGCCCCTCGTCACCGTCGTACCGGTAGGGGTAGTCGTAGGTCGAGGGTGGGAACACGATCGTGGTCCCGTCGCTGATCGCCTGGATCGTGAACTCGGCGCCGGTGACCCGCTCCTCGATCAGCACGGCTTCCCCGCGCGAGAGCAGGGAGCGGGCGTACTCGGCGGCGGCGTCGTGGTCGGCCAGGTGGGGGCCCATCACCTTCACGCCCTTGCCCCCGGTGAGGCCGGCGGGCTTGACCGCCACCGGCGTCTCGCCGAAGTGCTCGAACGCCGCCCGTAGCCCCGCTGGATCGCTCACCACCCGGAGCCGGGGGGCCGAGTCCGGTGCCACCTCGGCGAGCAGGGAGCGGGCGAACACCTTGTTCCACTCGATCTCGGCGCCGGCCCGCGTGGGGCCTACCGCCCTCGTTCCCTGCGCCACCAGCGCGTCGACCACGCCGGCGGCGAGCGGCTCGTCGGAGCTGACCATCGCGATGTCGATCTCACGGGAGCGGGCAAAGGCTGCGACCGCGTCCGCGTCGCAGACGTCCCCGAGCTCGTGTCCGCCGCCCGAAGCGGCCGCCCGCTCGACGATGGTCGGGTTCTCGTGACCGAGGAACGCGTGCAGCTCGCTGTGCTGCGCCATCCGGGTGGCGAGGGCGCTCTCGCGCCCGCCGTGGCCGACTATCAGGGTGCGCACTCGGCGCAGTCTATGTAGCCGCTTCCGTTTCCCCGCCGGGCTTGTGGGCCGAATGTCTCTTGCTGCGGCGGTTCTTTTCGCGTTCGTGCTTGCGTTCGGCGCGCTGCTTGCGGCTTTTGCTTTGTTTCTGCTTCTGTTCGCGTTCCCGCTGGTGTTTGGCCGTCGTGCGGGCGTGTTCGGCTTCACGCTCGGCTCTTTCGTGCTGCCGCAGGCGCTTTTCTTCGTTGTGTTCGCGCTTTTCCTGTCTGTGTTCGCGTTCGCGTTCCTTGCGGCCGCCCCGGCGTTCTTTCTGTGCTTCTTCCCTTGCCTTTTGCGCTTCCTTCTTGCTGTGCTCTCGCGCCCCGGCGCCGCCGGCTCCGCCGCCGCCCCCGGCTCCGCCGCCGGTCTGGCCGCCCCCGGCGCCGCCGTGGGCGTGACCGTCGCCTTCGGGGGAGGACGAGCCTTCGCCCCTAACGCGCCCGTGACCCCCTCCCGCGTTACCAGATTCACCCGGCTGGCCCGAGCCGCCGGACCCTTCCCCTTCGACTGACTGGCCCGATCCCCCGGCGCCCCCGGCTTCACCGGATTGCCCGCCCTGGCCGCGTTGGTGTGCGGCCCCATGCTGGCCGCGCCGCGCGGAGCCGCCGGCCGCGCCCGCTCCCGCGAGACCGCTCGCCGACGGCCCCGTGGCGTGGTGGGCCGCGGAGCCGCCGCCGTGCCCGCCGGAGCCGTCCGAGGACCCGGAGGCGCCCCCGGTGCCTCCGCCCCCATACCCGCCGCTGCCGCCGGCGCTCCCTTCGATGCCGCCGAGCGGGGGTACGCCCGCTCCACCCGGTGGCTGGCCGCCGGGAGGCTCGCCCGAGCCGCCGCCGCTCCAACCCGCGCCCCCTCCCGGGCCGTGATTGGTGGGCCCTCTGCCCCCGCCTCCACCTTCGCCTTCGCCGAGCAGGGGCAGCCACGCGGGCTTGGCCACCAGGCCGGCCGTGGACCCGCCGTGGTGCGCGGAGGGGGTGCTCAGCACGGGCGCGCCGAGACCCGTCGACAGACCCAGTAGGGCTGCGCCGGCGGCGACCTTCACCGCGATCGCCTTGATCGGGCCGCCCGCGACCAGGGCTGCGCCGGCGACCGTCCCGCCGAGGGTCGTCCCGCCGGCGTAGGTCAGCTGTTCGGTGCCGGCGCTGGTGAGGGTGTCCTGGAGCGCGCGCAGCTTCAGCGAGAGCCACGGGGCCAGCGGCAGGCACGCTCCGAAGCCGCGTCGGCGGCGTGCCACGCCGTCGGCGTAGGTGCGGCAGTCCGGGCACGCGCGGACGTGCCGGCGCAGCTTCCCTTTCAGAAGCGCGGCGCCGCGGGCGGAGGCCAGCTCCTCGCGGATCTCACGGCAGTCGGCGTCGCGGGCGCTGCGTTCGGAGATGAGGCTCGCCCGGGCCTGGTAGACGAGCGCCTTGACCTGTTCGGGGCGTAGCCCGAGCACGCTCCCGATCTCCGCCTGGCTGAGGCCATGCAGCTCGGCGAGCACCATCGCCGCACGCTGGCGCTCCGGCAGCTCCCGTACACCCGCGAGCGTGTGACGGATCTCCTCGCGCAGCTCGAGCTCCCGGAACGGGTCCCCGGTGACGGCGGCCTCGCCCCCGAGCTCGACCGTGGGGCGACGGCGGCGCAGAATTGTCAGGCACTGGTTGCGCGCGATCGTGAACAGCCACGGGCGCAACGCCACCGGGCGCTCGTCGGCGAGGAGCGCACGGTAGGCCGAGGCGAACGTGACCTGGAGCGCTTCTTCGGCGTCGGCCCGCGAGCCGAGCATGTACAGGCAGAACGACAGCAGCTCCCGCCGGTGGCGCTCGTACAGCGCCTCGAAGGCGACCGGATCGTTCTCACGGATCAACCTGACGAGCTGCTCGTCCGAGGAGAGCGCGTGCCGAGCGGCCGTGCTCGGTGGTATGGGTCGAACCCTGGTTGCCAACAAACTCCCCTTCCTAGGCCCCGTTGCGGCAACAAGAATCTACCCCCCGGCAGGCCTGATCGCAACCGCAAAGAGATTTCTTCGTCCCCCCCCAACCTTTTTTCGGCGTTGACGTTCTTAGGGGCAAATGCAGGAACAGGCGATGAACGGATCGAGCAGTGCAAGGCTGCGGCTGGCCACGGCGGCGGCGCCGGTTGCCCAGCCGGGCACCAGCGAGCACAACGTCCAGCTGCACGCCCGCGCAGTGGCAGCGATGAAGGCGGGCGAGGTGCCGTCCGACATCCTCGCGCCGGGCTTCTACATGCGCAACTGCGCCAGCTCCGTGTCCGACTACACCTACCGAGGGGAGTCGGGGTGGCGGGACTGGATGGAGGACCTGTTCGAAGAGTTCAATGGCAAGCCCCGC
>DATJBO010000071.1:0-5306 GCA_035515315.1 Solirubrobacteraceae bacterium
TCCCGCGGTCTGTGTGTTGCGAGGGGGGTCATGTCTGTTGCCTGATCGTCAGGAACGGCTGGGAACTTGAGCGGGGGACAGCTTTGGGGGCGTTTCGCGCACCATGTTCCTTCCGCAGGCTGCGCAAAGATGCACGGGCAATTGCAAACCTGCGCAGACGTTGACTTGCGCTCAGAGCTCGGCTAGTCTGGCCAAACCTACTCAAACGAGGAGGTCTCCCGTTCCTGGATGGAGACGGGTGCGAGCTCGCAAGACGGCCCGTCAGGGGCAACGCCGGAAGGAGACCAAGATGGCAAGAGGTCGTAACCACTAGATCAGAAGCCCACCGGTCGGCAACGACCGCACTGGCTTCAAGTTGAGGGCGTCTCGCGTGCCGCGTGACGCCCTTGGCGTCTCTGCAGGCTTGCCGGCTGCCAGGACGCAATCCGCCGGCGGAGCTCTCCGCCGACCGCCTCGCGGTTCTTGCCGTCGTTCTGCTCGTTCCCTTCGGCGCCGGAGTGGGCGAGCCGGCTGACGTGGCGGCGGAAGTCGAGCTCCTCCTCGAACTCGGTGCCTTTCCCGAAGGTGCTGCCCTCGCGGGACAGCAGCGCGATGAAGCGCTCCACCAGCTCGGGGTCCAGCTGGCCGTTGCGGGCACCCACGCGGAGCTCCTCGGTGGCTTCCTCGGGGGTCATCGCCGGCCGGTGCGGGCGTCCGGCGGTCATCGCGTCGTACGTGGAGACGATCGCGAGGATGCGCGAGGCCTGGGGGATCTCGTTCCCGATCAGCCCGGCCGGATAGCCGCCGCCGTCCATGCGCTCGTGGTGGTAGAGGATCGCGTCGGCCACCGCCCCATAGCCCTGCAGGGCGCTCACCAGGGCGGCGCCTTCCTGGGGGTGGCGTCTGACGATCTCCATGTCCTCGTCGGTGGCCAGCTCTCCGTGCAGCAGGCGGTCGGGCCACCCGAACTTGCCGATCTCGTGCAGCAGGGCAGCGGTATGGACCATCTCCTGCTGCTCCTCGTCGAGGCCGACGTCGGCGGCGAGCGCCTTTGCGTAGCGGGCTGTGGCGGCCGCGTGGGGCCCGGTCGTGGGGTCCCTGCCGTTGACCACCCGTGCAAGCGTCCGCAGCACGCCCCATTGCATCCCGGCGAGCTGGAGCGTGCTCGCTTCGAGTTTCTCGGCGCGCTCCTCGGAGCGCAGCAGGGCGACCATCAGATGCCTGTAGATCACGATCACGACGATCGAGCCCACGAGCATCGGGAGCGCCAGGTTCTGGTATCCGACGGCGATGATCGCCACCAGCACGCCGGCGGCCAACTCGCCCGAGAGCAGCGGGAAGAACAGCTCGCGGAACTCCGCCCGCAGGGATCGCCCCTCGACCATGCGTACGTCGAGCGCGATCAGCGTGAAGTTCAGGACGAACGCGACGATCACCGCGCTGAAGACGATCACCGCGAAGCTGACGCTTTCGGTCGGTCCGTGCCCGCCCACGAAGCGTTCCGAGAGCCCCTTGACCATCAGGCCGCCGACCAGTGGGACGACCGCGAAGGCGGTGAGGTTGCCGAGCCAGAAGGCGGGTCTGACGTGCCGGCGGGCGGAGGTGATCACCTGCAGCAACAGGCCGAAGGCGACCGCGGGGGCGGGACCCAGGAGGCTCATCGCGAGCATCAGCGCGTAGAAGGACGGGTTCAGGGCGCCGCTGTGGGTCTCGATCGACAACCGGTCGCCGCCGAGCGTCAACGCGAGCAGCACCACCACCAGCGTCAGCGGCTGCCATTCGGATGCCTGCGAGACCCACACGGTGGCGGCGATGGAGAGCGCCAGCACGCCGACCTGGATCGCCCAGTACAGACGTGTCGTTACGGGCGGCGCACGCATCGTCTACCTATCGTCATTAACGGACGACACGGTGTCCCACTTGAGCCCCGACACGAGGTCGGCCGCCCCGGCAAGCCCGGTGTGGGCCGCTGTGGGCGCTACGGCGTCAGTCCGTCGCGGGGATGTCGCTGCGCAGGATCTGCCCGTCGCCGCCGGCCGCCAGCGCCGGCTCCTCCCCGGAGCTCACCAGTCGCAGGCCCCTGGTGACCGCGAACAGCGCGGTCGCCGCCGCCACGGTGGCGAGCCCGATGATCAGGAAGGCGGCCCGGGCCGAGCTGATCGCGACGAGCAGGCCCCCGAGGGGGAGCCCGATCGCCAGGCACAGGGCCGTCATCGATTCGACGGCCCCCATCAGGCGTCCGTGCAGGCGCTTGGGCGTGAGCTGCTGCACGATGCTGTTCAGCGACGGCAGCTCGATGCCATTGCCGACACCGCCGAGAACCGCAGCCAGGCACGCCACCAGGAGCGTGGGGGCGAGCGTGTAGCCCAGGTAGGCGAGCCCCACCGCGAACGTGCCGAAGCTGAGCGTCAGGCCGAGCGGGCGGCGGCCGAGACGGGCGAAGGCGACGCTGCCCACCACCGTGCCGGCTCCCCACGTCGCCAGGAGCAGCCCCAGCCCTCGGTCGCCTGCGTTGAGTGTGGCCTTCGCGTAGCCCACCTCGATCGGTCCCACCGCCTCGAGGAACACGATCGCGACGGCCTCGACCAGCAGCACCGCCCGCAGCATCGGGGTCTCTTCGATGTGCGTCCAGGCCGCCCGCAGCCGGGCCCGCACGGAATCCCCGGCGGCCTCCTCGACGTGGGGATGGAGGTCCAGCACCAGCGCCCCCGCCACGAGGAAGGAGCCGGCGTCGATCAGCAGGGCCGTCGCCGGGCCGGCCGCGGCCACCACCACGCCTCCCAGGAGCGGCCCGATCAGGAACGACACCGAGAAGGCCACGTTCATCGCGGCATTGCCTTTGCGCTCGGCCTCGATCGCGCGGTCGCTGCGGTCGACTCCCGGGGCCAGCCGCTCCTGCTCGGCCACGTGACCGTCGCCGGCCAGCGCCTCCGCCTCCTCGCGGGCCGCCCTGGCGACCTCCGCGCGCAGCAGTGCGCTCGCCGCCAGCGAGGCCGTCCCGTCGAGGGCCACGAGCACGAGGATCGCCGCCAGCGAGAAGTTGCCGAGCAGCACCGCCAGCCCTACCGTGACGACCGCCTCGAACAGGTACAGGGCGGTGAGCTCGCTGCGCCGCTTGGAGGCCTCGACGCGCGCGACCAGCGCGGGGCCCACCAGCGCCGGCAGCGCCTGACCGGCGAACAGCAGCGCGGACAGGGCGAGCGCCGAGTGCGTGTGGTCGAACACCGACACCAGCAGCGCCAGCAGTCCGACCCAGGTCCCCAGCCGGTTGATCGTGTACGAGACGAGGATCCTGGCCAGCTTCGGGGACTTCAGGGCCCAGGGCACGGCCAGCACCCTATCGGCCACCCGCGACCGAAACCGACGGTTGCAAGTGCGCCGACCGGCCCATTTGGCCGCGCTCCCGGAATCGGTCATCCGCGGCCGCTACCGTGTGCGGTCGATGCCCGCAGGCGACCCGCTCTCGAGTGGACCGATCTCAGTGATCATCGCCGACGACCACGCGATCGTCCGCGACGGCATCCGCTCGGTGCTGGAGCGTGAGGAGGGCGAGTTCGAAGTCGTCGGGGAAGCGGCCGACATCCCCTCGATGGTCCGCGAGGTGCGCGAGCTCAAGCCCGATCTGCTGACGCTCGACCTGACGATGCCGGGAGGCTCGAGCCTCGGCGCCCTGCCGCAGGTGTTCATCTCCCATCCCACGCTCGCGGTCGCGATCCTGACGATGCGCGAGGACCCTGAGTACGCCCGCCAGGCCCTGCGCGCGGGCGCCAGGAGCTACGTCCTCAAGGAGGCAGAGCCGGCTGAGCTGCTGCAGGCATTCAGGACCGCGGTCGAAGGCGGCAACTACCTGCACCCGCGGCTCGGAGCGGTGCTCGCGGCGGCCGAAAGCGGTGCCGGCGGCGAGGACGTGGCTCTGAGCGAGCGCGAGTCTGAGGTGATCCAGCTGATCGCCGACGGCTTCACGAACCCCGAGATCGCCGAGCAGCTGAAGGTCGCCGAGCGAACCGTCAAGACCTACAGGGCCCGCGCGATCGAGAAGCTCGGCATCTCCTCCCGCGCCGAGATCACGGCCTACGTGCGCCGCAGCAGCGGGACCCGCAGCTGAGCCTCGGCTGAGCCTCAGGCGGCGGCCGCGGGGCGCCCACGGAGGGGCACGCTCAGACGCACCTGCGTGCCCTTGCCGGGGGCCGGGCGGAACTGCAGCTCCCCGCCGACCAGCTCGGCCCGCTCGCGCATGCCCGACATCCCGAAGCCGCCCTCCAGGCCATCGCCGCGAGGGCCGAGACGCTCCTGGCCCGGCATCCCCTTCCCGTCGTCGGTCACGGTCAGCTCCAGCGCTCCGCCACCGGCGCTGACCGCGACCACCGCGCTGGTCGCCTCGGCGTGGCGGCTGACGTTCGTGAGCGCCTCCTGCGCAATCCGGTACACGGTGCTCTCCAGCTCCGCGTCCAGGCGCTCGCCGCCGATTCCGTCGCTGGCGCCGGCGGCCGCCGCGCCGAGGCCCGAGAGGTCGATCTCGGTCTTCACCTCGAGCCCGTCGATCGCCTGGGCGCGCCTGGCCAGGGCCTCGAGCGCGGCGGCGAGGCCGAGGTCGTCGAGCGCGGCCGGCCTGAGCTCGGTGATCAGGTGGCGCAGGCCGTCGATCTCATGCCCCAGGCCCTCCAGGGCGGTGTCCACCGCCGCCCTCAGCGCGGCCGGGTCCTCGTCGTCGCGGGCGTTGGCCAGCCGCAGGCGCAGGGCCCCGATGCCCTGGATGCTCTCGTCGTGGATCTCCCGTGCCCAGCGGGTGCGCTCGTGCTCGCGGGCCTGCATGCCGAAGCGCAGGCGTTCGATCTCGACCGAGCGCTCGGCCGCGAGGCGCTGGGAGACGCTGGCGGCGAACGCCCTGAACGCTTCTGCGTCGGCCTTGCCGAAGCTTCCCCGCGTGCGCATCGCGATCACGATCCCGCCGCCCTGTCCGTCCATCTGGAACGGCTCGGCGAGGATCGCCCGGGCCTCGACGCCCAGCTCGTACAGCCACGCCGCCTCGGGACCCCGGGGGCGATCGAGGGCGACCGAGCGGCCCTCGCTGTAGAGCGCGCCCAACGCCGTCCCGCGGACGGGGACGATTCCGACTTTCGGCGCCGCGCTCCCGCTCGAGGCGGCCACCCGCAGCTCGCCGCGCTCGTCGATCACGACCATCAGGCCGTCCGCGTCGAGCAGCGCCAGGCCGCGGTCGGCCATCAGCCGCAGCAGCCACAGCTCCGATCCGGAGAGCACGAAACGAGGTTAGTCCGCCGCCCTGACGTCCCCCGTCTGTGTCCAGCGCGAGGCCAACGCCGCCGACC